>CANGXD010000101.1 GCA_947457545.1 Gemmatimonadaceae bacterium
CGTGTTGGTGAGCTCCGTCTCCTGTTGGGAGATTGGGCTCAAGGCGCAACGCGGTCTGCTCGAACTCGGCGACTCGTTCGACGGATTCATGCGTCGCCTCGAATCCATGGATGGGGTGTCCATCCTTCCGGTAGACCTGACCATCTGGCGCCAGGTGCTCGCGCTGGACTGGGACCACCGCCATGCGCCACGACGCGACGTTGCTCTCGTCTGATCAGGTGATTCGCGCGTTCTTCTCCGAAGCGGTCTGGTAGCGGCTACCGCCCCACCCTCATTCGGTGGTCCTGCCGTCGAAGTGTTCGGTGTCTTCTTCAGCAGCAGCCCGCGTTCTGTGCACCACGCCATCCAGATGATTGGGCGGCGCGTATAGCGTGTAGAGCTTGAGCGGCACGGTGCTCGTGTTGACAATGTTGTGTCGTGCACCAGCTGGCACCACGATCGCGAAACCGGCGTGGATGGTCGTGTGCACACCATCGATGATCGCTTCGCCGTCTCCCTGCTCTACGCGAAAGAATTGATCGAGCGTGTGCACCTCCGCACCGCTCTCTTCTTGTGGCTTGAGCGCCATCACCACGAGCTGGCAATGCTTGGCGGTGTACAGCACCTGCCGGAACGCCGTGTTCTCCACAGCGATCTTTTCGATGTTCTGGATGTAGCCTTTCATGTGTGCTCTCTAGCCATAGGCGACGACGGCGCACGACCGGTGTCGGGCGCTGCGTCGACTGGTTGCAAGAGCTGCGCCTACTCGATTGGTGAAGCCCGCTACTCCTTCCGTTCTCGGTCGGTATGGAACAGCTTCCGCCCCATGCCCATCACTGTCGGCGAAACCCTCAAGGCTTCCACTCGCGCCGTGTGGCGCGAGTGGCTCATCACGCACCACGCCGACAAACGGGAAGTCTGGCTGGTCGCCGATGACCGCCCCGACGTCCCCACGGTGGACTACCTCGACGCGGTCGAAGAAGCGCTGTGCTTTGGATGGATCGACAGCATCGCCAAACGCCTCAACTCCACCGAACGGGTACAGCGCTTCTCTCCTCGCCGCGCCAAGAGCAACTGGACGGAACTGAACAAGGCACGCGCGCGACGACTCATCGCGCTGGGGCTCATGACCGACGCCGGACGCGCCACGATCCCCGATCTGGATGTACCGTTCGTGCTGGCCGACGACATACGGCGCGCGCTCGTCGCCGCTGGCGCCTGGGATTTTTTTGCGGCGGCACCGCCGCTCTACCAACGCGTACGCGCCGGCTACGTGGACGAGCAGCGCCGTGTTCCGCTCGAATTCACCAAACGCCTGAACAGCCTGATCGAGAAAAGCGTGGCCGGCAAGCTATTCGGCGGCTGGAACGATGGTGGGCGGTTGGTCGACGCGGAGTAGTTACTTCACTCCTGTTTCCGCCACCTGCACCGGTGCCCATGCATTCCGTGTGCGCCGGTGAACTGCGCCATCATCGGCAAAGCGATGCAGGAAAAGCCAGCCGTTGTTCACGAGGTCGCGCACGACTACGTGCTTGGCGATGATACCCTCGATCGCGTCGACGGGAGCATCGATGAACACCGACAGACGTAGCGGCTCGTGACGTTCGCGCGTGCCATCGTGTACCGACTGCCACGCGAGACCAATGCGCAGATCACCGCCGGCGCCTTCCATAACGCCAATGTGACCACCCACCACATTGTGCAGCACCTTGTTGCCGCTGCCATAGCGCACCGGGTCTACCGTTGACGCGTGGTACTGCATGTTGATCCAATGCGTCACCACCATGGGCGCGGTCATGATGAGCTCGAGCACCGCATAGCCGGTATCGTCCTGCCATGTGTACTCGTGCAGGAACGACCGCCCCGCGAGGTTCACTCCACGCGTGCGCGCACGCGGCGCCACGATGAACGCCGCATTGCCGGCGAGCCCCCACTCCGGGCGCACTTCCGACCAATCCGCAGCTCGCGCGCGAATGGCGTCGTCTAGCTTCGCATCGGGCATGTCACCAAGACCGAGCGACGGTGCACGCTCGCGTCGCGCGATGCGCCCCGCGTTATGCAGCTGATCGCGAAACGCGAGGAGAGATTTGCGGTGCACCCACACACTCACGTCGCCCTCATAGAGGTGCACGTCATCGGTGGTCGTGTCGTGCAGTCCACCAATGAACAGGGTGTCCTTCACGTCGATGCCCTCGGCCTTGAGGCCGGCCCGCACCTGCTCGTCGTTCAGCAGCGACGCGAGCGCGCGCGCATTCACTTCACCCGTTTGCCCGCCGCACGCGCCACAGTGCAACCCCGCCGCCTGCGGGTTGTTCTGCGTCGAGGCACCGTGACCGATGACTGCCACCAGCGGTGCGAAGTCGCACGTGAGATTCATCGCACGCAACACACCCGCCGCAAGCGACACCCGTGACGACAGATCGACCGGAGCACCGGTTGCGGCGAACGTCGAGAGCTCCGGCACCACCGCCGATTGCGTGGGCATCGTTTCGCGCAACACATCGCCCGTCCGTTCGCCGCGACCAAAACCATCACGCACGAGCGCAGCGGCCCATCCCAATCCCGCCGACTCGACGAACGAGAACGCTGAGCCGGCAAGCGTGCCGAGCTCTTTGACCGTCGACGCCCATGGCCGCGAGCCGCTGGCCACGACACGCGCGCGGCTTTGCTGATCGACATCCACGATGTGCATGCTCGGCGACAGCAACCCCGGCAACTGCGCGCGCGGCGCGCCCGTGATGGGGGCATACGCGACCGGCAGACCAAAGAACCCGGCAAAACCAAGCGTCTGCACCGAGGGCGCCGCGCTCTCGAGCGCCCGTCGGAACAGCTCCGAGCGCACGTCGATGCAGAACACGGCCTGCGCGGTGGGGGCGCTGGCTGGCGTACTGCGTGGCGCCTCAGACAAACGACGCACGGTGTCTTCCTGATACGCGGCTTCGAGGGCGCGCTGCAGCAACCAGTCCTGTTGCTGCGCGTTGACCATCTCCGCCTTCGCCGTGGGCCACGCACGCTGCGCGTTTTGCCACGCCTGCGGCAGCGCCGCGGGGTTGGCCAACCGGTACAGCAGCAGCTCCCACGCGAGGCGCACGGCAAGCAGATGCACGATCTGTTCGTCGTCATGCTTGGCGAGTCGCGCTTCCCACCGTCGATAGGCACACGCAGAAGCCCAGCCGTTCACCGACAAGAGCAGCGCCGTGAGGTACTCCTCACGGTGCGCGGGCGCGACGTTGAGTGCGTCCAGTGCGTCCACAATGAGTACATGCGGATTGTCGGGCAGCGCGGCCGCCGCTTCACGAAATCCGTGCAAGGCCATGAGCAGACGCGGGCTGCCGTCATGCATGGCGAGCGCGCGCCAGCAGCGCCAGAGCCCGTCATCACGGGCGGGGCCCCACTGCGCCTGTCCTTCATCGAAGTATGCCGCGCAGGCCTGACTGATGTGGCGCGTGACGAACTCGCTCCACGACATCGCGTGGGCGAGATCACGGCCAATGTCGGCCACATCGGTAATTAGGGCGCGCGGCAGTAGCGCATCGTCGTCGGCCGTGGTCGCCGCGTCGAGCAGGGTGATGAGCTCACGCGTTCCCGTTGCACCGTCGCCGGCAAGCGCCTGCGCAACGTCCAAGTGCCGCGCAGCAAAGCGGCCCGCCCGCCACTGCGCGCGGAACCAACTGCGCCGCATCAGCAACGTCGTGCCCGTCATCGCGGCCAACTCCGCCGCCGCATCTTCGATGGGCTGTCCCACGAATCCCCAATAGGGATTCACCGCAATCATGCGGTCGAGCGGCCATGTGGGCGCAATGCGCGCGCAGGCCGCGATCACCGCATCGGCAACGGTCGTGTGAGGCATGCTCATGCCGGGACATCCGCCATGGCGCGTTCACGCGAGGCGCTCATGCGAGCGGCCCGACGCTCTGGCGACGGGGGCCAGAGTCTGAACGTGAGCCGCGTGAAGACCTCGTCGAGGTAGAAGCCGGCAAAGCAGGCCGGATAGAAGCCGCGCGCAAACCGACCGCGCGGCGCCGTAAGCACCGCCGCCTGTACCACGAAGAGTACGGCGAAAGCTACGACCACCACGGCGGCACTCGCGATCACCGTTGCCGCCGAGGCAGCCACCGGCGCCACAATGAGTCCCATGGCCCAGTGCCCCGCCGCGTACACGAGCGACAGCGCGACGGAAGCACCAATGAGCGGGAACGTGGAGCGATCGCGTGCCACCACGGCGCGGGCCAGCGCCGGCGCGAGGGCGAGCGCCAGAATGAAGCTCATGATCAGCAGCGTCGGCTCCCCGCTGGTATGCAAACCGAACGCGACGGTCGCAGCAGTGAGCAACAGCAGCGCCGCGCTACCACCAGCAAGCCACGCGCGCGTCGACCACGGCGTCGCGGTCGTCATGTTGCGACGCAGATACGCTTCCACCGTGCGCCCCGACGACAGAAACGCGTGCGCCTTGTACAGCGAGTGCGCCACGAGGTGGAGCAGCGCCAGCGAATACGCACCAAGTCCGCACTCGAGCAACATGAATCCCATCTGTGCACAGGTAGACCACGCGAGCGCCACCTTCACGCTCACACGCGTCATCATCACCAGGCCGGCGAGCGTCGCCGTCAGCGTGCCTACCACCACCAGCAGCAACTGCGCGGCATCGAGCTGACCCATGAGCCCTGACAGGCGGATCATGATGAAGCCGCCAATGTTCACGATCCCCGCGTGCAACAGTGCCGACACGGGAGTTGGCGCTTCCATGACCTGAATGAGCCAGCCGTGAAATGGCAACTGCGCCGAACGCAGCACGACACCGGCGGCGAGCATCACGCCGGCAATCTTCACCAGCGCCGGGGTCTCGACTGCCGTCGACCACTCGGCGGCACGCGCCAGCACCACGTCAATCTCCAGCGTACCCAGCGCCTTGAACAGCAACGCGAACGCCCCAATGATGGCAACGTCGGCTACGCGCGCAATGAGAAACTTCTTGTGTGCGGCAATGAGTGCCGACGGACGATCGGCGTAGAACTCCAGCAGCTGGTGCACCGTGATGCTCGATGCCGTCCACGCGAGCGCCAGCACGCCAAGATTGTTGGTGATGACCAGCAACGACACCGCCACGAGTGTGGCGAGGAATGAACGGAAGTAGCGCGCCTGCATCGGTTCGCCGTCGAGGTAGCGACGCGAGAAGCGCAGAATGACCAGGCCAATGCTGTTCACGAGGAGCAGCATGACCACCGTGACCGCGTCGAGGCGAAGCGACAACGCGAACGGGCCGGCCGACAGCGGCAGCGCCCCAACATGTACGAGGCCGGAAACGGGACCGTTCACCACGAGCAGCGCAGCCGCAACCAGCGAGAGGAGCACCGCCACGCCGGCCGCGACGGGCGCGATGGGTTGTTGGGGGCCGACTGGCACCAGACGCGCGCGCGGCATCAGCGCCGCCGACAGATACGTCAGCGGGATGAGCAGCAGAACGGCGAACGGGATGGGCATGACGGCTCCGAGCACGGGGGACGAGACACAAACTAGACCCCATGACTCGTGCGGCAAAATACCCGATTCCGCGTGCCCGATGACCTCGCTGGCCGCCGCTGGCGATTGCGGCGCGTAGTGGTGCCGGAGGTCGCGTCGGTGGTGGACCGCGATGTCCCTATCGTGACAGGAGGTTTACCGCGATGTGTGGACGTTCGGTCGTAGCAGGAGGACCAGCGGAATGAGCGCGTACGCCGGGAGCACCGTCGCTCCCCACACCGCCACAGGCATGTGGAATGCTCCAACCAGCACGGCGAGATCGAGTACGACCGACATCGCGGTGTACGCGGCTGCCGCCACGCCGACGCGAATTCCGCGCGCCGGCCATCGGCGGACGACCAGTAGCACGGCCAGCAGCAGGCCGAGGGCAACGGACTTGAAGATGCCGATCGACACAATCGGACTGCCACTGCTGTCCACCAGCGGGGCGGTGCCGGCGAACGGTATCAGCCACACCATCACTCCCCGCCAGAGTACTCCCCCCAACCCGCCGCGCGCTGTCGCGACTGTTTGGTCCACCGGCCTCTGCGACATCTTGTAGCTCTCCATGGGCGTTTCGATCGCGGGCGACCCCTTGTCGGCCGTGACCCCCGAGAGATCGCCGAGTGCCTCCGGCTCCGCTTGATCCGCCGTGCGCTCATTCCAGGCGCGACGACCGCACGGGCGATCAAGCCGCCGCCGCGGAGCCGTGTCATCTTTGAGGGCGTCCACCTTTTCTCGTACCACCACTGCTCTGAAACGGCTACGGCCATGACCGACAGTACCCCCCGCCACATCCCGTGGGTGGAGCGGATGCTCCGCACGCTCGATCACATCCACGCGCACCTCGACGCCGAGGTGAACCCCGCCGAGCTCGCGCGTTACGCCGGCTTTTCGCCGCACCACTTCCATCGGGTCTTTCGCGGCATGGTCGGCGAGTCCGTCATGGGCTACGTGCGGCGCCTCCGTCTCGAACGGGCCGCGCTGCGCCTCAAGCACGGTGAGGCCTCCGTCTCCGCGGTGGCTATCGATGCCGGCTACGGATCGCACGAAGCGTTCACCCGTGCATTTCGTGATCGTTTTGGTGTGGTGCCCAGCGCCTTCCGCGACACGGATATCGCCAGCGAGCCGCCCATTCGTCTGATGCGCGAGCCAGAGCGGCAGTTGCTCGCGGCGCGTCATATCGGCGCGTACGAGGGCGTCGGCGCCGCATGGGAGACGCTCATTGGCGTCGCCGGACGCCTGGGCTGGCTGGCCACGCCGCCCATCACCATGGGGCTGGTATACGACGATCCCGACATCACCGAAGCAGCCCAGTGCCGCTACGAAGCCGCCATTGTCGTGCCCGACGGACAACCGGCCGTCGTCCCGGAATGGGCGCCACCTACCATGATCGTGCGTACGCTTCCGGCGGGCACATGGGCCTGTCTCGTGCACGTGGGCGGCTACGACAGTATCCAGTCGACCTACGACGCCCTGTTGGGACAAGCCCTGCCGCGTCGTGGCATCGAGCTCGCCGACGAACCCACGGTAGAAGTCACCCTCGACGATCCGCGCACCACGCCGCCCGATCGGCTGCGCACGGACATTCGCGTACGACTCACATGACCGCAAAACGCCAACGCGCCACGCGCACCATCGAGCCGCGCATCGTGGTGCTTACCGAACCGAAAGGAAACGCGTATCCCCCGGGGCGCATGCTGATCGCGTCTCCGGACACGATCGCCGCCATCGTGCAGCGCATTCCGCGCGGACAGGTGTTGCGACTCGGCGATTTGCGAGCGGCGCTCGCGGCCGCGCACGACGCGAACTATACCTGCCCCATGACCACCGGCATTTTTCTGCGCATGCTCGCCGAAGATGTCGACCGCGCCGGAACTGGTGACGACATGCCGTGGTGGCGCGTGGTGCGGGACAACGGCGCACTCCTCGACAAGCTGCCCGGGGGTGCCGCGGGGCAGCAGCAGCGGCTGGAGCGCGACGGCATTACGGTACCGACCTCCAAAAGCAAACGGGTGCCGGCGGTGGCCGAGCGGGCGTGGGTGCCGTAGCTGCCGAGCACCCCTTGGCTGCTATGCCTCGCGTTGGCCGGTGGCCAGCGCGTCGCGAGCCCGCCACTCCAGCGCGGCCAGGCTCCCCACGATGAGCCCCTCGCCGGCCAAATGGAGCACGCCAAACACCGTCGCCACCGGCGCGAAGTGGACCGCGGCCACGAGACAGCCCACGGCCCACGCCGCGTTGGCCACTACCAGCGCCACAATCGCTCCGCGCGGGCGGTGGCGACGCGTGAAGAGCCACCCCGAGTACAGGCCATAGCCCACATTGGCCGCGCCCATGATCCACAACAGCTCGCGCGGCAGCCCGAACCACGCGCTGAGCCATCCGCTCAGCGCAAACATGCCGGCACCGACTGCCAGCCCGGCGCGGCTGTCGACCCACAGCAGATCTCGTGTCATCACGTTGGAGATGAAGCGCGGCGCGCCAGCATCCACCGCACCCCGCGTCGTATCGTGGCATGCAGCACGAAGGACATGACGGCCACTCCGGTCGCAATGATCAGCGGCAACACGCCGCCAAAGACCATGCTGAGCGCCGCAATGAACCCCAGCAGATACTCGGCGCGAAAGACGGGGAGCACCAACCCCACCAGGGGGAGCGCGGTGAAGAGGAACGACGAAACCTCTTCGTGTCCCGTGGTGAACCCGATCGCCATGGCAGCGCCATACAGCGTGGCCCCCACGAACCCGGCGGTCGCCTGGCGGAGTGCCGCGTCGGCGTGCGCGGCATTGGTGCCGAATGCCCGAAGGCGACGCTGCAGAATACTGCTGAGCCCGTAGGCGACGAGCGGCAACGTCAGCCCGCCCCACCAGTTGGAGATCGTGGGCATGTCGGCGCGCGCCAGGAAGGAATGCCCGGTGACGCCACCGTGCGTGTACTGGTACGCCAGCAGTCCCCAGTAGGCGAGCGTCACCAGCGCAATGATGCCCCAGCGAGTGCGTGGAAAGGCGGCAGCGGTCAGCAAGGACGGGGGAGAGAGGGACGAGGGATGCCCAAAGCCCCCTACGCTGGGCCGGAGGGCGAGTTTCCCCCGCCGGCCGGCCCCCCACCTTCCTCCGACGCCCCTGTAGCCGAATGACCGGAAGTTGCCGATGTTATTGGGGGGCCGGCGCGCATTCCTCAAAATGGTATTTCTGCATGGCACTTCCGGACGATCCGCTGCACTGCGCCCAACAGGAAGCTCTGGTCCTGCTGTCGCGGCTCATCCTGTTCCTGTGGACGCCCATCTTCGCGTTCGGGATTCTGCTGCGCTGGAGTGAAGCCGATCAGCGGGCGCTTTTCGTCCTGATCCTCACCGGCGTGCCGCTGCTCGGCGGGGCGCTGCGCCTGCAACGCTGGAGTGTCGAGCGACGCGCATGGATCGCGATCCTCATGATCATGGGCATGTCGCTGCCGGCGATGGTGATGAACGGGCCGCGCACTCTCTCCACCATGGCCGTTGCCCTGGTGATGATGCTGGCCTTGATGTTCTTCCGCATGCAGACCGCCATCGTCATCCTTGGCGTCTATCTCGCGGCGACCATCGCCGGGCTCTGGCTCGCCTCGCAAGGCCTGATAACCCCCGGGCCACCGGACACCGCCCTGTCGATGCGCTACCGCGTCATCACGCTCGGCGTGACCTTCTCCGGGCTCTGGTTCAGCGCCCGTGTGCTGCAACGCACGGTACAGATTTATCGCGAGGCGCAGGCCGCCGCCGAACAGCGACAGGAGGCGATGCTCGAGGCGCAGCGCGAAGCCGAATTGCTTCAACGGCGCGAACTCGTGAACACCGTCACGACGGGTCTCACGCACGATCTCGCCAACGTCGTGCAGGTCATGACCTCCACCGCCGAACTGCTGGAAGAGGAGCCCCTTCGCGAGGAAGCGCAGCAGTCGGTGAAAGATCTCCAGCGCGTCGGGAACGAAGCGGCACTGCGCCTGCGCACCATTCTGAGTGTGGGGCGCCCGCGCTCGGACTTCGAGCAGCAGGCGTCCATCGACGAACTGTTCGCACGTCTCGATCTGCTGCTGCGCCCAATACTCGGCCGACGTATTCAGCTGACGCTGCACGCAGACGCCGCGCTGCCGTTGCTGGCCATCGACCGTGGTCGTCTCGAACAGATTCTGCTCAACCTGGCGATCAACGCGCGCGACGCGATGCCGGAAGGCGGGACGCTACGCATCGAGGCGAAGGCGGCGCAGGGAGGCGCAGCCATCAATGTTGCCGACACCGGCGTCGGCATTGACCCCGCGCTTCAGAAACGCATCTGGGAGCCGTTCTACACCACCAAGTCTGCCGAACGCGGCACTGGGCTCGGGCTCGCCATGGTGTCGCGCATTCTTGAAAGCACGGGCGGACGCGTACAGCTCACCAGTGCGCTGGGCGTGGGAACCACCTTTTCGCTGTGGCTGCCAGCGGTGACCGCGACGCTGTAGCGACACGGCAGCCACGCGATGCGGGCCGCAACGCACGACAGGGTCCCCAACCACTGGGGACCCTGTCGCGTGTCATGAGGCCATCAGGCGTCAGCCAATCGGGATCGCCGAGGCGTTCGCCGCGAGCCAGCCATCGAAGTCCTGCAGCGCCGGGTACAGCTGACGGCTCTTGGCCGCGTCGCGGGCCGCCTGGAACGTCTCGCCCTGCAGCTGCTGGTACTGGAACATGTTGCCCAGATCTTCGGCGCCCGGGAAGCCGAGGCCGCGGTACGTGTCGAAGGGCACGTCGAAGAAGTGCACGGTGCGACCGATGGCGCGACCAAGCTTCGCGGCCATCTCTTCGCCCGACAACGATTCGCCGGCGGCGCCGATGTACTGACCAACCGTCGAGGTGCCCTGCTTGAAGATGCCGAGCGCGACACCGCCGATATCCTGTGCGGCAATACCGGGGAGCTTCACGCCGCCCAACGGGAAGGCCAACACCAGGTCGCCATTCTCACCGGCGCGCGGGCCCATGCCGAAGTGAATCAGGTTGTCCCAGTAGAACGCCGCCGCGAGGAACGTGGTCGGGGCGCCTTCGTTCGTGAACACATGGTCGACCGCCCCCTTGGAATCGAAGTGCGGCACGTTGTACTTGCCGTGCAGCACCGGCAACGTGGAGCCGTCGGCCGGGTACGCGAGACGGGTGTCTTCGAGCGTCGACCACACCACGTGCTGCACGCCAGCCGCCTTGGTGGCGCGCGCGATGTTGGAGGCCTGCACACCTTCGCGCTCGGCGTTGAAATGCTCCCAGAAGTTGGTCACCACGAAGGCGCCGTAGGCACCGGCCAGCGCCGCACCGAGCGTCTCCGGGTTGTCGGCGTCGCCGGCGACGACTTCGATACCAAGCGCCGCCAAGGCCTTGGCCTTGTCCGACTCCGGGTTACGCGTGACGGCACGCGCGACGAAGCCGCTGGAGGGGTCGGCGGCGATAGCCCGCGCCAAGCCGCCACCCTGGGCACCGGTCGCACCGAAAACGGCGATGATCTTCTGGGACATCTATGCTCCGAGTCAACAAGTTTAGCAATGAGATATAATCGTCCCACGTAGACACTACTATCAGTGATGCGGCGCAAGCGGCTCGGCTCGGCACGTCGAGCGTCCGTATTCTGGCGCCGGGAATCCTTGGTCGATATGCTTTGCCCGGAGGGTCCCCCCCAGCCGGTACCGAGCGCATGAAACCTGTCAGCGAATTGCTCAAGAAGCATGACGGCACGCTGTGGCACGTGACACCCGACATGACGGTGTACGCCGCCGTCGAAAAGCTCGCCCGGCTCGACGCCGGTGCCCTGCTGGTCATGGATGGCGACCGTCTCGCCGGCGTCTTCTCGGAGCGTGATTACACGCGCAAGATCACGCTGGCAGGCCGCAACTCGAAGGAAACGCTGGTGTCGGAGATCATGACGGCGAACGTCATCACCGTGAACGCCACGACGCGCACGCGCGAGTGCATGTCGCTGATGAGCGCACGCAAAATCCGACACCTTCCCGTGATCGAAGGCGAGCGCGTGCTGGGAATGATTTCCATTCGCGACATCATGGACGACATCATCGCCGACCACGAACACACCATCGCGTCGCTCGAGAGCTACATCCAGTCGTAGTCGAGGAGACGCGTCACGCGCGATCAGTCATCGGCGAACAGTTCGCGCAGTGGCATTTCGAACCCCGGCAATACCGAATCGCCGCGCAGCGTGTCATCCATCTCGAGCACCGAGATGCTGCCGTCGGCACGATAGACCACGACCTGCTCGCGCTCCGGATCGACAGTCCACACGAGCAGCGTGCCGGCTTCGAGCCAGTGGCCCACTTTGCTGATTACCGCACCGACGCGATCACCGGGTGAGCGCACCTCAATGGCCAAATCGGGGGCGAACGCCGGAAACCCATTGGGGATTGGCGCGGGGTGACGCTCACGCGAGACGTAGGCGAGATCGGGCGCGCGGACGGTGTCCGGATTGCGGGCCAGCGTGAAGCCGGGGTCGAGCGTGGCGAGGCGGCCGCGCCTGGTCGCCCATCCATTCGCCTGCTGCTCCTTCGCCAGATGGATACCGAGCGCAGTGCCGAGCCGGAGGCCAACATCGCCGTGTCGAAAGCTCGCGGGTTCACGTACCACGAGCTGCCCGCGGATGAGCTCAACACGCTTGCCGGGTACGTGGTAGCCGACCAGCTGTTCGGCCGTCATGACATCGGGAGCGGTAATCATGCGGTGTCTCCGCCGTGACGATTGGGTTCGAGTCATGCTGCAACGGTACGCGCCATCGTCAGCGCGCCGTCAGTGCGCTACGAAAAAAAGCTACGTCGCGCGCGCGCCAGCCGCTGCACCCCTTCGCGCAGCATGTCACTGTCGTAGTGGGCAAAGCTGAGCCGCAGCGTGTCGCCAAACTGATCGTCCGTCGCGAAGCGCGGACCGGCGTGGAACGACACACCGGCGTCACGCGCGGCGGGTAGCAGTTCCACGGCCGACACGCCCTGCAGCTGCACCCACACGAAGTACCCGCCGCTCGGTTCCACAAAACGCGCATCAGGAATGGCATCCCGCAGCGCCTCACAGAGGACGCGACTGCGTTCGGCGTATACCAGCTTCAAGTCGTCGAGCACCCGGTCTGCCAAGCCGAGGGTGATGAGGCTGTGCACCACGCCCGAGGTAAACGGGTTGAGCCCGCCGCCGCTCTGCACGAGCCCAGAATTCATGAGCTGCTCGAGAAGCGCTGGCGCGCCGTGCACCCAGCCGAGTCGTAGCCCGGGCGCGCAGATCTTGGAGAACGAGCCGAGCGAGAGCACACGGGCGTCGCTGGCATATGTCGCGAGCGACGGTGGTGGTGGCGCACCGAAGTCGAGCAGCTGATAGACCTCGTCGGCAACGACGAGCACATCATGCGCCGCGCACGCCGCAAGGAGCTGTTCCCGTCGTGACGCCGACAACGTGACGCCGGTGGGGTTCTGGAACGGCGGAATGGTATAGAGCATCGACGGCCGGTGTGCAGCCAGCGCGTCGCGCAGCGCCGGCATCTGCATTCCCTCGTCGTCGATGGGAATGCCAACGACACGCAGTCCATGATCGCGGAAGATGTCGAGCGCGAGAAAGTACGTGGGCGCTTCGACGAAGATGGTGTCGCCCGGCGTGGTGAAGCGCGTGCAGCACAGACTGAGCGCCTGCGAGTTGCCGCAGGTTGCCATGAGCTGCGACGCATTGACCGGGGCGGCGTATCGACGCGTGAGGAATTCCGCGAGCGCGTTCAGAAAAGGCGCTTCCCCCTGATCGTCGCCGTAGCGCAACCACTGCGGGTCGTGCTGCGCCAGAAAATGCTCGGCGGCCGTCTGCAGCGCGGACGTTGGCAGCAGCGAGAGCGACGGTTGGCCTTTGCCGAAGTCGATGATGGGCGGCACGGTGGTGCTGGTTTGCACGGGTTCTCCACAGGTGAACACTGGCAGCGTCCCAGCGAAGGTACACCGTGGCGCAGCCGAACGGCGCCCCAACCGCAGTCGGGACGCCGTTCGTATCACCATGTGCAATGTCGCGAAAGCCGCTTACAACGCCGGGTTGTCGTGCTCGGCATCCTTGGTGGTGCGATGCTGATTGCGCAGGTCACGCACCGTGTCGTGCGCGATGCGGACATCGTCGGCCTGTCGCGATACCAGCGGACGCAGGGTGTCGGCGAGCGGCTTCTGCAGGGCATCGTTGTAGGCCTTTTTGGCGTAGTCTTCGCCACGCTCGCACTCATCGAGAATGGACTGCTCGTCGTCGCTGGACAACGCTGCCTTTACCGCCATCCAACCGCGATGGGCCGCACCGGCGGCGTGGCCGAGGTCGGCGGGCTTGCCGCCGAACGCTTGCACCTGCACTTCGAGCTCCTGCTTGAAGGCAGCACGCTTCGTTCGCGGCCGAAATGGCTTCTGTGTTGATATCGTCCGACATGCCTCTCCTGGCTGTAGTGTGCTGAACGGCAAGTTCGATTGGCTCACCGTGGCCATAGCGGGTGCAAAGCACGAGCCAGCAGTGAAGACGGAGCGACCCCGGCGGCCCCCCGGACCGGTCCACGGCGCAATGCCGGTGTTGATCACGACCCCTTGAAAATCCACCAGAATGAGACAATAATGTCTCATATGGTACATCCGAAGACTCCCATGGCCGCCCGTGAACGCATTCTTCAGGCGGCGGC
>CANGXD010000102.1 GCA_947457545.1 Gemmatimonadaceae bacterium
GGATCCCACGCCGACGACTCGGTCATGTGCGGGTTGTTGAGCTTGAACCACTGATACAGCGGCTCGGTGCGCGCCGCCTGTACGCGACGGAAGTAGTGACGCGCATGGTGCGGGTGGATGCCCGAACCGGCGCCGAGTACGAGGCTCGCGGTGCCTTCCGGCTTCACGCAGGTGATACGTGCAGCAGCCGGGATGCCCAGGTGTTCGGCAACGGCGGCGTTGGTGTCGAGGCATTCCTGCGCACCACGCTCGAGCACCGTCGGGTTGAGCAGCAGCGACGGACGATCGAGGATACCGCAGATGCTCACACCCAGCAGCGACTCACGCTCGTTGATGAAGCGCGTGGCGGCGCCGAGGTACGGGATGTTCGTGTACGCGGCCTGCAGCGTACCCAGCAACGACGCCGCGCGGCAGCAGGCGAGGAAGCCGGCCTCGTCTTCGCACGCGTTGGCGTTGATGGTGGTGAGGTTGCACATCTGCCAGCCGCTGACGGTGCTGCCGAGCGCAACGTCGGGACGGCCGTACTCGGCGAGCTTGGCCTGCGCGGCTTCGTCGACGACGGCGAACGGCGCGAGGCCGATTTCGACGCACGGGTTGGCACCGTATTCCACGTCGTCGACGAAGTAGAAGCCGGGCTCGCCGAATTCCTTCTGCAGTTCGAAGAGCTTCTGGAACTCGTTTTCGGTGTGCACGGTGCGCACGAGCACGGCCGAGTTGTTGGACTTGCCGCGCTGCGGGTTGGTCTCGAACCAGTTGCCCGTCTTGGCCGACGCCATTTCGTCGTCGTCGGCGGAGAAGAGGCAGATGGTGGCCGAGCGACGGATGCCGCCCGAGAGCACCGCGACCGCGACGTGCATGAGGATGTCATACACTTCGATGGGGCGCAGCGCGCGGCCCGACACGCCTTCGAGCATGCGCTCGACGGCCGTGAGCGCCTTCTTGAGCGGGATGTGGCCCGGGGCGCGTCCACCCGACGTGCGCAGCGGCGCGCCGCGACGACGGATGTTGGAGTAGTTGAACTCGATCTTCTTGTTGTCGAGGTAGCTCTGGACGAGCGCGCCGAGCGCGTCGGCCCAGCCCTCCAGCGTGTCGTCGACGTTGTAGTGAATGACTTCGAGCTCGTTCTCGGCGCCACGCACCGGGAACGACGGGAGCTGCGCGACGTGGTGCTTCTGTACGGAGAAGCCGACGCCCGTGCCCGACATGAGCAGGAAGAACGATTCCTTGAACGCGTCCACGCGGTTCATGTGCGTGAAGGCGCAGTTGAACATGCGGGCGTTGTTCGCCTCGATGGCCTGGCCGCCGAACTGCAGCGAGCGCATGGAGGGGAGAATCGCCTTGCGCTGGAGCGCCGCTTCGGTCTCGTCGATGAGCGAGCGGAGGGTGCGGCCGCTGAAGCCGGCGACCGGGAGGTCGAGCTTGTCGGCGAAGTGCGCGCGGTGCATGTCCATGACGCGCGTGAACGCTTCGGACGGCGTTTCGCGGCGGCCGAGGTCGTCCCGGTAGCGCGAGTAGCGCGACAGGAAGATGTAGTCCTGCAGGCCGCTCTCGCCGTGGGCGTGGAGACGTACCTGGGCGCGGGCCGCGCGGTAGATGACGTAGCGCTTGGCGACATCCCAGTGGCCGCGGGCGGCGATCATCATTTCGACGATGTCCTGCACTTCTTCGACCGTCGGGGTGCGCTCGAGCGCCTTGCGTTCGACGGTGTTGACGACGAGCTGCGTGATTTCGCAGACGTCGGCGAACTCGGTGAAGCCGAGGCCGAAACGGAGGCCGGCGTCGTTATGGTGCGGGTTGACCGCGTCGTCATGGCGCGAGGCCCAGAAGGCGAGGGCGATGGCGCGCGTGATGCGCTCCGGGTCCCACGGGGCACGGCGGCCGTCGCGCTTGATGACTTCGGTCACGGTGCGGACACCGCTGTTGTCGTAACTGCCGAACGTCTGGCGGACTTCGCTGCTGCGTGGGGCGACGGACGTGGTCATTAATGCTCTCCAGAGGTGGATACAGCGGTGAGAGGCACACCCCCCGAGGACCTTCACCGGTCGTACGTGACAGCCGCGTCGTCGCGGCCAACACGAAAGCTCCCAGCGGTACATTGCAGGGAGCCCGAACGGGGTCGCGCGCACTCGAGCAACACGGTGCGGCGCGACGATCCCCGGCGAACCCTCCCTCGAGGGGGCGCGCGGACTCGGGCACTGGCAGGTCTTCTGGCTCGGGATTCGTCCTCGGAAGCGGCCTTCCCGCGCCAGACATGGCGCAGTGGCGGAAAGCTTCCTCGTCGTCCCTTACAGCGGCGGGGCCGCCCCGGAATTACGCCGGGTTCCCTCTTAGCGCCGGCCTCTGGGGGAGGAGGCCGGTGACCAGTGCCTATGTCGTACTACGGTGGAATTCCCTTGCCCGCCCGCACACGTGCAGGCGAGCAAGGAGAGGCAACTTCCGGCATTCGCCTCCGGTAGTCAAGAGACAGTTTGGCCGTTCTTTTTTCTGCCGGTGCCGCCAGTGTGGCAGAGTAAAACTTTCGGCGTTGCATAATTGTGATAACGCTTTGCTTGGCAATGCTTTACGATTGTTCTGGTTTTCGGAGAGCCGACGGCGAATGAATCCGAAATAACGGGAGCAATTCGGCGCATTTCGGCTCGGGCGGGCGGGGCTGGATTTTTCCTCGGCGCCGTGTAGCAGACGCCCGAATTTCGCGCGTCAGCGGGTGCGGCGTACCGGAACCAGCCGGTTCATTTCACGAAATCCGCCCACGAGCCAGGACCGCGACTCGGGGTAGCTCACATCGTAGTAACCGTCCGTCACGATCGTTTCACCAGTCTCGCGACTGACCGACCACCGCTCGGGCGTGCCCCCAGTCTCGAGCTCGACCCGCCACGTTTCGAAGCGGCCGGAAAAGGTCTGCACGGTGTCGATGCCGGCGACGCGTACGTTGCGAAATCCAGATGGCCCAAGGGCGAACAGCTTACTCTCGCCTTCGAGCACGCCAATGCTGCCACGCCAGTCGCGGCGGAGCGGAAGCGCGCTGAGTACTACGCGGAGCATGCTCTCGCTCACCACGAACAGGCGGCGGCGATCGAGGCGTACGGTTTGCCCCCAACGAAACGGCACCTTCATGGTATCGCGCTTTCGCGCTCGGGTCGGCACGGGAACCACCGTCACCCGCTCCGTCAGCGAGCTGTCGGTGAAATCCTGTTCGATCCGCATCACCACGAGATCGACGCGGCGACGCAGGGGGCGCAGGCTCACGCGGTCCAGCCAGAGGGAATCGGAGGACGCGCGACCCAGCGCACGGTCGCCGAGCTTGGTCGTGACGATGCGTATCGCGCGCTGACTGCGGAGTCGCACCGTATCGACCGCCATCTCGTACAGCTCGTGCGGAAGGGCGTCATGGTACGCGTTCGACGACAGCCGCACGTAGTTCCGCACGCCGGGCACCACACGATCGGCATTCAGTCCACTGATTGCCGGCAGCGGGCCCGCGCGGCCGCCCGCAGGCTGCTGCGCATACGCCACGCGCGGCCACGGCGACAACAGCTCGGCCATGGCATTCGACGCCCCTACACCATCTGTGGCAGGTGACGCAGGCGAGACCGATGCAGCGGGAACGGACGCGGCTATGGGAGCAATGTTCACCGCCGAAGGCGCGGTGATGGGCCGGTACAACGCGATGAGCGCTGTCGCGGCGACACCCGCGACGAGCACGGACACTCGCGCGCGCGTCCACGCCCGCTCCAGTGCTTCCGCTGACTCAGTGTCGACAACCGGCACCGGCACCAGCACCCGTACGCCCGCCGCGCGGCTGGCCTGAATACGGGCCAGCAGCTGCTCGTCAGCATCTCCGGCGGCGCTTGACTGCAAGGCATCAACGAGCTGCTGCACCTCGGCGGGCAGCGTCTCGCGATCTTCTCTTCCGGTATTCATGCGAGACGCCTCAGCAGTTGACGAAGTTGTTGAATGCCCCGGTGCAGACGGACTTCCGAGGCGCTGATGGAGATGCCGAGAACGCGGGCAATCTCGGCATGCGGCAGTTCGTGCAGCACGCGCAAGACGAAGACATGGCGCAGCGCCGGCTTGAGTGTTCGCAGCGCGCCGTACACGTGGTCCGCGACCAGTACGTCTCGCTCGACGTCGCCCACGGTCGCCACGCCGTCGAGCGAATCGCGTCGTTCGAGGCGTGCCGTGCGCCGCTCGTGCATAAGCGCGACGCGCGTGGTCAACCGCAGCAGCCACGCGCGGAACTGGCCGCGCTCCTCATAGTGGGCCAACGCTTCCGGCAACGCGACGAAGACGTCGTGCACCACATCCTCCGCGTCTGCGCGGGATGCGGTAAGCCGAAGGGCGAGCGTCAGCATGGCGGCTGCATGCTGCCGGTACACTGCGGCCAGAGCATCCGGATTTCCGGCGCGCACCGCGGCCACATCGGGCGCTGTTGGAGGCAATACGCTGGGCAAGGGCAGGGCATTCATGTCGTTCCGGTGGAAGGTACGACCCTGAAATGCACCGCGCCCACGAAAGCTTACATGAGCCGGAAACCCCGGCGGCGTTGTCAGGGACTTCCGGATGCCACCGGAGCCGCCGGTGAGGCACCCTGAGGGTTCGTTCGATTCTTGCAGAGAATCGATCCGCCTATGTCCCCTGTCGCGGCAAACGGGCTGCCGCGCGAATCGTCGAGGTCGCGATGCGCATCAAGTCGCTTTGGTCCCTGCTGTCACTCACGCTGTCGGCGCTGGTCATGCCGCTCGACGCGCAGTCCCGTCCCGCCGCGGCCGCCACGCCCAAGGCGACGAAGGTCGAATACGTGCTGGTGGAGGGGGCCGACTACGCCTTCAAAAATCCGCCCACGATCAGCAATGGCATCGTGACCTTCAATCTCACCAACGTCGGGCAGGACCTGCACGCCATGACGCTGCTCGAACTCCCTGCCAATCATACGCTGCGTGAGTTCCTCGACATGTATCACCAGAAGGGGATCATTCCGCCCTGGATGCCGACACTCGGTCAGACCAATACGATAGCGCCCCGGCAGGAGACGTTTCTTACTGCACGTCTCAAACCGGGGCGCTATATCCTCGCTTGTCTCATTCCGGGGCGCGACGGGCGCGCGCACACCGAGAAGGGGATGGTGCAGCTCATCACGGTGAAGTAGCGGCCACCGTCACGCGCTGCACCTGTCACTCCTTACATCGCGATCTTCTTCGCGTCGAGTTTCTTTTTCTGCTCGCGCAGATGCTCGTCCATCTTGAGGCGCGGGATGCCGTTCTTGAGCCATTCCGGCGCCGGCTGCTCCTTGAGGTACGAGTCCCAGTACTCCATGAGCCGCTGCGAGTAATCGCGCCGGTTGCGCAGCTGTGACAACCCGTGATTCTCACCGACGTACTCCAGCAGAATCACATCCTTGTTCAGCTGCCGCAGCGTGTTGTAGTACGTGATCCCCTGATTGAAATCAACGGCGCCGTCCTTGTCATCGTGCATGATGATAAGCGGCGTCTTTACTTTGTCGGCAAAGCGATTGGGCGAGTTGCGCTCGTAGGCATCCTTGTTCTCGATGAAGTTGCCCTTGAAGCGGCCCTGCGAGCTCTGGAAGATCCCCTGATTGGTGCCGCCGGTGTTCCAGTACACCGAGCTGTACATGCTCACCATGTCGGTGAGCGGCGCGCCGGCCACGGCACTCTTGAAGATGTTCGTCTGCGTGACCAGAAAGCTCGTCTGGTAGCCGCCCCACGAGTGGCCGTGCAGTCCCACACGCGCCGAGTCCACAATGCCCGTCTTGATGGCGGCCTTCACCGCCGGCACGACGCTCCACACCGCACTCATGCCGGGATCGTTGAGCTTGTACACGATGTCCGGCAGAAAGACGGCGTAGCCACGCGACGTGTGCACACCAATGAGCGCGTTGGGTGAGCTGGAGTACGTGGGCGAGTAGAACGAGTTGAGGTTGTCCGACTGCAGCTCGTAGATGAACGTGAGCGTGGGGTACGACTTCCCTTCCTGGTAACCGGCGGGCAGGTAGAGCGCGCCCTGCAGCGAGTCGCCCTTCTCCGTCACATAGCTCACGAGACGCGAGCCCGGCGACCACGCCACGCCATTCATGTTGGGGTTGGCGTCGGTGAGTCGCACGGAGTCGGCGAGCGTCCCGTTGGCGAAGCTCACGCGCCACCAATCGGGAAAGCGTGCCGACGTCTGAATGCTGCCCACCCACACCTCTGCATCGCGCGCCTTTACCGGGGCGAGACGCGCATCACGCCAGCCGCTCAGCACCACCGCGCCTGCCTTGGCGGGATCGAGGCGTACGAACGCTTCCTTCTTGGTGAGATGCTGCATCGCCACCATGTAGATGGGCTTCGTGAGATCGATGCCGCGCTCACGCGCATCGGTCACAATGCGGCGGCTGTAGCGAATGCGCTTCGCGCGGCCGTCCACGGTGAGATTCGTGTAACCACTGCCGGCAAGATTCACGCGCCACACGTCGTAATTGTCTTGCAGCAGCACCGACTTGCCGTCCTTGCTGAAGCCCACCACCTGCGTGGGCGGACGGTCGACGTTGTGATCGTCTTCGGTATCGACGAACGACACCGGCGCGCTCTTGGTGATGTTGGTCGTGGCCTTGGACGCCACGTCGTACGCCTGCCAATGGCCGTCGTCCCAGAAGAGGACCGTGCGGCTGTCGGGTGACAGCTGCGCCTGGCTGCGCGCGTCTTTCTTCACGAGTGTCTTCTCGCCGGTGCGCGCGTTGATGAGATAGACATCGCGGCGCTGAATGCCGTCGACACTCGCCTGCCGTTCGTACGCACTGTTGTCGGAGCCGAGCAACAGATCGTCGCGCGCGCCGATGGTGGCGGTGCGCACGCTGGCGTCGGTGAGCTGGACGACTTTCTGCGTGGCGGGGAGGTACGTGGCCATGAAGGAGAAGCCCTTGTCGGCCTGCTCCTGCACGAGCTGCATGGACTGCAACCGCGCGTCCTTGTGGTGCCACAGAATGAGCGTGGGACGGTCGTCGTCTTCGAGCTGCTCTGCCTTGGGGACGGGCGGTGCGGCGACGCGCAAGCCAATGAGCAGCGCATCCTGCGCCTCGAGCCAACGCGGTGTGCGGTCGGGGCTCACTTCCATGCCATTGGGCAGCGCCACGGTGGTACCGGCGCCAACCGTGACCGCGCGCTGTGCCGGCGAGCCGACGCGCGACACGCCGGCGGCGGTCCACGTGGTGTCGGTGCCCGCGCTATCGGCGGTGCCCTTGAGATACGCGAGACTCGCCGCGGTGTCGCTCCACGCGAGTCGACGGAACAGTGCCTTGCCGGCATCGAGGCTCTTCACCACGCCGGTGGCGAGTTCGCGCAGCTGCACGCCGTTGCCCACCTGCTCACGCGCGTCGATGGTGTACGCGAGCCAGCGGCCTTTCTCGTCGAAGGCAAATTCGGCGACGTTGCCGATGTTGAACACGGCGCTCGTGCCGAGTTCGTGGAGCAACAGGTCGGTGCCTTCGACGCGCGCGGCGCCGCCACCGGGCGCGTTGCCACCCATGCCGGGTGCGCCGGGCGCGGGGCCACCAGCACCACCGGCGCCGCCGCCGGCGGGGGCATCAGGGCCGTACGCCTGCAAGGCGACGAACTTGGGGGCGTCGCCGGCGAAGGCGATGCGGCGGACGCGCTCGAACTCGCGCTGTTCGCCGGTGGCGAGGTTCACGAGCAGTGCCTTGCTCTGCACCGGGCGACGTTGCTGCCGCAGCCGCTTCTGTTCGGCGGCCTTGGGATACACGAGCATGGCGGCCCACTTGCCGTCGGTCGAGAGCTGCAGCGGCGACGCGCCGGCGGGGATTTCGCCCACCGCGTACCGACGCACCGTGCCGGTGGCGCTCGTCTGCCGCAGCACCACCTCGGCGTCGCCTTCGTTGGGCGCTTGGGTGTAGCCGAACCACGCGCCGTCAGCGGAGAGCGTGGCGCCGCGTAGCGACTTCCACGCGGAGATATCGGCAGCGGTGATGGGGCGGGGCGTCGTGGGTGCGGACTGCGCCGATAGCGCGGGTGTAGTCGCGACGCACGCGGCGAGAGACAGTCCGAGGGCGCGCGCGAAGTGGCGCGGGGGGGACGACTGCATTGGGACTCCTGATGAAGGACGACCGAAGATACGCGGAAACGCGGGGAGGCGTTTGGCGGTCTTGTCCTCGCCTTTCTCATCGCTCTGGGTCGGGGCTCGGGGGTCGGGGTCGGGGTCTGGGTACAGCCACTACAGTCGGGGCACAGCCACCACGGTCGGGGTACTGCCACGACAGTCGGGGTCTCAAGACAGTCGGGGTCCTGGCCGGGTCGGGCGCGGCGCTGCGCTGGCGCGTCTTGGTCGGGGATAAGGTGTCGGGGCTGCCCCGACCCGGACCGAGACCCCGACAGTTGCACCCCGACCCCAACAGCGAGCGCAGCGAAGCGAAAGACCCGGCCAGGACTCCGACTGTTGGTAGACCCCGACTGTCGTGGCAGTACCCCGACTGTAGTAGCTGTGCCCCGACCGTGGTGGCCGTACCCAGACCCCCACCCGCAACCCCGACCCCGACTAAAATGCGGAATCGGAAGCCTCAGCGGACGGGCAGCGATCCGCCGTCCGGCGAAGTGCGGGAGATCCGGACCACTCCGCCAATCGTGACGCCAACGACGGTGAGCAGCAGCATGGCCCACTGCCAGCGCGCCGTCTGTCCCACCGTCGCCAGCAGCAGCGCGCTCTGAATGCCGGCCCAGAGCGCGCCGCTCGCGAGGGCGGCGAGCAATGGGCGACGTCGGTCGAGCCAGGCGGCGGTATATCCTACCGCGGCTGCGCTCAGCACGCCGAGAGGGAGCGTCGGCCAGAGCGGCAATTCGCCCGAGAACGTCGGCAACGCGTTCCCGCTGACGATGGTGTACGCGCCGATGGCAACGAGTCCCATGATGACCACGCCGAGTTCGACGAGGATCCAGGCGGCGAGACTCGTTTCGAGCAGGCGCAGCATGCCGCGGAGTCGATGCTCGCGAACCCCCTGTCGTAACGCGTAAGGGAGGGCCGCGACGATCTGGCGAGTGAACCACGCGTTCTGCGGGCCGAGGCCGGCGGCCTCGCGCTGGGTGCGCTCTTCCTCGAGGTCACCGATTACGTCATCGACGAATTCGGGCAGCGCCCCGACGGACAGGAGCAGCCGTTCTGCCACAGGCGAGCGCATCAGCGAGATCTGGAGTGAGGGCGACGGCAGGGGCCACGACTGCGCAGCCCGGCGGACTCCTTGATACGCTACAATGTAGAACATATGGGTTTGGGGTTCAAGTCTTGGTCGGGGTCTGGGCACAGCCACTACAGTCGGGGCACAGCCACCACGGTCGGGGTACCGCCACGACAGTCGGGGTCTACCAACGGTCGGAGTCCCGGTCGGGTCTTTCGCTTCGCTGCGCTCGCTGTCGGGGTCGGGGGGCGACTGTCGGGGTCGGGGGGCGCGGTCCGGGTCGGGGCAGCCCCGACACCTTATCCCCGACCCCGACGCGCCAGCGAAGCGCCGCGCCCGACCCGGCCAGGACCCCGACCGCCGGTAGACCCCGACCGTCGTGGCAGTACCCCGACTGTCGTAGCTGTACCCCGACCGTGGTGGCTGTACCCAGACCCCCACCCGCAACCGAGACCCCGACCAACAGCGGTTGACGTCAGCTGTACTAGTACACATAGTACAGCAATGCTCCCGTTCCAAATCCGACTGACCCCCGGCGAGTCCCCATATCGCCAGGTCGTCTACGCCGCGACCAAGGCCGTCGTCGCCGGCCTCCTCCCCGCCGGCACGCCGTTCCCGTCGGTACGCGAGCTCAGTCAGGCGCTGCGCATCAACCCCAACACCGCCCACAAGGTCGTCACGGAACTGGTCCGCAACGGCCTGCTCGAAGTGCTCCCCGGCGTCGGAACGGTCGTCGCCCGCAGCGGTCAGGCCTCGGCGGCCGACCGTGCCGCGCTGCTCTCCACGCAAGTCGAGCAGCTGGTCGTGGAAGCGCTACGACTTGGCGTTGATGAGCGGACGGTACGTGAGGCCATTGCGGCACGGTGGCGCGAGTTGTCTGGAGCAGACCGAACGGACCCTTCACCACCTGACGCAGATGAATAGTCGCGCCGCCAAAGCCGTGGCCATTGCCGCCTCGCGCCTTACTCACCGGTATGGACGCACGCGTGTCCTGCACGACGTCAATCTCGATGTGCCCCAAGGGGCCACCTGCGCCTTGCTCGGCGCCAACGGCGCGGGAAAGTCCACGCTGCTCCGTCTGCTCGCCGGTATCGAGGAGGTACAGGACGGGCGGGTCGCGCTTTTCGGTGCCGATGTTGACGACCTCACGCTGCGGCAGCGGCAGCAGATGGCGTATGTGGCCGAAGGGCAGGAGCTCCCGGGATGGATGACCGTGGCGCAGTTGGAGCAGTATTGCGCTCCGCTGTATCCGGCGTGGGATGCGGCCCTGGCGACACGGCTCCGTGAACGGTTTGCGCTGCACCGGCAACAGCGCGTGTCTCGGCTTTCCCGTGGTCAGCGCATGCAGGCCTCATTGTTGTGCGCGCTGGCGGCGCGCCCACGCATTCTGCTCATGGATGAACCGTTTACCGGCCTCGATGTGGCCGTGAAGGACGAACTGGTGGGCGGATTGCTGGAAGCGTCCGCCGACGCCGCGTGCACCACACTCGTGTGCACGCACGACATTGGCGAGATCGAATCCTTCGTGGATCACGTGGCGTTTCTGCGTGAACAACGGATTGCGGTGTCGGGATCGATGGAGGCCATGCAGGCACGATGGCAGCGCGTTGAAGCCACGCTCCCCACCGGCGTGACCGTGGACCGTTGGCCGCCGGTGTGGATGCACGTGGAACAGGCCGGACGACGTCTGTCGGCGGTGGTGGATCGAGGCGCCCCCGTTCACGTATCAGAAGATCTTCTGTCGCAGAGCACTGACGTGCAGTGGCGTGCGCTCTCCCTGCGCGAACTCTATCTCACCTTTGGCGCCACCAACCGCCCCGTCGCATCACATCGGGAGATGGCCTCATGACCTTTGCCAGGCAGGTCCAGCACTTCGTGCGTTTCGATCTCCAGCGCACGTCACTCTGGTGGGTGGTCTATCTGGTGATGCTCGGCACCACACCACTCGTGATGTTTGGGCAACCACTCTATGGCACCCTTCCGGAACTGAGTCGGACGTTACTGCCAATGCTGACGTGGTGTGTCGGCATGGGCATGGCCGTCATAGTCGTCCAGGCCGATTCGCCGCTGTCGCCCACCGCCTTCTGGAAGGGGAAGCCCGTAGACGGTCGGGCGTTAGGCACGGCGAAGCTGGTGGTGTTGGGTCTCATCGTCCTGGCAGCGACGATGACGGCGGTAATTGCGTGGCGCCGCATGGATATGCCTACTCGGCTCATGGTGCCAACGCTACGGCAGGCCGTACCGGTGTACGTCATTCCCATTCTCTTCATGGGGCTCTTTGGCGCCGTAACCCGAAGTCTGGCGCGGGCGCTGTTGCTAGCGGTCTGTTTTCTGCTGTTCATCAGCCTTCTGATGCCGGCGGCCTTTCTCGTCACCGGGATGATGCCGTTTACGGATAGTGGTTCCACCGCCAATACGTGGACGAACGCCAGCGGTTCGGTACTGCTATGCACCATGTTGGCGCTCGTTTCGACGTACCGATGGAAAAAAACCAACGGCCTGCAGCCCTTCGCGCTGGTTGCGGGCGCCGTGGTATTGGGCACGGCGGCCACCCTGCTCCAGTTCTATGCCGCGCTCAGCGGCCTGAGGAACTCGTCCATCGCCTTCGCTGACAAGATGTTGGTGCGGTTGACGGCCGACGCGCCCGCAAGCATGTCCGAAACCCTGCGCTTCGATACCGTTTCCTTGAGGCAACGGGTTGGAGGACGACCAGTGCCGTTCACCATTACTGACGCGAGGCGCGATCGGCGCTATGCGGTGGAGCACTTGCGTCTCACGCCATTCGACAGTCGCGGCATTGGCGGTCCCTCGATCGCACTGTCCACCACGCCGTTGGCGGTTCCCGTCGAGGCGCTCGTCATACCTATCGGTACGGGTTGGAGCGCAGCCGAGCCGCAATCCACGTCACTGACACCAGATCGCGGACGGATCTACGGCGGCGATTGGCGGGTCAGCGAAATGCTCGATACGGTGCGGTCGATTTCCCTCGACGGTGTGGTGGTGCGCTACCGCGCGGAGCGGGTGGCCATTGTGCCGTTCGTCCTTGGAAAGATCTACGCCGATTCCACAGTCACCATTCAGCTGACGGAAGGCAGGAACGGCTTACTGGAGCTCGCCTGGGCCTCCTTCGGTATGGCACCGTTAGGCAGCGTATCGGCACGCAACGGACCTACCGGCAGCATATCACCACTGTATCAGAAGTTTGCGTTTGCCGTTATCGACTCGGGGCAACAGACCGTGCGAACACTGACGTCCTCCTCCGAGTACGGCTCGACCGAACTGATGGTGCTGCCTGGCACCTTCCGCTGGGTGAATCGCCACCCACTCGATTATCAGCCCGTTCTCCGTTCGCTCCTCGGAGAGAACGCGCAGCGCACCGCTTCGCTGGCCGTGTACAAATGGGTGGAAGACGGCCGACGTCGCGTGCGCCAAATCGTTGGGGTGGATGATTGGCCGCGGCGCCCCCCGCGACGGGAGGAAAGAAGGGCCCTCATGACAATCGCACCCTGATGTGGCTACTGCTGGGTACGCGACCGTGACACAGGACGCCGCGCCCCGTGCTTGCCGAAGCACCCGCAGGCCATAGCTTCTGGCACATGGCGCGGGCTTCATCCGCGCGTGCCCACATGCTCTCCGTCTCCACACGACGAGGTCCCGATGTCTGCTTCGTTTATCGCCGTTCGCTCGCGACCGCGCATTGCTGCCGCGGCAATCGCTGGCGGCGTGCTGCTGCTCTCTGCCGCCAAGCCGGTAACTCCACGCGCCACTGGTGTCACCTTCAAGTACCGCATCAGCTCGGCCAGCGACGGCAAGAAGAGCACGCTCGCCAATGTCAGCATGCAGGATGGCAACATCCGCATGGACTACGTCGAAGGCACCACGCCCATGGGCACCAAGAATGGCTACGTCTTGGTGCAGGGAGAAGCGGGCAAGTTCATTGTGGTCAATCCCAAAGACAAACAGGCGATCGTGATGACCGCCGATGCCTTTGGCAGTGGGCTCGGCGCGTTGATGAACAACCCGATGCTCAAGATGACCGTCAGCAACACGTCCTTCCGCTTCAAGGACATGGGCGCGGGCGAGGCGCTGCTGGGCTACAAGACCCGCAAGGTGCGCACGTACTACTCGAGCACCATCGAATTCAAAGTCATGATGATGCCCGACCAGAAGATTGTCTCGAACGACTCGAGCGATCAGTGGGTGGCCACGGGCATCGATCTTGGCAGCCCCAAGAGCATGGAAGCGTGGGCGCGCTCGTTCGCGTCAGGCGTAAAGAGCACCAATGCGGATCTTGCCGCCGACATGAAGAAGTACACCAACGAATACGGGCGTGGCAGCATGGCGCTCAAGACCGTCACGTGGTCATCGCAGACGGACAAGAAGGGCAAAGTCACGTCGGACGTGACTACGATGGAAGTGACGGATCTCAAGAAAGGCGATATCGACGCAGCACTCTTCGAGGTACCGAAGGGCTACGAAGTCGTCGACATGAGCCAGATGATGGCGGGGCTTGGCGAGAAGATGGACAGCGCCAGCGCCGAAGCCGCAAAGAACGGCGACAAGAAAGACGAAAAGAAGCCCAGCGCGAAGGACGCGCTCAAGTCGGGACTTGGCGGATTTCTGAAGAAGAAGCCGCCGATGTGAACACCCGTCGCAGGCCGCCGGTCATGACGAGGGACCATGACACGGCGGCCATGAGCAGGCCTGCC
>CANGXD010000103.1 GCA_947457545.1 Gemmatimonadaceae bacterium
GCGCGGTAGTTTGCCTGTCATGAATAATGGCGCCGTCCTTTTTGCCGCCGACGTGGACCGCGTCGCGCGATTCTACGAAGTCCTGCTCACCATGTCGCCGGTACATGTCGAGGAGGGTCTTCGGGTCATTGCCTCCGACCGCACCGAGCTGGTGATCCACGGGGTGCCGCCGCACATCATGGCGCCGCTCGCGGCGGGGGAAATCCCCACGCCGCGCGAGGACACCGCCATCAAGCTCTTCTTCGTGGTGGGTAACCTGGCCAAGGCGCGCGAGATGGCGCCGTTGCTGGGCGGATTCCTCTTCCCCGCCGAGAAAGAGTTCACCACCCGCCGCTTCGTCGCGAGCAATGCCTGCGATCCCGAAGGGAATGTCGTGCAGTTCCGCGAAATGCTCGTCCACTCCTGAAACTCAGCAGATTCGTCCCGTGCCTCTCAAAGACTACCCCGATCACTACGACGCCGAACTCGCCCTCAAGCTCTACGACCTGCGTCGTGAGTCGGTGATGCGCGAGTCGCGCGCGGCCATCAACGCGACCTTCCTGCCCACGAGCTGGGAAGACGTGCTCGCCATCACCAAGCCTGACCATCCACTCAACGCGCCCTTCCGCCAGTGCGCGACCTACTGGGAAATGGTGTACTCGATGGCGCGTCACGGGGTCATGCACGCGGAGTTCATGATGGAGAGCAGCGGCGAAGGCTTGTTGCTTTTTTCGCGCGTCGAACCGTGGCTCGAGCAGTATCGTGCGCACGTGGGCAATCCGCTTGCCTTTCGCAACGCGGAATGGATTTCGAAGGAATCGGAACTCGGTCGCACGGTGGCCGAACGGTTCCGCAAGCGTATGCAGGCCCACCTGAGCGCCAACGCATCCAAGGCGTGATGTGAAGACTTCCGGAGCCGTGATCACCACGGAGCGGTTGCGGCTCCGCCTCCTGACATACGACGACGCGCCGTTTCTCGTCGCGCTGCTCAACGATGTCACCTTTGTGGAGTTCATCGGGGATCGCGGTGTGCGCACCGATGCCGACGCGCGCCAGTATCTCGACTTTGGCCCGTTGGCCTCGTACACCGCGCATGGCTTCGGCCTCTGGTGTGTGGAACGTCTCGACGCCGGCGAACCCATTGGCATATGTGGATTGCTCAAGCGACCCACACTCGACGACATCGACGTCGGCTACGCCATGCTCCCTGCCGCGCGTGGTGAAGGGTTTGCCCGCGAGGCCGTGCACGGTACGCTGATGCATGCGCGCGACGTGCTCGGCCTGTCGCGTGTCGTGGCCATCGTGGCGCCCGGCAACGGCGCGTCCATTCGGGTAATGGAGTCGCTTGGCTATCGATCTACCAGTTCCGTCGTCTCGATGCCCGGTCTCGATCCGGTCCTGCTGTTCACCCCCGCCATTGAGGGGCAGAGCGCCCCGGAGTCTCTCGTATGAAGCGCTGGATGCTGGTTTCGCTGCTCACGCTTCCATCGCTCGCTGCGGCGCAGCGCCCGGATACGGTGGCGGCGGCGTGGTGGCAGCATGTGCAGGTACTCGCCAACGATTCGCTCAAAGGACGTGACATCGGATCGGCCGGCCACGAAAGCGCGGCGCGCTACATTGCCCGGCAGTTCGAACGCGCCGGACTGCGGCCGGCCGGAACGGATGGATGGCAGCAGCGCATCGCCTTTACCGAAGTGGCACTCGATCAGCCTCGCGTGCAGCTCTTGCTGAAGAGCGCTGACGGCGAAAGCGCACTCGCCTATGGACGTGACCTGCGCCTGACGCCACGCCCCTCCAACGGCAATGTCGAGGCGCCGTTGGTGTTTGCTGGGTATGGCGTGTCGCTCCCGCAGGCCGGCGTTGACGACTTGCGCGGGCTCGACGTGCGCGGAAAGATCGTCGTCCACTTCAACGGAGTCCCCTCCGGGTTGTCCGCGCCACTGCAGGCCCATGCGTCGCGTAACCGGTGGGCCGCGATGCGTGCCGCTGGCGCTGTGGGGGTCATCGCCATTGGTGCCGGTGGGGTATGGAGCGACGCGACACCCGCGGCGGTGAGCTATGCGCTCCCCGACAGTATGCTCGATGACGCGCGCGGTCAGCGCCTCGGTGGCACCGCCAATCCTGCACTCGCGGCACGCCTGTTTGCCGGCAGTGGACTCGTGTGGGATACGATTGTGGCGCGCGCGGGTCGCGGGGCACCGTTGCCCACCGCAGCGCTCAATACCTCATTGCGAGCGACGATCCCCACCATACGGCGCACGGTTTCGTCGCCAAACGTCGTGGGCATCATTCCCGGTACCGACCCCGCACTCGCCAATGAAGTCGTCGTCTATTCGGCGCACAGCGATCACGTTGGCACCTTCAAGGGACCAGCGCTGACCGGTGACAGCATCTTCAACGGGGCCATGGACAACGCGAGCGGTGTGGCCACGCTCATCGAAACGGCACGCCTGGCCGCGCAGCGCGGCGGCAACAAGCGGACACTCGCGTTCGTCGCCGTCACCGCCGAAGAAAAGGGACTGCTGGGCTCACGGTGGTTCGCGGCGCATCCGTCACTCGGCACGCGCACGGTCGTGGCGAATCTCAACACCGACATGTTCCTGCCGCTCATCCCGCTCTCGGGCGTGTTCGCGTACGGCTACGACGAATCCGATCTTGCCGATGATCTCGACGCCGTGGTGCGCGCCAACGGACTCTCCGTGTTGCCCGACCCGGAGCCGCAGGAGAATCGCTTCGTCCGCAGCGATCAGTACAGCTTCATTCGGCAGGGTATTCCTGCGCTCGCCTTCAAGGTGGGCTATCGCCCGGGCACGCCGGAAGAAAAAATCTGGCAGGGATGGGTGCGCGAGCATTATCACAAGCTCAGCGACGACGTGACGCAGCCCGTCAACTTCGAAACGGCCGCGCGCTTCAACAGCATGTACGCGGACCTCGCCTTGCGCGTGGCCAATCGCGCTTCTCGCCCCGTATGGCGCAGCAACAGCTTCTTTGCCACGCCGCCCATTCCCTGAGCATCGGGAACGGGCGGCGTGAAGTAGCTCGTGCCTATCGAATGAGGTAGAACTGCTCCTGCCGCGGACGGAAGAACACAAAGCCGTTCTCGGTCAGATGCGCATCGTCCTCGAACATCACGAACACTTTCTTGCCACCCCACTCGGGAACGGCCGTGGCGGTGTTGAGTTCGATGCTGATGTACGAGCCGTTTCGCAGGCGGGAGTTCTGCGCCGTCGTGTCGCTGCGCAGCGCGCTGCGGAAGTCGATGGACGCGCCCAGCCCGTGCCCCTGTGCGCCGATGGGATGCGAATAGATCATCGCCTCGATGCCGCGCTGTTTCATCTCGGCCATCGTCGCGTTGAACACTGAGCCGCCCGTCGCGCCGGGACGGGAGTGGCGCTTCATGAGCGCATCCTGAAGCGCATTCGAGTTGGCCATCGCCTGACGCAGTCCAGCCGGCACTTCCTTCTCACCGGCCTTGAGCACGTACGCCATCTTCTGCCAATCGGTATCGAAACCCATGTAGCTGATGCCGAAGTCCACGTGCACGACATCGCCACGGCCAATGACCGTGGCCTCCGGCGCCACCGCGAGGAAGCCCCGTGACGTGGCCACGTCTCCGCTGGCCCGCTGCACGCGCAGGTCGGGCTGGAACCACGTGCGCACCCCGGCCGCCCAGAGCATGTCGAAAAGCGCCTTGCGCACGTCGCCTACCGTGGTCTTGCCGGGCGTAATGACGTCGTTCGACAGCGCGCGCTTCACGATCGCTTCGGTCACGCGCACCGCGGTGTTGTAGTGCTCCATCTCTTCAGGAATCCGCGTGTCGAGATATTCCTGAGTGAGGTCGCCCGCACTCACGAACGTCTTCTCGGCGTCGGGGCCAAGCGTTTCGGCCAGAAAACGGTAGCTGTCGTAGCCGAGCGAACGCGTCTGGCCGCGTGTACCGCGAATGCCAAGGCCCACCGTTTTCGGGGAGTACTTGGCGTACAGTTCGCGCAGTGTCGCGGCCGGCGGACGCGGTTCCGTCGTGGGCGCGTCGAAGAAGCGGGCGAGGTTCTCTTCGGTGTAGCCGGTAATGGCGAACTTCTTGAGGCCTTCACTGCCCGCATCGACAAACACGAAAAAATCACGATTGCCGGTATACGGACGCGGCGGCGCCACGTACTGGGACAGCGGATCGTCGTGGAACTCTTCGTTCACGACAACCCACATGCCGATGCCATGTCGCCGCATCATGGGGAGCAGCATCTCGTGTCGCTTGCTCAGCCACTGCTCGCGAATGCTGATCTGCTCCGACCAGGGAAGGAGTGCGTCGGCCTCGGGGACGCGCATGCTAGTGCGCGACGGCGTGGGCTTCGTCGACTTGACCGTGGCACGCTGACGGACGTCCTGCGCGACGGCGCCCGCAGGAGAGAGCGACGCTGCCGCACCGAGACCGGCGAGCAGCAGAACACGAAGTGTGTGCATGTCAGTTGGAGGTTCCTTTACGGTAATCGAGCTGCGGCTTCTGGTTGCCGATGAGCGTTTCGTACTTGAAGTTGGGGCCGCGCTTGGCGTCGAACTCTTTCTTCGCTTCGGCCAGCGCCGCTGGGGAGACGAACAGATCGGCCGCGGTGAGGGCCATCGTCTTCGCGGCGACCATCATGCCCTTGGTGCCAATGCTCATGCCGCCCGCCGCCACCGCCTGCCACGAGTGTGCGGCCGTTCCCGGAACCCACGTGGCCGCCCCCAGCTGTACCGTGGGCACCGTCCAACTCACATCCCCCACGTCGGTTGACGCCGAACCTGCCTGGCCGATGACGAGTGGCTTGATCTTCTGCGTGGCTTCGAGCGCCACGGGAATGAACGCCTCGCTCTTCTGCAGCTTCTCGGCGAACACGCGCTCTTCCGGCGACAGCGTGTAGCCACCCACGCGCTCCAGCGCGCGCTGTTCGATACGCAGCAGCGTTTCGTTGGGGAGGAGCGAGTATACCGACCCGATCAGCTGCAGTTCGTAGTTCGTCCCCGTGCCGATAGCGGCACCCTTCGCGGCGTTCACGACACGGCTCCACACGTCCTTCACGACGTTCATGTCGACGTGCCGCACGTAGTAGTACACCTCGGCTTCGTCGGGCACGACATTTGGTGCCTTGCCGCCGTTCGTCACGACATAGTGAATGCGCGTCCCGTCGGGCACATGCTCGCGCAGGTAGTTCGTCATGACGTTCATGATCTCGACGCCGTCGAGCGCGGACCGACCACGCTCGGGAGCGCTGGCCGCGTGTGATGACGTCCCGTGAAAGCGGAACTTGCCCGTGATGTTCGCCATCGTGCGCTCGCCGGTGGCGGAGTTGTCGTCGCCAGGGTGCCACGCGATGACCGCGTCCACGTCGTTGAAGACGCCATCGCGTACCATGTACACCTTGCCCGATCCCCCTTCTTCGGCCGGCGTCCCGATCATGCGGAGCGTGCCCTTCACGTTGTTGGCAATCATCCACTGTTTGATGGCGATGGCCGACGCCGTGCTGGCCGTCCCGAAGAGATGGTGGCCGCAGCCATGTCCCGGAGCGCCGATCTTGAGCGGCTTGCGTTCCGGCACGGCGTCTTGCGATAGGCCGGGGAGCGCGTCGAACTCGCCGAGAATGGCGATGACAGGTTTGCCGCTGCCGTACTCGGCGACGAACGCGGTGGGTTCACCGGCAATACCCGCTTTCACCGCAAAGCCGGCGTTCCGCAGCTCCGACTGCAGCAGCGCCGAGCTCTTCTCTTCCATGTAGCCCACTTCGGCGAAGCCCCAAATCTGCTTGGCGACGTCCGCGTACTTCGCCGTCGCGGCGTCGAGTGCCGCGAGCATCGGGGCCGTGTTGGCAGCGGGCTTCGGCAACGCCGGCTGGGCCTGCGCACCGGGCGCTACCAGCGCTGACGCAACGATCGACAGGGTCAGGGCGCGTAGCGCGTGGACAGACGGCATGGACGGGCGGGACATGCAGCAATCCTCAGCGTGTAGGACAAAACGTGGGACCAGCGGCGAGGCACCGGTCACTGCCCGATATGATACAGGCTGGGCGGGCGCTGCGCCCGTCACGCGGTCACCCGCTTGCGTTCCTTGCTAAGGTTCAGGGTATGACGGCTCCTGCCAACACGCCCGGATTTCGCACCATCGATCACACGATCGGCAATACGCCGCTCGTACGCCTGCAGCGCCTTCCGGAAGCCGGTACGTCCGAGCGCGGTGTGGTTATCCTGGGCAAGCTCGAAGGGAACAACCCCGGCGGCTCGGTAAAGGATCGGCCCGTGTTGTCCATGATTCGCCACGCCGAAGCGCGCGGCGAAATCCGTCCCGGAGATCGCCTCATTGAGGCGACCAGCGGCAACACCGGCATTGCCATGGCCATGATTACCGCGATGACCGGCTATCGCATGACGCTCATCATGCCGGACAATCTGAGCGCCGAGCGACGCGCCAGTATGACCGCGTATGGCGCCGAGCTCATTCTGACACCGGCCGCAGCGGGGGGTATGGAGTACGCCCGCGATCTCGCCATGGAGATGCAACGGAACGGTGAGGGGCGGGTGCTCGATCAGTTCGCCAATCCCGATAATCCGCGTGCGCACTACGACACGACGGGGCCGGAGATCTGGCGCGACACGGGCGGCACGATCACGCACTTCGTGAGCGCGATGGGGACGACCGGTACGATCATGGGAACGGGGCGCTATCTGCGCGAAGTGCGTCCACAAATCACCATCGTGGGCGCACAACCGGCCGAAGGCTCACAGATTGCCGGTATCCGCAAATGGTCGGAGGCGTACCAGCCGCGCATTTATCATCCGTCTGGGGTGGATCGGATCGAATTGGTATCGCAGGCCGACGCCGAGCAGATGGCGAGGCGGCTTGCCGCCGAGGAGGGGATCTTCTGTGGTCCCTCGGCGGCCGGTGCCTGTGTGATTGCGCTGCGGGTGGCGGCGGAGCTGGAGAATGCCACCATTGTGTTCATCGTCTGCGATCGCGGCGATCGCTACTTGAGCACGGGCATCTTTCCCGCTTGACCGTTGTTGCGCACGGCGCTGAGGAACTGCGCCACCTCGCGTTGTAGCAGTTCGGCCATACGCGAGAGTTCTCCAGAGGCTTGCGACAGATGACCGGCGGCCACGCTGGTGTCGGCGGCGGACTGCGACACGGCAGAGATGCTTATCGTGACCTCGCGTGTGCCCGTGGCGGCTTCGTGAATGTTGCGGGTGATGTCGTCGGTCGCGAGTCGCTGATTCTGGACCGATTCGTTCACCGATGACGACACACCGTGCATGCGTTCGATGGCGCCGGTAATCGATTCGATCGCTTCGACGGCATCGCTGGTCGCGCGCTGAATATCGTTGACCTGCGTTTCGATTTCGCCGGTCGCGTCACCCGTGCGGGTGGCCAACGTTTTCACCTCACTCGCGACGACCGCGAATCCACGTCCATACTCTCCCGCGCGCGCCGCTTCGATATTCGCGTTCAGCGCGAGCAGTCGCGTCTGGCTCGCGATGTCGGTAATGAGCTTGACGACGCGTGAGATCTGACCGGACGCTTGCGCCAGGCTGGAGACGACCGCGCCGGCGTGCTTTGCCGCCATCACGGCTTCACCCGCCACATCGAGCCCCTGCCGGGATTGTCCCTCGATGTGACTGACCGTCGCGGCAATCTCTTCACTGGCGGCCGCTACGGCGTCCATGCTGCGACTCGTTTCCTCAGCGGCAGCGGCGACGATCGTCGAGCGTGTGGTGGTGTGATCAGCGGTGCCGGTGAGCGACTCGGCCGTCGCACGTGCTTCGGTCGCCGCGGCGGCGACATTGTCGACGACGACCTTGACGGCCGCTTCGAACTCGTCGGCAAGTCGCAGTCGTGACGATTGCGCCTGTTTGATCAGTTCCGTCTTGGCGGACATCTGCTCCGTGGCCTGATTGATGAGCCGGGCGGCGCCACGGTAGGTGCCGGGAAGCCCGCGCTCCAGCACGCGTCGCCAGTACTTCTCTTCGCTGGCGTGCTGCAGTGAGGCTCGTGCTTCACGCACGAACGCATCGGTGAGATCGAGCAGGCGATTGACTCCCGCCGACAGGCCGCCAAGCGGTCCTTGTCGGTCGATGCCCAGCACGCGTGGCTCGAGGTCACCTTCTGCGGCGCGTTCGCACACGAGGACGATGTGCGAAATACCGGCACGGAGCGCGTGTACTTCGTCGCGTAACGCGTCACGTTCTGCCGTTACGGTAGCAAGGGCGTCCGGCTCGAGCAGCAGATTCGTCATGTCAGTCGGCTTCATAGTGTCCACACCCACTCGGCGTAGGACATACCGGCGGTCGCGAGTATGCCATCGAGCATTGCGGTGGAGGCCGCCAGTCCGTCCTTGCGGTCGGTGTGGCGGCGCTCGGCGGCGCGCAGCTTGTCGTAGAGGGGCGCCACTTTCGCGAGCGCGCTTGCGTCGGGTACCCGTCGGTTGGAGTGGTAGCCCACGATGCGTCCGTTGGCATCGAACGAGGGGGTGATGTGCGCCAGAACCCAATAGTGGTCGCCGTTACGCGCCAGGTTGTTCACATAGGCAAAAAGCTCGCGCCCGGACTCCACCGTATCCCAAAGCAGCTTGAAGATCACGCGCGGCATCTCCGGATGTCGGATGACCGCATGCGGTTTACCAATGAGTTCGTGCTCATCGTACCCGGATACGCGCACGAAGATGTCATTCGCGTAGGTGATGTGTCCCTTGAGATCGGTTTTGGAGACGATGATCTCCTCGAGCGCGAAGGGACGTTCGATGCCGGTGGGAGTCGCGCGGGTCGCGGCGGACATGACGGGGGCATAAGGGGAACAGCTGTCGCGCTCGGCATCGGGCGCACCGGATATTGGTATCGGCTGGACGGGCGCAGGCTGCGTCAGGTAATCCCCGACTCCTCAGCGCGACGGCGTGGCACGTTCGGTGTTTCTGTTCGGCGGCTCGACGCCCAGCAGGTGATGCACGAAGAAATCGTTGCGCTTGCGATCGCCGTACGGCCCACCGCTGGTGTGATCGGCGTTGGGGATGACGAGCAGGTCGAATGTTTTGTTCGCCTTGATGAGCGAGTTGACGACCTGCATAGTGGAGGCCGGATCGACGTTGGTGTCGTATTCGCCGACTACCAGCAACAGTTTGCCCTGCAGCTTGCCCGCATGCTCCATGTTGGAGCTGGCCGCGTACTGCGGACCGATGGGCCACCCCATCCACTGTTCGTTCCACCACATCTTGTCCATGCGGTTGTCGTGACAGCCGGCGGCCGAATAGGCGGCCGCATAGAACTCGGGGTGGAAGAGCAGCGCCCCCATGGAGTTCTGCCCTCCTGCCGAGGTGCCGTAAATGCCAACGCGCGAGTCGTCGTACCACCGATACTTCGCGGCCACGGCGCGATGCCACTTGATTCGATCGGGGAACCCCGCATCGGCCAGATTGCGGAAGGCGACGTCGTGGAAGGGCTTGGACCGGTTGGACGTGCCCATGCCGTCGATCTGCACCACAATGAAGCCGAGCTCCGCGAGTGAGCGCATGGCGTTCATCACCCCGAAGCTCTTGGGGACAAATGATCCCTGTGGTCCGGCGTAGATGTTCTCGATGACGGGATACCGCTTGCGCGCGTCGAAGTTGCTGGGGCGGAAAATGACGCCCCAGATATCGGTGACACCGTCACGCGCTTTGGAGACGAATACTTCGGGTGCGCGCCAGCCGGCCTTGGTAAGCGCCGCAATGTCGGCCCGTTCGAGCGACATGACGAGTGAGCCGTCGGCGCGGCGCAGCTCGGTCACAGGCGGCACGTCGATTTGCGAGTACGTGTCCACGTAGAGGGAAAAATCATCGGACCAGGTGACGGTATGATTGCCCGCCGCCGGTGTGAGCTCCACGAGACCGGTGCCGTCGAAGTTTACGCGGTAGTAGTGCAGCAGATACGGGTCTTCGCCGACGTTGCGGCCATTGCCCGAGAACCAGATTTGCCGGGTCAGTGTATCGACGCGCTGCACATGACGTACCACCCATGGGCCCGAGGTGATCTGCTTGGCCACGGTGCCTGTGGCGCCGTCCATGAGATACAAGTGGTTCCAGCCGTCGCGCTCCGACATCCAGATCACTTGTCGTCCGTCGGCGAGGTCATAGCGGTAGCGTTTGCCCGATGACAGCCCGTCGTTGGTGGTGTTGTAGTAGATGAAGGTCTTGGACTGCTCTTCCACCACCACGCGTGTTGCGCCGGTGCTGGCGTCTGCTTCGATGATGCGAAAGCGCTGGTGACCGCGTTCGTTGTACTCGAATGACACCGCGCGCGAATCGTTGCGCCACGTCGGCTGTGAAATGGCGTACGGATTGGGAAAGTGCGTGTGCTCAATGAGAATGGCGCGACGCTGCGCGACATCGAAGATGACCGGCTCACGCAGGTCGCGTGCATCACCGGGTTTCTCGTAGAAGCGCGCCGTATCGCGAGGCTGGAGCTGATCTGCCGGCGACGAGAGCACATACTTCACCTGTCGACGGTCGCCAGGCGTAACGCGCCAGGCCACCAGACGTGTGCCGTCGGGCGACCAGCGAAGGGACATCGCCGAGTAGGGCGACGACTCACGGCCGTCGAAGCTGAGTGGTTGCCACACGGAATCGGCGCCGCCGATGCGACGGGTATACACGTTGAACTGGCGCACCATCGCCTCCATGCTGCCGTCGGGGCTGCGGCGCGGCGCATCGCCCTGACCGCGTACCGGCGGCTGAAAGAGCGTGCGCACCTCATCGGCGGCCGCCACTTCTTCCGGTGACGGCCCCTCGCTGGGAAGCGTGTCGTCGTCGAAGCCGTTGGCCGAATGCTCGTGCACATGCGGGGCGCGTGCACCCCCGCCGCGATTGCCGTTCACGCCCGAGACGGCGGGGCCACCCTTGACGCACACTGTCGCCGGGAGTTGGCATCGCCAGTGCATCCGTTCCGCAATGAAAGACACGGCGCTGTCCCCCTCGAGCGTCACCGTCGAAAACGGCAGCGTGACCGGTGTATAGCGCACGGTGTCGTGTGACAGAGCGGCCGCGACCTTGGTGTGATCGAAGAGTGGGGCAGTGCTGCGCGCATTCGCGTCGGCCAGCACGAAGCGGTTCCCGCCAGCGGCGGACACGCGATACCAGAAGCGCGTGGGGGATACCCACTGTGGCGTTTCGGCGATGCCCGCAGTTAACCCCTGAAAGCGCTTGGTCAGCGCGTCGGCGCGTTGATAGTCGGCTGCCCGGCCCTGTGCGGATGCCGGGGTGCTGAGGAGCACCAGAAGCGACGGAAGTCCGGTGACGGCACACCGGACGGCGCGGGGGAAACGCATGGAGACCTCTCGGGGGATCAGACGTCGTGCGGCGCGCTACGCATGGAGGTACGCCGCCCGGAAAGAATCTGCGTCCACGACCGCGTTCCTGCTCGAAGCGGCAGGGATATGCACACCTTTCGTTTCCGGAATTAGCTTCTGCAGATGACGTTCCCCGAGTCTCTCGCGCGGGCCCGGTGGGCAACACGTGCGCAGTTCATGCATCTGGGTATCATCGCCGGTCTCTTCGGGGCGCATGTACCCAGTATGGCGGCGCGCTATGCGCTCGACGAGCAACGCATCGCCGTGGCGCTGCTGGCCTCGACCGCCGGCTCGGTGAGCATGCTGCTCCTGGCCGGCCGCATTATTGGACGCACCGGGGCGCAGCGCACCACGATGTTCGCGGGGTGGATCTTCTGCCTCGCCATGGCGCTGCTGCTCCGCCTGCCGTCGGTGTGGTTGGTGTATCCCGTAATGTTCGCCATTGGCGCCGGCGAAAGTCTCTACGATATCGCGATCAACGCCGAAGGCTCGATGCTCGAGGTCATGGGCGGCCGGGCGGTCCTCAGCGGCTTTCACGCCATGTTCAGTGTGGGGGCCATGCTTGGCGCCGGCGCGGCGGCCGTCATGTTCAAAATGGCGGTTGCACCGGAAGCGCAGCTGTTGGCGGTGGCCGCGGTCGTTGCCGTGGGGCTCACCTTCGCGTCCCGACGCATGTTGCCCATGCATCCGCCTGCCGAGGCGGGCGACGCCCACTTTGCGTGGCCGCGCGGGCTGCTGCTCATGATCGGGTTGCTCATTCTCTCCGGCATGATGGCGGAGGGGGTGATGTACAACTGGAGCGTGCTCTATGTGCGGCAGGAACTTGGCGCGTTGCCCGAACGTGCCGCGCTCGCCTACGTGAGCTTTTCCGGTGCCACGGCACTCATGCGCTTCGCCGGTGATTGGATTCGTGCGCGCGTCCCCGAGCGTACCATCGTGATGGTCGGCGCGATGGTCGCGTCGGTCGCGATGGCGCTCGTGCTGCTGGTGCGCCACGAAGTGGCTGCGCTGATTGGCTTCGCGTTCGTGGGGATGGGACTCGCCACGGTGGTCCCCATTCTGTACAACGCCTCCACCAAAGTGCCCGGCGTCAGCCGTGCGGCGGCGATCGCGTCGGCGTCGTCCATCGGGTACGTGGGGTTCATGATCGGGCCGCCACTGGTGGGCGCCATCGCCCATGCCTCCAGTCTGTCGTGGGCCCTGTGCACCCTCATCGGCGCCAGCCTCGTGCTCATGGCCGGCGCCAGCCGCATTCCCCTCGCTCATCCGAACCGGTAACGTCGCCCTGATGTCTGCACCAACACGTTCCGTCATCGTCTCCTGGAGCGGTGGCAAAGACAGTACGCTCATGCTCGAACGATTGCTTGCCGATCCGTCGATCGTGGTGCGCGCCCTCGTGACCACCGTGTCGACGGTGTACGATCGCATCAGCATTCATGGTGTGCGCCGCTCGATCTTGCGCGCGCAGGCCGCGTCGCTGGGCATACCCTTGCACGAGATCACGCTGGGCGCGATGTCGTCGAACGACGACTACGAAGCGGCGTTCGCGCGCGGGCTCACGGAACTCGAGGCGGCATATCCCGATACCCGTTCCATGGCGTTCGGGGATCTCTTCTTGGAAGATGTGCGCCAGTATCGCGAAGCGCTCTTGGCCAAGCATGGATGGAGCGGCGCGTATCCGTTATGGGGTGAACCCACCGACGCGCTGGCGCGCCGTTTCGTGAACAGTGGCTACGTGGCGCGGCTCACCTGTGTGGATACCCAGCAGCTCGATGCCGCCTTTGCCGGCGCCCTGTATGACCACGCGCTGCTCGACACGCTGCCGCCAGGCGTCGATCCCTGCGGTGAGCGCGGCGAGTTTAATACCTGCGTGACCGACGGGCCGATCTTCCGGACGCCCATAGTGGTGCGCCCTGGTGAGCAGCTGCTGCGCGACGCGCGTTTCCAATACTGCGATTTGCTCATGGACGGTGACGCATAGGGCCGTCCAGCCCACTATGCTTCAGCATCCGTTTTTCGCACCCGCCAGACCGTAGCCAACGGCCGATATGCAGATCGATATGACCGCCGAACCGACCCCCGTCCCGACGTCTCTCACGACCCCGCAGGTCGCTGCCCTCGCGGCCGCCCTCGGCGTGGTCGCCTATACGATCATCGACGCGACGCCCTGGTTCGCGGCGAATGGTATTCCGCAGGGCGCCGTCCAGTTCCTCTGGCTGGCGTTCGTGATGGTCGGATCGGGGCTGTGCGGCTGGCTCCACCCCAAAGGTTCGTGGCGCTGGGCCACGGTCCTGCTGGCCACGCAGCCGCTCGTCATGCTCGCGGTGACGCTCGTCCGTGGCGAACCGGACAATTCGGACCAGACGATCCCCGCCCGGACGTCCGTGTTCATCGCCAGCGTCTTCATTGCCACCGTGAGCCCCTTCGCGCTCATCGCGGCGGCCGCCATGGCCTCGAAGCGGAAAAGCGATAAC
>CANGXD010000104.1 GCA_947457545.1 Gemmatimonadaceae bacterium
CATGCGCAGGCGTTCGCGCGCCTGTTGCATCGAGTCGATGAGTTCGGCGTACTCCTGAGCAACGCCGCCGTAGCGGAGGTCGACGGCAGGGTCGCGCAGATCGCCGGCGCCAATGGCCATCATCTCGTCGCGCAGCTGTACCAGCGGATCGGTGACGGCGCGCGAGGTGGACAAGCTGAAGAACGCCGCAACGCCGAAGGCGAGTGCGACGACAAGGGCGAGACTGGCTTCCGCTTTGAACAGACCATCGCGCATGGAATCCATGGAGGCGGTGGCACTGCTGCGTGCGCCGTCGCGCAACGATTGCAGTTCCCGTTCGATGGCTTCCATGTCGCGCGTGGTGAGCGCGAGCACGCGGTCGGCGTTCGCGTTCTCACCGGCGACCTGCCAAGCGCGGGTTACGGCAATGCGGACTTCGAGTGCTGCCTGCAGTCGGCCGATCACTTCGAGGTGCCGACGTTCAGCCGCACTGAGCGCCGCGCGCGTGAGCGCATCGTTGCGCAGCTCTTCGGCCTGCGTGACGAGCGAGCGGTATTCCATTTCGTCGCTGGCCTGTCCGGTGCTGAGGTAGCGAAGGCCGGCGACGAGTTCGCGCAGGACGGTGTTGGTGGTGCGTTCGATGAACTCCGAACGATCGGCGAGGCCGCGCACCGTCGCCTCGGCGTCGCGATTGCTGCGCGTGAGCCCGTACCAGCCCAGGAGGCCCGCCGCGAGCAGGAGCGTGATGGACATGCCGAAGCCGGCCAGCAGTCGCGCACGAATGGTGGTGAGTCGCCAGATTCTCACGGCTGTGCTCCCGACGCCTTCGCGTTCGCAGGGGCGACCGTTCCCGGGACGCGCGTAATGACGACGGTGCGCCCCTTGATGTCGTGATTCTTTTCGAACGCGATGCGTCCGGCGACCCCGTCGACCGAGGGAGCGCCATTGCCGACGCGTTCGAGCGCGAGCCGCAGCGCGCTCCGCGTGCGTGCTCCGTTGATGACAGTGCGTCCCACGACGATGGCGGCGTCGTAGGAGAGCGCCGCGAACATGTCGGGAGCACGCTGGAAGCGCGCCCGGTAGGTGGGCAGGAAGTATTGTGCTTCTTTGCTCGAGGCGCGCCGTTCTTCGAAAAACGAGACGTAGCGCGCGCCGGCCGCTTCGGCGTGCTGTTTCATCGTTTCCGTGCCATCGCCGCCGATGAACGGAATACTGATGCCCCGTGCGCGCAGCGCCTGCATGAGCGCCAGCGCATCATCACCGTCACCGGGGAAGAGCAGGACGTCGGGGCGCAGCGTCGCGAGATGTGAGGCGTAGGCGTCCCACTCGACGACGCCGGTGAGATACGGGTCGCGCATGACGACGGCGCCGCCGCCTCGCACGAATACGTCACCGAACGTGCGGGCCCAATCCCGCCCGTACGAATCGTTGCGATACACGATGGCCGCCCGTGATGCGCCCAGAGAGTCGAGCACCCACTGTGCCGTCACGCGCGCGGCGTCGGCGTCGGAGGGGGACACGCGGAAGAACCACGGGCTGATGCCGCTGAGGCGTGGTGACGACGACGTGGGAGAAATGGCGACGACCCCATCGAGGCCGTCGTGTTCGGCGTCGGCGTAGACGGGAATCGCTTCGAGCGAATTGCCGCTCTCGGGGTGCCCGACGACGGCAATGACGCCGGGGTCGTCGCGCAGCAGCTGCGCCACGCGGACGGCGCTGCGCGCCGACGAATCGGGGAGCTGCACCCGGAAGCGGAGGCCGCCCGTCTGCTCGTTGAGGCGGGCGACGGCCATTTCGACCCCTTCAACTACCTGGGCGTAGTTGGGGGACCCGGGGATCGCGCCGACGCCAATGGCGACGACGCCGTCGCTGCCCCCCTCGGTCTTGCCACGGCATCCGAGGGCAACGAGTGCGAGCGCTGCCGCAAGCTGACGCCAGTGGCGGACTGAGCCTTGGCGGCCGAGGCGCACGAGTTGCGGGGCTTCGCCGCGGGGGGCGGGGCGGAGAGGAGTCGGAACGGAGGGCTTCACGTTCCTACAGACGATTACGGGCGTCAGCGGAAACGGCAGCGGCAGGTGCGGTATTGGCGCGTTTCCGACCGGGCCATTAGGACCGCGTTAGGACTCAAAAACCTCTCAAAAGTCTAGTAGAAGGTTACGCAGTCAAGAAAAGTCAGACAAACCCCGAAAACTCGTAGGGTGTTGCTTGCGAGCCTTTGAAACGCCGGTTTAGCTTCGCATCAGCAGTCCCACCACCCCTCCTTCTGCCTCGTGCCGGTCGTCACCGACCGTGCACGAGGTGGAGGGATCCCACACTCCCTCAGGAACAGGCATGGTTGGCACGTTCCGCCCGCGGCGATTGGCTTCTGCTGCGCTGCTGGGCGCTCTGGCCCTCGGGCTCGCAGCCTGCGGCGGCGAGTATCCGAACTCGACGTTCAATCACAACACCGACTTCAACGCGGACATCGACGCGTTGTGGGACAAGCTGCTCTTCTGGGGCACGATTGTCTTTGTCGGCGTTGAGGCTGCACTCGTCTACACGATTTTCCGCTTCCGTCGCCGCCCGGGCGCGCCGACGCCGAAGCAGGTACACGGGAATACGGTTCTGGAGATCACGTGGACGGCCATTCCGGCCGTCATTCTGATCTTCATCGCCATCCCCACGGTGCGCACGATCTTCAAGACGCAGGCGAAGGCGGCGCCGGATGCCCTGCAGGTCGAAGTCATCGGGCATCAGTGGTGGTGGGAGTTCAAGTATCCCCAGCTTGGCATCACGACAGCCAACGAGCTGTACCTGCCCAATGGGCGGACGGTCAACTTCCAGCTCAAGACGATCGACGTGCTGCACTCCTTCTGGATTCCCCAGATGGGCGGCAAGCGCGATCTGATCTCCAATCGCACCAACTATCTCTGGTTCACGCCGAACAAGGACCTGCCGTCGTCGGCATGGAACGGGTTCTGCGCCGAGTTCTGCGGTCCGTCGCATGCGAACATGAAGTTCCGCGTGTACACGGTGACGCCGCAGGAATTCGAGCAGTGGTCGGCACACCAGAAGCAGGGCGCGATCTTCCCGTTGGCAGTGGCCGCACCGGCGCCGGCACCTGGTGCCGCCGCGGTGGCCCCGGTCCCGACGGGCACGGGCGCGACGCCAGTCGTGCTCGCCTCGACGCAAGCGGCGCAGGCGCCGACGGACAGTGCCGCGCCCGCTGCGGCGCCGGCGACAGTCCCCGTCTGGGCGTTCCCGCGCGAACGGCTCGAGAAGGAATTCAAGTACACGATTCCGACGGCCAAACTCCCCGTCACGGTCACCTTCGACGAGTCGTTGCTCGCCAAGGGCGACGCGGAAAAGGGGCGTCAGCTCTACAGCAAGTCGAGCTGCATCGGCTGCCACGCCATCGTGGGGACGCCGTTCAACATGGCGAACGTCGGACCGAACCTGACGCACGTCGGGACGCGCTACACGATCGCGGGTGGTCTCTATCCCAACGACGCGAAGCATCTCGCGTACTGGATCAAGAACGCCCCGGCGCTCAAGCCCGGTAGCCTGATGCCCACGTTGGGCACGGGACTTACCGATCCGAAGACGAAGATGGTCGTGAAGATGGGCGGTCTGAGCGACGCCGACATCGCGGACATCGTGGCGTACCTGCAGGCGCTCAAGTAAGACGCCGTCACCGACTCACGCTTACCTGACTCTCGACACGATGGCAACCATCGCTGCAGCGCCCCCATACACCCAGGCCAAGGCCGCACCCGCTGATACCGGGCTGTGGTCGTGGCTCACGACGGTGGATCACAAGCGCATCGGGGCGCTCTATCTCATCACGGGTTTGTTCTTCTTCGTCGTCGGTGGCCTCGAGGCCGCCGTCATCCGTGCCCAGCTGGCAGTCCCCAACGGCACGCTCGTGTCGGCGGAGATGTACAGCCAGCTGTTCACGATGCACGGCACGACGATGATCTTCCTCGCCGTCATGCCTCTGTCGGCGGCGTTCTTCAATTTCCTCATCCCCCTGCAGGTCGGGGCCCGTGACGTCGCCTTCCCGCGACTGAACGCGTTCTCGTACTGGATCTACCTGCTCGGCGGCATCTTCATCACGGTGCCGATCTTCTTCTCGGTGGCACCGGACGGTGGCTGGTTCGGTTACGCGCCGCTGAGCACGAAGGCGTACTCGCCGCAGGTCAACATGGATTTCTGGGTCATCGGCCTGCAGATCCTGGGTATCTCGTCGCTCGCCGCCGGCTTCAACTTCATCACGACGATCATCAACATGCGGGCGCCCGGCATGACGCTCATGCGCATGCCGATCTTCACGTGGATGTCGTTCGTCGTGCAGTTCCTCGTCGTGCTGGCCTTCCCGGTCATCACGGTCGCGCTCGTGTTCCTGCAGTTCGACCGCTTCTTCGGCACGAACTTCTACACGATCGCCAAGGGCGCCGACCCGCTGCTCTGGCAGCACCTGTTCTGGGTGTTCGGTCACCCCGAGGTGTACATCCTCATTCTGCCGGCCTTCGGCCTCGTCTCCGAAGTGCTCCCCACGTTCTCCCGCAAGCCGCTCTTCGGGTACCCGGTCATGGTGTACTCGGGCATCCTCATCGGCTTCCTGGGCTTCGGCGTGTGGGCCCACCACATGTTCTCGGTGGGCATGGGTCCGATTGCCGACTCGGTCTTCTCACTCGCGACGATGCTCATCGCGATTCCGACCGGTGTGAAGATCTTCAACTGGATGGCCACGATGTGGGGCGGGCAGATCCGCTTCACCGTCGCCATGAAGTTCGCGGTCGCGCTCGTCGCGCTGTTCACCGTTGGCGGTATCTCGGGCGTCATGCACTCCTCGCCCCCGGCCGACCTGCAGCAGACGGACACGTACTTCATCGTCGCGCACTTCCATTACGTGCTCTACGGCGGTTCGGTGTTCGGGATCTTTGCCGGCATCTACTACTACTTCCCGAAGATCACGGGCCGTTTCCTCTCGGAAAAGCTCGGTAACTGGCACTTCTGGATCTCGCTCGTCGGCATGAACCTCACGTTCTTCCCGATGCACTTCAGCGGGCTGCTGGGCATGCCGCGCCGGTACTATCAGTATGACGCCGGACAGGGCTTCGAGATCTTCAACATGATGTCGACGGTGGGCACGCTGATCCTCATGATCGGCACGCTCTTCGGTCTCATCAACATCTGGAAGTGCTGGAAGGGTGGAGAGATGGCGTCGAGCAACCCGTGGGGTGCCGCCACCATCGAGTGGGCGATTCCGTCGCCGCCGCCCGACTACAACTTCGCGGAGTTGCCGCAGATCAAGTCGCGCTATCCGCTATGGAACACGAAGGAAGGCGCAGAGCTGGTGCACGAAACCACGCATGCAGAGGAGAAGGGGCGCTACATCCCCACGTCGCAGGAGTTGGGCATCACGATGCCGAACCCGTCGATCTGGCCCCTGATCACGGCCAGCGGCATCATGGTGATGTTCTGCGGCCTGCTCTTCCTGGAAAAGAGCACGACCACTGGTGTGGCGATCATGTTGATCGGCACGCTCTGGTGGGTGGGCTCACTCTACAAGTGGCTGCTCACGCCGCTCGAGGATCATCACTGAGATGAGTGCCACTACTGCTCCTGCCGCCCACGCGGACGGCCACGCCCACACCGGCGGCCACCACACGTCGCTCGGGCTCGACAATCGCAAGATCGCCATCTGGGCCTTCATTGGCTCAGAGTGCATGCTCTTCGCGTCGCTGATTTCGACGTACCTCATTTACAAGGGACGTAGCCCGCAAGGGCCGTATCCTCATGAGGCGTGGACGAACCCGTCCACGGGCGAAGTCATGAAGCCCATCCTCGACATCCCGGTCACGTCGGCCTCGACGTTCGTCCTGCTGATGTCGTCGGTGGCGATGGTGATGGCGCTCAACGCCGTGCAGACGAAGCACCAGCCCAAGGTCACCACCTGGGACAAGATCAAGGGTTCGTCCAAGCTGTGGCTCTGGATGACGGCCGCCCTCGGCACCGTCTTCCTCGGCTTCCAGGCGTACGAGTTCACGTCGTTCATCAACGAAGGACTCACGATCCGCACGAACCTGTTCGGCTCGAGCTTCTTCACGCTGACCGGCTTCCACGGCGCGCACGTGACCGTGGGTGTGCTCTGGCTCTTCACGCTGCTCGCCATCGACTACAAGCGTGGCCTGCAGCCCAAGGACGAACTGCTCGTCGACATCGCCGCGCTCTACTGGCACTTCGTCGACGTGGTGTGGATCGTGATTTTCCCGCTCATCTACCTGATCAAGTGAGGCGCTGATGTCCGGTCATTCCGAAGCACACGCGCACCCCTCGGTCGCGACGTACGGCAAGATTGCGCTCATCCTCACGATCATCACGATCTTCGAGGTCTCCGCGTACTACATCCCCGCGTGGGAAACGAGCGCGATCTACGTGCCGAGCATGCTCAGCATGTCGGCCGTCAAGTTCTTCCTGGTTGTCGCGTACTACATGCACCTCAAGTACGACCACAAGCTGTTCCGGGCGCTTTTCACGGGGCCGTTCATGGTCGCATCGCTCACGCTGATTGGGCTCCTGTTCCTGTTCAGCAAGCTGGTGATCAGACTGGGGCTGCTCTCTTAACAGAGAGCTGAGAACTGAGAACTGAGAGCTCAGAGTTCAGAACTCAGCCTTCGATAGTTGTGAGAGTCGAGTAACGCAGAAGCGAGAAGTGAGAAGGCGCACCCCATTCGGGGTGCGCCTTCGTCGTTCCTCGCTTCTCGCCCCTGCGTTGCTGAACTCTCACGCCTATCAAAGGCTGAGCTCCGAGCTCTGAGTTCGGAGGTCTCAGTCTTCAGTCTGAGCACTCAGTTCTCAGTTGAAGTTCCTCCCCGCTAGATTCAGGGGATGTTGCTCCATCCCGTCGCCCGTCTTTCGTTGTCGGAGTTCTCGGTCCACCCGAGCACGACCATTGGCATTTCGCTTTTTGCGGCCGCGTACATCTGGCGCGTGCGTCAGGGCCCCTCGGCCCAAGACCGCTTTCCCGCCGGCGTGACGGCGGAGACGGCGACGCCCGATCAGCTCGATGCGGCGGCGGCGCTGGCGGGGCCGAGTGCTGGGCAGAAGCTGGCCTATTTCTCGTCGCTGCTGTTGCTCTTCTTCACGTTGAACGGACCGCTGCACGACCTCAGCGATTTCTATCTGTTCAGCGGGCACATGGTGCAGCACCTCATTCTCACGTTGGTGGTGCCGCCCCTCATGATTGCGGGCACGCCCGGGTGGATGCTGCGCCCCCTGCTGCGTCAGGCGACGCTCGGTTCCATGGCGCGACGTCTCACGACGACGGCGTCGTGCTTCGTGATTTTCAACGTCGTGCTCTCGCTGTGGCATCTGCCGCCCATGTATAACCTGGCGCTGGCAAATCACGGCGTGCACATCGGACAGCACCTCATGTTCATCGCGGCGTCGGTGCTCATGTGGTGGCCGCTGATGTCGCCGCTGCCGGAGCTTCCGCGCGCCGCGTATCCGGCACAGATGCTGTACTGCTTCCTCATGGTCATTCCGATGTCGATCATCTCGATCTATATCGCGATGGCAGATAGCCTCTTGTATCCCGCGTATGCTGTGGCGCCCCGTATTCTGGGCATCACGCCCATGCAGGATCAGCAGTACGGCGGGCTCATCATGTGGATTCCCGGCGGCGTGTTCTTCTACGCGGTCATGACGGTGGTGTTCTTCAAATGGTCGGCCCGCGGCGAAGACAGTGAAGCGAGTGCGCAGGTGGGCTGGGTGCCCCGGGCGCAGTCATGAAGCGACCCGCCAAGGGTGCCAAGGGTGGAAAAGGGCGTAAGCCGCAGGACGCCGCCGAGGAAAGCGCGCCGCGCGAGTTCCGCGCCGGCACGCAGGCGGGCTATCAGCCTCCCACCCGCAAGAGTCATCGCAAGGGCATGCCGAAGCGCATCGTCGCCGCCGACGCCGCGTGGGCCGCGACCAAGGCCGCGCGGGAGGCCGCCATGCCGCCGCAGCCGGTAGCACCCGCACCAGCCCCCACGCCGGCCGCACAGCCCGCGCCCAAGCCCGTGGTGAGGCCAGCCGCGAAACCCACAGGCAAGCCCGCGGCCCGACACGCCGCGAAGCCCGTGGACAAGCCCGTCGGCAAGTCAGTCGGCAAGTCAGTCGGCAAGGCCAGGCCACAGGCGCCGGCCAAGACCGCCCCTGCCAAGCCCTTCACGCCGCGCCCCCGTCCCGCGCCCGTCGAGCTGACGATTCCCGAGGGACCCGACAGCGGCCTCATCGTGCGGCTCTCGCGTGTCCTCAACGTGCCCGCGAGCGCGATCTTCCGCGCCATCAACGACCCCGAACGCCGCGGATGGGCCCCTGAGTCGCTCTTCCGCATCATGAGCGTTCTCGCGCCGCGCTTCATCCGTCTCGCCTTCCCCGACGGCACCAACGTCGCGATCTCCGTCGCCCGCCAAGGCAACGCCCGGGCCCTCGTGGCCCTCGAGATCACCAAGCTCCCCATCGGCACCGACGAGCGGGATGTGAAGGAGCGATGGGACGAGGCACTATCGGCGCTACAAGAACAGCTCGACACGAGCTGGGACTGAATAACGGAGATCTGAGTTCTCAGAGCTCAGGGCTCAGAACTCCGAGCTCAGAACTCAGCCTTGGATAGGCGTGAGAGTCCAGGAACGCAGCAGCGAGAAGCCAGGACCCGCGGTGGCGGTTTCCCCCACCGCGGGTCCTCGCCTCTCACCCCTGCGTTGCTGGACTCTCACGCCTATCCAGAACTCAGTTCAGAGTTCTGAGTTCTGAGCTCTCAGCACTCAGATCTCAGTGACCAGTGATGTGTGGGTCACTCCGGCGATCCCGCTACCGCCAGTTCCACGCGCTTCGCCAGCCCCGGGTGCTGGCGGAACATGTAGAACCCCATCACGCCCGCAGCGATCAGGTTCGCCAGGAAGACCTGCAGCCATGAGAGCTCGCCGTATGTCCCTTCGGCGAGGACGGCGGTCCACCCCAGCCAGCCGATTTCGAACACGATGAACAGCCCCGCGAAGCCGATGAACGCCGAGGGCGTGCGTTCGGAGGCGTTCACGACCCACGCGAAGAGCAGCCCGACGCCGGCGAACGCCGCCACGTGAAAGACCGTGTAGAGCAGAAACGCGCCCGCGCGACTGGGGAGCTCGCCGGGTTGGAGGAAGAGCGAGATGAGCGAGTTGCCGAGCACGACCGGCGTGCCGAGGATGTCTCCTCGGATGACGTCGAGGACCAAAAACCAAAGAGCGATGGTGAACGCGCCGATCAGTCCGGCGGTCACGCCTTCACGGAACACCTGTGGTCGCATCTAAGTCTCCTTCGCTATGCCGTCGTACGGGACGGCCCCGTTCGGCCCCTCGACAAATTCCGTCGGTGTGGCCACACTCAGAGATGACGCCTACCCGCCCGCTTCTCGCTGCGTCTCTGACGCTGACGGTACCACTCGCGCTGTTATTCGCTGCCTGCGGCGATGGCACGCCATCGAAGGATTCTGCCAGTGGCAACAAGCAGGCCGCGACAGGCCCGACGTGTGTGTCACTCGACACCACGCCCGTCGGCCTCGCGGTGCTCGACTACATCACCGCCGCCGACCCGCACCCGCAGCGGTTCCTCAGCGCCGTCGGCACCGACTCGGCGCTCCCCGACGACGGCTTCAAGACGCTGCAGGACAAGGGGCCCACGTACTTCTACACCAGCGACCCGAAAGGACAGGCGCAGGTGAAAGCCAAGCTCGAGTCGGCCGGGCCGTACGCCTCCCTGCTCGTGGTGTACAAGGGCAAGACCGAAGCCGAAAACGGCAACGCCGTCACGGTCACCCTCGGTGGCCACTATGTGGGCGGTGAGCACGAAGGGAAAGCCTCGCCGGTGCGCCAGATCACGGTGCGCTGTGATTCCACCGGATGGCGCCTGCCGAAGCCGATCACGCCGCCTGCCAAGCCGGCGGCGCCCGCGACGGCGGACAGCGCAGGGAAGCCGTGACCACAGCCCCGAAGGCGGAGCGTTTACTCTCGCTCGACGTCTTCCGCGGCATGACCGTCGCCGGCATGCTGCTGGTGAACAATCCGGGAACCTGGTCGGCGATCTATCCGCCCCTCGAGCATGCGGCGTGGCACGGGTGGACGCCGACCGATCTCATCTTTCCGTTCTTTCTGTTCATCGTTGGGATCACGACCGAACTCTCGCTGCGCGTGCGTCGCGCGCGCGGCGATGACGACGGCGCCATTCTGCGGCAGATCATCCGCCGCGGCGCGCTGATTTTCCTCTTCGGGTTTCTGCTCTCCGGCTTCCCGTTCTTCACGTGGCCGCCGGCGCTCGAAGGCGCCACGTTCGTCGAGCGGGTGGTGCATCGCGTCGAGCATTGGCGCGTGATGGGCGTGTTGCAGCGCATCGGTGTGGCCTATCTACTGGCGGGACTGCTCACGTGGCGCACCACGGTCAAACAACAGGTCGCCATTCTGGCCACGCTGCTGTTCGGTTACTGGGCCCTGATGACGCTCGTGCCGGTTCCTGACACCGGCGTTCCAGGGCGCTTCGTACTCGACAAGCCCGACCAGCTGCTGAGCGCGTGGTTCGATCGACTCATCTTGGGGACCGACCACCTGTGGGTAGGCGGCAAGACGTGGGACCCCGAAGGATTACTCAGTACGTTGCCGGCGGTTGGCACCGTGATCTGCGGCACGTTCGCCGGGAAGTGGATTGGACAGCAACAGCGCGCGCTCAGTGAACGCTTGGCGGGCTTGTTTGCCGTGGGCGCTCTCGCGATGATGGTAGGACTGATGTGGCACTGGGTGTTTCCCATCAACAAGAGTATCTGGACGAGTTCGTACGTCGTCTTCACTGCAGGGATCGGCGCGGTGTCGCTCGCGACCTGCATGTGGATCATCGATGTGCAGCAGATCCGCCGCTGGACGTGGCCGTTTGCGATTTACGGGACCAATCCCATGCTGGCGTTCCTCGGCTCCGGTCTCATGGCGCGCGGGATCGCGTCCCTTTGGACATGGGACGTGGGAAACGGAACGCGGATGTCTGCACAGGGGTTTGTATATCAGTCGTTCTATGCGTCATGGCTTCCGCCGCGGGAAGCGTCGCTCGCCTACGCCGTCAGCTTCGTGGCCCTCTGGTTTGGCATTCTCTGGGTGGCCTTCAAGCGCGGATTCGTACTCAAGGTCTGACGTCATGATCCGTTGCATTCGCTGGTTCGCACGATCCGTAGTCGTGAAGACGTGTGGACTCGCGTTGGCGGCCATGGTGGCCGTCCCCACCGCTCCCGGCATCGCATACGCGGCGGTTGGCACCACGTCCGTGCAGCAGGCGCGCAAGCGGCCACCAGCGCGTACGCCGAGCAAGAAAAAGAAACCGGCCAAGCGGAGTACGCGCGCCACCAAGGCGCGCGTGCGCACGCCCGTCGTGCCTGTGCTGCGCTACACCACCCCGCGCGGCGCCTCCGCGCTGGCGTCCGACTTGGGGACGCTGCTTGGGAGCCGCACCAAGAACGGCGATTGGGGCGCGATGGTGGTGAGCATAACGCGCGGCGATACACTCTTTGCGCAGGGCCCCGGCGCGAAGCTGGTGCCTGCGAGTACGATGAAGCTGTTCACAGCCGCCATCGCCCTCGAGAAGTTGGGCCCGGAGCACACCTTCAGCACCGACGTGCTGCGTGATGGGACGATCGATCCCGACGGCACGCTCAAGGGCAATCTCGTATTGCGCGGCGATGGGGACCCATCATTGTCCCCCCGTTTCGTGCGCGGTGGCCCCGGTGCCTCCATGACGCTACTGGCGCAGTTCGTCGCCGGCGCAGGTATCAAGCGGGTGACGGGCGACATCATTGCCGACGCGAGCGGCTTCGAGAGTCGTCGCATTCCCGAAGGATGGCTCACGCGCTACGCCGGTGCCGGCTACGCGGCCCCATTCTCGGCGCTGTCGCTCAACGAAAACATCGTCATCGTGGGCATCGCCCCGGGTGGCTCCGGCGGGGCCGCCAACGTGTTTCTGGAGCCCGCCACCGAGGGGCTCACGATCACCAACACTGTCCGCACGGTCGCCGGCGGTGGCACGCGCATCAGTGCGCGACGCATCGGCGATGATCGCGTCGTGGTGTCGGGCACCATTGGCGCGCGGGCCGGTACGGCGCGCTATCAACTGGTCGTTGGTGATCCTGTCACCTTCACCGCCGGCGCGTTCAAGTCGGCGCTCGAAGCGCAGGGCATTACCGTTGCGGGCGATATCAAAGTGGGCCGTACGCCACAGAACGCGCCCCTCGTCACGAGTCTGCCGTCGCCGCCGCTCGCGCGATTGGTGAGCGTGATGAACCGCGAAAGCATCAACGTCTTCGCCGAGCTGCTTTTTCGGAACGCCGCGCGCGGCCTCGATCACAAGACGGTGGGGTCGGCAGAGAATGCGGCGCAAACGCTGCAGCAGTTTCTCACCAAGGAAGTCGGCGCTTCCGCCGACGCCGTCAGCGCGACCGACGGCAGTGGCCTCTCGGTGCTCGATCGGGTCACCCCGCGCGCCCTCGTCCAGCTGTTAGGACACGCCCACCACGCCCCGTGGGGGAGCGCATTCCATGCCAGTTTGCCGGTCGCCGGCGAATCGGAGCTGCTGCGCAACCGCATGCGTGCCACGCCGGCGCAGGGCAACCTGCACGCCAAGACCGGCACCACGAACGATGTGATCGGCTTGTCGGGGTACGTGACCGCGGAGAACGGTGAAATTCTCGCCTTCGCGTTCCTCTACAACGGCCGAGACCGGTGGCACGCCCGCGAAACCATCGACGCGATGGGCCCGACGCTGGCGGCATTCTCGCGGGACTGACGCCGCGGGTACACTGCGCCCCTGCAGTCTGTGTGGCTGCCGTCTGCCCAACTCGGCGCGATGCCGCGGGTTCGCGCCGAGACGGCGGACGGCAGAGCTTTAGACGGCAGGAGCGGAGGCCACGCGGCACCCCTGCGCCCCTGCCATCTGTGTGGCTGCCGTCTGCCCAACTCGGCGCGATGCCGCGGGTTCGCGCCGAGACGGCGGACGGCAGAGCTTTAGACGGCAGGAGCGGAGGCCACGCGGTTCTTCGTTCAGCGTCCCTTGCGATGGTCGCGTGCCTTGCCCTCGGGGAGCGGGCCGCGCACCAGCTTGGCGCCGACCTGCGGATCGAGGTCCACGTTGCGCGATGCGACGAGAGCACGATAGCCGGACACCACCATGCCGCCTGAGCTCGTCGCCGCGACGAGCGTGCTGTTGTAGCCCACTGCGAAGCCCGCGCCGTTGCCCGTCGGGGCGCCAGACACCGACCAGAGCTGGTCGGTCGTGCCGCTCGACATGCTGCTCCAGGTCGTGCCGTTCCAGCGCAGGATCGTGCCGTTGTCGCCAGTGGCGTAGACGTCGTTGGGGTTCGCGCCCCACACCGATGTGAGGAACGTGCTCGTGGGGAGCGACAGGGACGTCCACCCCGAACCGGTGTTGCGGAACGCAATGCCGCTCGAGCCGGATGCCGCCGCACCGACCGTCAGGAGATTCGACGCGCCCGCCGACCAGAGGCCGGCGATCGTGCCGGCGGTCGACACGTTCATCGTGGTCCAGCTGGTGCCATTGAAGCGCAGCACCGTCCCATTCTCGCCC
>CANGXD010000105.1 GCA_947457545.1 Gemmatimonadaceae bacterium
CCTACGTCCGCTGCATGGTGCTCGGGCGTGAGCATGTGCTCCCCATGCCCTACGATCCGGGCCAGCGGAAGTACATCCCCGACCCGGGCTATCTGGGCAAGGAGCTCGAGGACCGCTGTGTGCGCGATGCCCTCACGCTCTGCCGTGGCCTAGGCTACGACATGAACACCGTCGAGTTCGCGGTGAAGGACGGCATTCCGTACGCTATCGACTTCATGAACCCGGCGCCGGATATGGATATCAACTCCCTGACCCCCAGCTACTTCGAGTGGGTCGTCGAGCACATGGCCGACCTCTCCATCAAGCTGGCCACCGCGCCGCGCCCGGAGCCCGCCGCCACCACCGGCCCGATCATTACCGCACCACCGACGGTCACAAAGTAGCAATGTCCACAGCCACCATCGCGCGGTACCACGAGACGCTCCAGCAGGGCACGCTGGCGGCGGAATCGGCGGCTGTGTTGGTTCAGCAGCTTCGTGATCAGGACCTGTTCTTCGGCGATCGCCCGCTGTGTGGAGTACTCCGGCCGCGCTTCCTGTCGCTCGCCGAGTACCGCCACATTGCCCGCGCGTCGGGGCTGGTGGGGTCGGCGTTCGAAAAGGTCCGGCAGGCCGCCATGGCCAACGCCGAACTGCGCGCCCAGTTCGGGCTGACGGCCTGGGAAGAGCAGCTCATCCACGCCGACCCCGGCTTTGCCGCCGCGAGCCCCACCTCTCGGCTCGACGCCTTCTACGTCCCGGGAGAGACCCCGGGCGACGCCGGCGCGCTCAAGTTCACGGAGTACAACGCGGAGACCCCGGCGGGGGCGGCGTACAACGATGCGCTGTCGCGGGCCTTTCTGGCGTTGCCCTCAATGCAAGCGTTCACACGCAGTCATCTGGTGCTCCCCATCCCGGTGGCGGCGTCCGTGGTGGACGTGCTGCTGCAGGCGTTCGCGCAGTGGCGCGGGGTGGCCGAGAAGCCCAGCGTCTGCATTTTGGATTGGAAGGAGGTGCCCACCTACAGCGAGTTCGTGCTCTTCGAGCGCGAGTTCCGGGGGCGGGGGATCGACGTCTTCATCGGCGATCCGCGCGACGCGGAGTACAGTGGCGGTCGCCTGACGGTGGCGGGCAAGCCGGTGACGCTCATTTACAAGCGCGTGCTCATCGACGAGCTGGTCACGCGGGAAGGGCTCGAGTCGCCGGTGGTTCGTGCTGTGAGAGACGGTGCAGTGTGTATGGTTAACCCGTTCCGCTGCAAGCTTTTACATAAGAAGGCCTCACTTGCCGTGTTAAGTGACGAGCGGCAGGCGTCGCTCTTCACCGCCGAGGAGCATGGCGCCGTGCTGGCGCATGTGCCGTGGACGCGTGTGGTGGAAGCGCGACACACGCAGTATCGCGACAGTGCCGGCGAGCGCACCGTCGACCTGCTCCCGTTCATTGGCGAATATCGCCAGCGGCTCGTCCTCAAGCCCAACGACGACTACGGTGGAAAGGGGATCGTGCTGGGATGGACGGTGGACGACGCCACCTGGCAGGCGGCCATCCAGACGGCCCTTGCCGAGCCCTATATCGTGCAGGAGCGCGTGCAGATCCCCAGCGAAGCGTGGCCGACCTATGCCAACGGGGCCGTCCATATTGGGGAAAGCATGCTCGACACGGCGCCATTTTTGGCCAATGGCACTACTGTAAACGGGTGTCTCACACGCATTGCGACCGACCCCCTCCTCAACGTGACGGCGGGGGGCGGTTCGAACGTCCCTACTTTCCTCGTCGAGGAGCGTTGATGTCGTCCACGTACCGCCCGACCATCGGGATCACGACCCAGACGTTGCACTCCATCGACGGCATCCCGCCGGCGCTGCCGTCGTCGTGGGTCATGAATCAGCGCTACTTCCTGGCCGCTACGAGCGCCGGGGCGGTGCCCTGGATGATCCCGCTGCTCGACGACGACATGGTGACGTTGCGGGCGATTTTCGACCGGCTCGACGGGGTGCTCATCCCCGGCGGCGTCGATATCAACCCGGCCGAATACGGCGAAGCGGTGCGTCCGGAGTGTGGAAATCTCGATCCGGCCCGTGACCGTGTCGAGCTCCAATTGGCGCGCTGGGCCATCGCCGAAGGCAAGCCCATCCTCGGTTTGTGCCGCGGCATGCAGGTCATCAACGTCGCGCAGGGCGGAACCATGTGGCAGGACCTGTCCTCACAAAAGCCATCTTTCCACAAGCACGATTTCTTCCCGACGGCCGGCTTCGAGCGCGACCATATCGCGCACGAAGTCGACGTCGTCGCGGGCACGCGCCTGTCGCAGTATCTGGTGGGCGCCCGCTGCCCGGTCAACAGCATGCACCATCAGGGCGTGAAGACGGTGGGACGCGAGCTGCAGGTGTCGGCGCTCGCCGACGACGGGCTCATCGAAGCCATCGAGACCACCGGTGACGCCTTCTGCGTGGGGGTGCAGTGGCACCCGGAAGTGTTCGAAATGACTGATGTGCACACCAGACAACTGTTTGGCGGCTTCATGAGCGCGGCAGTCGAGTGGTCCACCGCCAACGCTGCGCCCCGTGTGGGCGTGGGAGCATAGATGAAAGCGCCGACGCTGACGGTTGGAATTGAAGAAGAGTACCAGATCATTGATCCGGTGACGCGAGACCTGTCACCGGGCTTCGATGCGCTGGTGACCTCCGCCTTTGCCACCGAGGCCGATGTGAAGGCCGAACTCCACCAGTGTCAGGTGGAGATCGGGACCAAGCCGTGCGCGTCCATTGCCGAACTGCGCGGCGAGCTCGTGAAGCTGCGTGGGCTCGTCATTCGCGCGGCGGGTGAGCACGGGCTGACCATCGCGTCGGCGGGGACGCATCCGTTTTCGAATTGGATGAACATGGAGATGACGCCCAAGGAGCGATACTTGGGCGTGAAGATGGAGCTTCAGGATTTGGCGCATCGCCTGCTCATCTTCGGCACGCATGTGCATGTGGGCATTGAAGATCCGGAATTCCGCATCGACTGCCTCAACGCCGCGCGCTATATCCTGCCTCACATTCTGTGTCTGTCCACATCATCGCCGTTCTGGTTTGGACGCAACACGGGGCTGCATTCCTATAGAAGCATCGTCTTCAAGAACTTCCCGCGGACCGGCGTGCCGCGCATCCTGAACGGCTGGAACGACTACGCCGATCTGGTCGATACGCTGGTGAAAACTCGCAGTATCCCCGATGGCTCCAAGATCTGGTGGGATGTGCGGCCGCACCATCTGTATCCCACCCTCGAGTTCCGTTGCTGCGACGTGAACACGAAGGTCGACGAGGCGGTCTGCATTGCCGCGCTGCTGCAGGCGGTCGTCGCCAAGATGTGGAAGCTGCGCCGCGACAACATGACCTTCCGCGTCTACGCCGCCGACCTCATCGAGGAGAACAAGTGGCGCGCGGTGCGCTACGGGCTGGGGGGCAAGCTCATCGACTTCGGCAAGAAAGAAGAAATGCCGGCGTCGGTGCTCATCCGTGAGCTCATCGAGTGGTTCCTCGATGACGTGCTCGACGAACTCGGCACCCGCAAGGAAGTCGAATACGCCTTCCGCATCATGGAGGAGGGCTCGAGCGCTCAGCGTCAGCTCGCGACCTACGCGCGAACGGGCGACCTGCGTGCCGTGGTCGACCAGATCATCCGCGAGACTGCCGAAGGCGTCTGCGAGCCCACGCTCGGGCCGGCGCTCGACGGACAGCCGCCCGTTTCGGCTCAGCCGGCCACCGGGCCTACGCCTACCACCGGGATGCCGACGGTGCGGGGACAGTCGGTCCCATAACGCGCCGCGACATCGCGACCACTCAGGGGCTGGCCGGGACTACTGTGGGTCCTGCGCCAGCCCCTTGAGGTAGGTGACCGCCATGTCGGCCATGCCGGTCCGCGTGTACACATCGGCGCGGCGATCGGCGATGACACGAGCAATGACCTCCGCCACCTCCTCGGCGCTCTGCCCATTGGGGAGCGTGCGCGAATCGGGGCCGCCGTGCACAGCGTTGTTTCCGAACTCGGTTCGCACCACCCCCGGCGACACCAGCGAGAACTGGATCTCGGGGTAGGTCTCCTGCACTTCGGCGCGCATGTTGGCGGTGAGCGCATTGAGAAAGTGCTTGGCCCCGTTGTACGCCGACCGGAACGTCGCCATGGGTACCCGCCCCAGCATCGACGACACGTTGATGACGTGTCCGCGCCCCACCAGCTGAAAGTGCGGCAAAACCGCCTGCATACCGTACAGCGCGCTCTTCACGTTCACGCGCATCATCTCGTCGAGGTCCTCGTCGGTGAGCGCGGAGGGGGCCCGCGTGATGCCGCGGCCGACGTTGTTCACCCAGACATCGAGGCGGCTGTACTGCGCGAGCGTCGTCTCCACCACGTCTTCCACCTGGCTGCGCACCGTCACGTCGGCGGTCACGGTGACGACGTTCGTCGACCCGAGTGAGGCGGCCACGTCACGCAGCGCGTCGGCGCGGCGCGCCACGAGCACGAGACTGTGCGTAGGGGCCAGCCGTGCCGCGAGGGCGGCGCCGATACCGGTGCTGGCGCCCGTAATGACGACGACGGGGCGGGCAGGGGGAGTGGCGGTGGGAGTCATAGCTGAAAGGTAGTGGCCAGTGCACTAGGGAGTTTCCCTGACAGGCTCCTCGTTAGAAATACCAATGCCACCACCCCGGTCGGAATTGTAGGATCACGCATGCGTTCTTCCCTGCTTTCGACTGCTTCGGCGCGCCCACGCGCCTTTTCTGCACGCCGTCTCGTACGCGTTGCCCTCGCGCCCGTTTTCGGGCTTTCCCTCCTCACGGCCTGTGAAGGCGAGACCGACCCCACCGGCGTGGGCGGCCTCACCCGCGAGCCCGCGCTCAATGAGGTCGTGACGTCGGCGCCGCTCAACGCCAGCAGCAACGACACGCTGGTGTACTTCAGCTTCAACACCGGTACGCTCGTCTCCCGCACGGCGGACTGGGATCTGGCGCTCCGTCGCTACGAAGTGCGTCTCAACTCGCCTGCAAACGGCGGCACCAAGAACGTGCTCGGCTTCTCGTTGGCGAACAACCAGAACGCCACGAACGCCGAAGTGCTCGCCTTCACGCGTACGAGCACGCTGGCTGCCTTCGATGCACTGCGCGATGCGCAGGTGCCTGCCGACTCGCTGTTCACCACCGATCGTCTCGCGGAAAATCCGCAGGGGCACATCGTTCTTGGCGGCGTGCCGGTGGCCAACGCGGCGCAGTTCTGGAAGATCCGTCTGGCCAACGGACAGTTCGCCGTCGTGCGCAGCACGGTCATTGCGTTCAACCAGGCGCGCGCGACGGACTCACTCGTGCTCGAGTCGCGCTTGCAGACCGGCACGACGCTCGGCGCCGTGCGGCGTTTGATGGTGGCGCCGGGTGGTGCAACGCGCGCCATCAGCCTCGCCACCAACAGTGTGGTGACGCCGAGCGGTTGCAACTGGGACATTCAGTTCAATCCCGATCCGCGGCAGCTGGCCATTACGGTGAACACGGCGTGCAACGTGGGTACGTTCCCCGGCACCGCGTCGCCGACCTTTGCCGCGGTTACGTCGGCGAGTGATGCGCCGCAGTACGCTGCGTATCTGTCGCAGCTGGTGGGGCCGATTCCCAATTCGATTCTCGATACCAAGGCCCCGTTCCGCTACGACCTTACCAATCAGCAGCGTCTGCACCCCGCGTTCAACATCTACCTGGCGAAGGTCGGTACGCGCGTGTGGAAGTTCCAGCTCGTGGACTACTACAGCAACACGGGTGTGGCCGGGTATCCGACCATCCGTTACGCACGCATCCGCTAACGCTGTGCGTCCCACGCCCGGTCGCCACGCACTGTTCGCACTGCTGGTCGGATTGCTGCTGTCGCCGCTCACCGGAACAACGGTGGCGGCGCAGGTGCGTTCGGAGACTCCCGCGGGAGCGGTGCAGGGCATCGTGCGTTCGCGTGGCGACGGCGCGATTGTGGTGTCGGCCGAAGTGCGACGCATTGGGAGCACGACGCGTGTACGGAGTGATGATCAGGGACGCTTTACGATTGCGGCACGCGTTGGTGACACGCTGCATGTGCGCGTACTCGGCTTTCGCGAAGCACGCATTGCAGTGACGGCCGCGAACAGCACGAGTGAGCTGCGCGTACTGCTCGAGGCGCTGGCCACGGTGCTACCAGTGTTTACCACTACCATGGGACAGCGTGTCATTCGCGCCAGCGAGTCGCCGCGCAGTGTGACGGTGCTCGACCGCAAGGAAATCGATGCCGTGGCCGCGGTGTCGGCCAATCAGCTGCTGCGCCAGTTGCCCGGCATGCAGGAGTTGCCGGCGCCGCCAAGCAAGACGAGTATTTCCATTCGCGGCTTCGATGATTCGCGCGTGCTCGTGCTGGTCGATGGCGAGCCGGTGGCGGGGTCGCTGATCGAAAGTCGTGATATCGGGCGTTTGAGCACGGTGGCCACCGAACGCATTGAAGTGACGAAGGGGCCGAGCAGTGTGGAGTTCGGCAGCGATGCGCTGGGCGGTGTGATCAACATCGTGCAGGCCGCGCCCACCAAGCCGCTCACCTTTGATGGATTGCTGCGGCAGGGTGGCCTCGGTCGAGAAGAGGCCACACTCGGCATGAGCCAGACGGTGGGGCGCGTGGGGTATCGCGTGAATGGCGGATGGCGTCAGTCCGATCGCGTGACCGGCTACAGCGCGACAGGGTCGACCTTCAACCGCATCTTCGATTTGCGGAGTGACCTGCGCGTGGCGTTGTCGGAGCGATGGACAGCGCGTCTGGATGTGCAGGGATCGCAGGAGCGCCAGCGCTTTCCGCTTGATGCGAACTTCAACGGCTTCATCGATAATCGTGGTGCGCAGGGCTTTGCCGAAGTGCAGGGGCCGGCACTTGGCGGGCGCGTACGGGCGCGTGCGTTTCAGCAGCGCTTCGAATATCAGTACCGGCAATCGCGTGAGATGCTCCCCATTCGCGGGTCGGCCGACTCACTCGAGCAGCAGGAACGGCAGGGGCGGTATCTGCTCGCCTATTCTCGTGCAGCCGGCGCGCACGCCATCGATGCCGGCGTGCAGCATTCGCGGCGGACGCTCATTGCACCCACCAAGGTGACGGGCGACAGCGCCAAGGAAGAAATCACTGAGGTGTTCGCGCGCGACAGCTGGACGCTGGGCGACCTGCTGCTCACGGCGGGGGCGCGACATACGTCGAGCACGCTGTGGGGGAGCACCACCAATCCGTCGGTTGGACTGGCGTGGCAAACCACACCGGCGCTGCGGTTGCGTGGCAATGTGGCGCGCGGATTCCGAGCACCCGGCTTCAAGGAAATTCGCTACACGTTCTTCAATCCTGCCGGCGGCTACGAAATCATCGGCAACCCGTCGCTGCGCCCCGAGAGTTCGGTGAGTGGCAGTGTGGGTGGAACGTGGGCGCTGAGTACCGCGGCTTCGTTGGATGTGGAAGTGTATCGCAACGACGTGAAGGACCTGGTGGACTGGAGCTTTCGCGGCAACAACGCGGCGGGCTTCCAGCAGTACGCCAACGTGAACGTGGCGCGCGCGCGCACCCAAGGCATCGAAACCAACGCGCGTATCACGGTGCTCGGCACCGAAGTGACGACGGGCTACGACTATCTGCGTGCGCGCAATCTGCTCACTGGTCTGCCGCTCTCCCGTCGTGCCACGCATACGGCACGGTTGCGCGTGTCGCGCGGCTTCGACGTTTTGCGCGGACTGCTCACCGACTTGTCGGTGCGCTACACCGGTGGTGCGCCGCTCATTGGTATTCCCAGTGGTGCGCCAATCACCGGTCCATTCTCGACGGAGCAGGGAGTCGTAGGCCGTCAGGGCGCGCTGCTCTCGGTCGACACACAGTTGCGCCTGCAGCTTACGGGAACCACCGAGCTCGCGTTCGGTGGCAACAACCTGCTCGGCCAGCGCCCCACCTTGTGGACGCCGGCCTTCGACCGTCAGCTGTTTGTCGGCCTGCACATGCGCTGGAGTGCGCAGTAGGCCTTCGCTAGCCCAGTAGCGCGGCGTCGTCGTTCGCGTAGTGCGCCAGCAACCCCCGCGCCGCTTCTTCCGGGAACTCGTGCGGGTGCACGATCTCCCACGCGCCTTCGCCGTGCTGTGCATTGTGCAGCCGCACGTTCAGCGACGCGCCGCGACCGTGTACGACGCCGGTGAAGCGTGAGGCCGCACCGGTACGTCGGTGCGTCACCGACACCTGCCACTCCGCTTCGGTGCCCATGGTGAGGATATCGTACGTGGCCATGCGCGAGGCGGGTGTTCCCGCAGCAGCACAGGCCATGGCCGCGGCGGCAACACGGAGCGCCTGATCGCGATGCGGCAGGGCATCGCGCACGAACACGTCACCCGCGGTTGCGGCACCCGGCAGTCCGTTGGTTGCGGCCGTAAGCCACTGCACCACGTCGGGCGTGAGGCGCGAACCGGTTCCGCTCAGCTCAAGCACACGCGCGGCGTAGCGCAGTATCTGCCGGACTTCAATGCGATCGACCTCGTCGAAGAACCACGCGCACGAGGTGAACAACCGCAGCGTCGCGCGTTGGAGCTCGAGCAGCTCGCGCGCGCGCAGCACCTGTTCATTGTTCGTAGCATCGACGACGGCGTTGCGAGCGAACGACGCGAGCGCTTCGCCATCCTGCGCCACGACGTCGCCGTATGCGTCGCGCACGTCCCATGCATTGTCGCGGAAGATCGTCGTGCTTTCGCGTTCGTACACCTCGTTGGCGTGTGCAGCGAGCTGCTCGAGTGCGGCGCGCAACGGCCCGCGCCATTGCTGACGGGCAGGCTTGCCACCGTCCAGTCGGCATCCGCAGTTGCTGCGCCAGCGCTCGATGCCGTGCGCACAGCTCCACGCCGAGGGCGAGACGAGCTGCACCTCCTGCGTGGCCGGGTGTGCGGCGACGAGCGCCGCCGCGTTCGTGATGCGCGTGTTGGAATGATGCGAAATGAGCGCGAGCGCCTCGAGCAACGTGCTGTCGCCCGACTTGTGATGATGGCCGAACGTTTCGCCGTCAGTCGCCAGCGTGGTGCACCGCGGTGACGCGAGCACTGCATCACGATACGGCGTGAAGCGCTGCGCCAACGCCTGCGGATTGCCCAGGAGACCACCGAACGCCACGTCGCCGGCGAGCGAACCGTCGTACGGCACAATGGTGAGCGTACGCCCGGCCGCACCGCGCCAGAGCACCGGCATACCGCTGCCGTCGTGCCCCTTCACCTGATACGGCGCCAGAATGGTGAAACGCACCCCTTCGGCGGCGACGGCGTCGAGCGTATCCTCGTCGGCGGCGCACTCGGGGAGCCAGATCCCTTCGGCATCGCGTCCAAAGCGCCGGCGGAAGTCGCGCAGCCCCCAGCGAATTTCCGTGCGACGCTCACGCGGCGACGCGAGCGGCAGAATGACGTGGTGATAGGGCGCTGCAATGGCGTTACCGTGGCCCCACCGCTTCACGCTGGCCGCGTCGCCTTCCTGCATGGCGCGCAATGTGTCGGGCGCGGCGTGATCGAGCCACTCGCAGAGCGTAGCGCCTACATCGAACGAGCACCACGCGTACAGGTTGACGACCCGCGAGACACCGGCGCGCGCTTCGCTGTCGTGCGCCGCAGCACGCGGGTCGCGGTGATGCGCTTCGGCGCGTGCCAGCCGCGCGTAGCACTCACGATTGATGCGCGCATTCCAATCGTGCTCGGGAGCAGCCGACGGTTCGGTTGGCACGGCTTCCAGCCACGGATCTTCGCGCGGCGGCTGATACAGGTGCTGGTGTACGATGAGCGAATGCAACGGTTGACTCCCTTACCTGGTCCGGGCGATGTTCGCGGCGCGTCGGTACACTTCGGCGTAGCGTTCGGCAGAGCGTTCCCACCCGAAATCGCGACGCATCGCGGTCTTCATTCGCGGGGCCCACGCCATGGGATCATGGAAGCGTGCGAGCGCACGCGAAATGGCGTGATCGAGTGCCTGGGCGTCGAACTCGTCGAAGAGAAACCCGGTGGCGTCGTCTTCGACGGTGTCGGCAATCCCGCCAACCTGACGCCCAATGGGGAGCGCGCCGTACCGCTGCGCACGCAACTGTGTAAGGCCACAAGGCTCGTACTGCGATGGCATGAGGAACAGATCGGCGCCCGCCATGAGCCGGTGTTCGAGCCGGTCGGTAAAGTCGAGTTGTACGCCGACATGCTGCGGCCGAGCGCGCGCGAGCGCCGTGAGGGCGCGCTCGTACTTCGCTTCACCGGCGCCCATGAATACGAACTGCGCGTCGAGATTCCACACCAGATGAGACTTGAGCACGAGGTCGAGTCCCTTCTGCGTCACCATACGGCCGGTGAATCCGAACAGCGGCGTGCGTTTGCGCTGCGGCAGGCCAAAGGAGCGCTGCAGCGCACTCTTGCAGCGTGATTTGTTGCTCGGATCGTCCGCGCTGTAATTGGCCGTGATCTGATCGTCCGTCGCCGGGTTCCATACGGTCTGATCGATGCCGTTGACGATGCCGGTGAATCGATTGCCCAGCCACTGAAACACTTCCTGCAAGCCAAAGCCGCCGTCGGCCGTGCGCAGTTCCGTGGCGTGATTGGGACTGACGGTCACCACCATGTCGGCGTGCGTCAGGCCGGCCTTCAGAAAGTTGATGAGGCCATACCACTCCACGTGCCGGAAGGTGAACAGCTCGGGTGGAATGCCGCAGTCGTTCAGCTGCGAGGCCGGGAAGTGCCCCTGATAGCCACCGTTGTGCACCGTGAGCACCGTGGGCGTGTCGGCGAAGCGCTCACGCAAATCGGCGTAGCTGCGCATGTACATGAGCGCGAGCGACGCGTGCCAGTCGTGTGCATGCACCAACACCGGGCCCGCAATAAGGCGCGGAATGGCGTCGAGCACGGCGCGCGAATACAGCGCGAACCGGCGGGCGTTGTCGGCGTAGTCACGCCCCCCTTCGCCGTACAAGCCGCCGCGGGCAAACGCGGCCGGGATGTCTACGAACACGACCTTCGGGCCCTTGGGCGCGTGCACTTCACGGAAGAAGCGCACCTCTTCGCTGCGAAAGCCGAGGCTCACCGTAATGGGGCGACCCAGCGGCGCGAGATCGGGCGCATGGTCACGTACTGTGCGATAGAGTGGCACGAACACCACCACGTTCGCACCGTCGCGCACCTGCACATTGGCGAGTCCCATGACCGCTTCGGCGAGCCCGCCTGATCGTGCGTACGGACTGTACTCCGCCGTGAGGTGCACGATGGTGGGGGCGCCGCTCTGCGGTGCGCGAACCAGGGGAGATCCCCAGCTTGGCGTGGGCATCGAGGGAGAGGTCATGCTCTATTCTAATTGCTTCGAACGGGACAGGATGCGAAAACCCGCGCCGATTCACCAGAACAGGTGAGTCGGCGCGGGACGTTCGTCATCATGCAACGATTGGAATGGTCAAGCCGTCACTCACGCGAGTGGCGGATCGTCCGGCATGGAGTCGCCGAGAATGGATGGCGCGTAGTACGCGCGGGCGTACTGCTCCACCATGCGACGGGCGGTGAACTGCTGGCCACCCACACGGATAGCGTGCTTCATCATCATGAGCCAGCGACGCGGCAGTTCGCTCTTGTCGCGGTCATAGTAGCGAGGCACGACTTCCTGCTCGAGCAGTTCGTAGAGCCGGTTGGCGGTGTTCATCCCCGCGTCGTCGTCTACGCCGGGCTCGATGGCCCACCCGTTGTTCCCTTCGTAGCCCTCTTCCCACCAGCCGTCGATGGTCGAAAGCTGCGGGACGCCGTTGAGCGCCGCCTTCATGCCGCTGGTGCCCGACGCTTCGAGCGGAACGCGCGGCATGTTCATCCACAGGTCCACGCCCTGTACCAGCAAATGCGCCAGGTGCATGCCGTAGTCTTCGACGAACGCGATGCGCCCTTCGAACTGCGGGTCGCGCGTAAACTGATACACGTTCTGCAGAATCTGCTTGCCCGGCGTGTCGGCGGGGTGCGCCTTGCCGGCAAAGATGATCTGCACCGGACGCTGGGAGTTGGTCACGAGGCGCTTGAGGCGCTCGACGTCACGGAAAATCAGATTGGCACGCTTGTAGGTCGCAAAGCGGCGCGCGAAGCCAATGGTGAGCGTGTTCGGGTCGAGCAACGTGCCGGCACCCACCAGCTGCGTCGTCTCCATTTCACGCGCAGCAAAGGCGCGACGCGCCTCTTCACGCACCATGCGCATGAGCGTGTTCTTGAGACGCGAATGCGTATACCAGAGCGTCTCGTCGTCGAGCGTGAGCACCTGCTCCCACAACGCCGGGTCGCTGCTGTGTCCCCACCCCTGACCGAGATGCTCGTCGAGCATCTTCATGATGGGGTTGGACATCCACGTCGCGAGGTGCACGCCGTTGGTGACGTGCCCCACGGGAATCGACTCGGCGTCGCGATTGGGCCACAACGAGCGGCTCATGTCGCGCGTCACGATGCCGTGGCGGCGTGACACCGCGTTCACGCGGCGCGACAGGCGCACCGAGGCGGCGGTCATGTGATACACGCCCGGACCCGACTCGGGATGGTAGCCGATGCGCAGGAACGCTTCGGCGTCGATCCCCATCTCCTTCCAGTAGCCATTGGCGCACTGACGCACTTCGTCGACGGAGAAGTGATCGTGGCCGGCGGGGACGGGCGTGTGCGTCGTGAACACGCTGCAATTGCGCACCTGCTTCACCGCGTCGGCGTACGACAGGCCGCCTGCGACGAGCTCACGTGTGCGCTCGACCATCATGAACGCCGCGTGGCCTTCGTTCGCATGCCACGCCGCCGGGTCGATGCCGAGCGCGCGAAGGGCACGCACGCCACCCACGCCAAGCAGCCACTCCTGACGGAGGCGCATGGCCGGGCCGCCGCTATACAGCTTGGAGAGCAGCGGACGATCGTCCGGATGATTCTCCTCGAGATCGGAGTCGAGCAGATACACCGGCACGCGACCCACCTGCATCTTCCACACGCGAATGTGGATGTCACGACCGAACGTGTTGACCGTGACGAGATGGCGCGCGCCGTTGCGGCCGGGCAGGGGCACCAGCGGCACGCCATCGAACTCGATGCGCGCATCGCTGTCTTCCTGCCAGCCGTCGACACGAATGCGCTGGTCGAAGTAGCCGTTGCGATAAAGAATGCCGACCGCGACGAGCGGGATGCCGAGATCGGACGCCGTCTTGAGATGGTCACCGGCGAGCACGCCGAGTCCGCCCGAGTAGATCGGTACCGAGTTGTGAATACCGAACTCGGCACAGAAGTAGGCCACCGTGCGCCCGCGCAGCTCCGGGAAGGTGCGCGCGTACCAGGTGTGTTCGTCGGAGCGTTCGGCGGCCAGCCACTGCATGGCCCGGTCGTACCGGGCGCAGAAGACCGGATCTCCGGCGAGGTCGACGAGCCGCGCGGGGTCAACGAGCTGGAGGAGCCGGATGGGGTTGTGGCGGGTCCGGTTCCAGAGTCCTTCGTCGATGGCCTTGAACAGGGACCGCGCGTCGCGGTTCCAGCTCCAGGCCAGG
>CANGXD010000106.1 GCA_947457545.1 Gemmatimonadaceae bacterium
ATACCAGCCGTAGTACCGCGTGGTGACGTGGCCCTGGTCGGGGATGTGCACCAGCACCCGGGCCAGGAACTCGAGCGGGTCGGCGGTCTCGGTGCCCGCCGTCGGACCCTCCGACTTGTCCGACCGGTACGTCACCGCCGTGGCGGCTCGGTCGTAGGTCAGCCGTTCGAGTGCGACCGGATTCCGCGCGCAGTACCGGGCGAGTCGGGCGGTCCGCTCGCAACAGAAGCTGGCGTTATATCGCTTGACTCGCCCGTGGGCGGCCTTGCGCGAGTGTATATACATTTGTATCCTTCCCTGTGACCTTTGAGTGGGACGCCGCCAAGAGCATGCGGAATCTCGCGCAGCGCGGGTTCGACTTTGAATTCGCCTCGCAGGTATTCGCGAGCCCGTACGTGGAATTCGACGATACGCGTCGCGACTACGGAGAGCGACGCGTGGTGGCGCTCGGCACCGCCGACGGTTTCGCTCTCACGGTCGTGTTCACCGATCGCGTCGAGCCGTCCAGCGGCGTGGTCCGCCGCCTGATCAGTGCCCGTCTCAGCAACCGCAAGGAGCGCCGCCTGTATGCCGAAGCCCTCGAAACCATCCGCGAGCAAGGCGAGCCCGACGAAGGGGCGCGCTGATCTGGCACGGCTCAAGCGCGTCACGGAGGCGGAGATTCAACGGACGTCGCCGGCGGAGCTTCGCGACCTCCCGGATACGTTGTGGCAGAGTGCGCGCGTGGTTTCCCCGGTGTCCAAGCAAGCGATCTCCATTCGCTTGGACCGCGACGTCGTGGAGTTCTTTCGCGCCAAGGGGCCTCGGTATCAGTCACAGATCAACGCGGTGTTGCGCAGCTACGTCGACCATGTGGCGGCATCGACACCAACGCCACGTCGAAAGCGCGCGGTATAGCGGTATAACTGTCGTTGCTGCTGCCTGCGCTGTTGCTCTACGCCAGCTGCGCCGCGGCCACGCTGGTGCTGCGGCAGCGTGGCGTTCGGGAAGCGGGCGCCGTTCCCTTTTCGGTGCCGCTGGGCCCGGTCATTCCTGTCGTCACGATCGCACTCATCGGCTGGTTGCTGACGAGCATCACCGCGGGTGAGTGGTCGGTGCTGGTGATCACGGTCGTCGCGGCGACGATCGTGTTCGTGGTGGCGCGCCGCACGCTCAAGCCCATGTCGACGGCGGGCGCGTAGGGGCACGACCGCGTTTGTCGGCCGCCACATCCCGCTCCGCCACGAGCGCGAGCACGGAGTCGATCAAACCTGCAGCGTCGGCGCGACCGATCCGCTCCCGCAACGGGCCCTGTTGCAAGAGCTGCGCGACGCCGTGCACCAGACCCCACGCATGAAGTGCGCGCGGCGTGAGTGACGGTTCGCCCATCTTGCGGAGAAACGCGCTGAACGCCCGCTCAGAGGGCCTGTCGAGATCCGGCGGCACTCGTCCGCCACTTGGCGGGACGATCTCGCGACTGAACATGAGTGCGAAGTGCCCGGGGTAGGCAGCCGCGAAACCGATGTACGCGTGCCCTAGCGCGCGGACATCGTGGTCCGGCGCCTGGTCAAGCGCCGCCGCGAGCTGCTCGAACCCCTCGGCCGCGAGCGCCGTCAGGAGTCCAGCGCGATCACCAAACGTCGACTGGAGCGCGGTGTGCGAGACGCCGATGGCGCGCGCCATCGCCCGCAGGTTCAGCGCTGCGATCCCGTCGCGCGCGATGCTCGCCGCCGCCGCCTCGAGCGCCGTGCGGCGCAAGTCGCCGTGGTGGTACGGTCGACGAATCTTCACGCGTTTCGCACGGGTGGTGCTCTTGGAGACAGGCATGGGAGAAGAATGCGTGCGCGTTGGCAGAGCGGCAACGGCGGGACGCATATCTTGCCATTGACAAGATATGGGACCGCTTTATCTTTCCATTGTAAAGATTGGCGAACTCTTCCGCCCTCATGAGGTCCACCATGTGCCGCTCCGGAATCCGCGCCGCCCTCCTCGCCGCCGTCACGGTCACAGGTCCGGCCGCATTCCCGGCCCGTGCGAGTGCGCAGGCGACGCGCGCCATCGCGCCTCTCTCCTTCCTGACCATCGGAGTTGCCGTCAAATGAGTAGCGCTGCACAGAGCATCCGCCCGCTGCATGTCGTCTTCGGCGGCGGGCAGGTCGGTCGTCATCTCGTGGACGCGTTGCTGCGCCGCGGCTGCCGCGTGCGACTCTGCACGCGCACACAGCGGAGCGCGTCGGACGAGTTCGAGACGGTCACTGGCGACGCGATGGACCCGATCTGGTGTCGGGAGGCCGCCTCGGGCGCCTCCGCGATCTACCACTGTCTCGACGCACCGTACACCACCAGGGATTGGGCGCGCGCCGTTCCGCAGTTCGCGGACAATCTGGTCGGCGCGGCACAGGCCACCGGCGCGCGCTTGGTCGTGCTCGACAACGTGTACGCGCTCGGTCATCCGGTGGGCGGAGTCCTTCGCGCGGACGCGCCGCTCGCGCCGGTGAGCGGCAAGGGCGAGATCCGCGCACGCGCCACCGAGCGGTTGCTCGCGGCCGATGCGCGCGGCGATGCCGCGATCGTGATTGGGCGCGCCAGCGATTACTACGGGCCGCGTGGGCGCTTGAGCTACTTCGGCGCTCAGTTCTGGAGTGCTGCGCTCACCGGCAAACCGATCCGCACGATCATCCCGTTGGACCAGCCGCACACGTATTCCTACATCCCCGATGTCGCCCGGGCACTCGCGGAACTTGGGACCACCACACAACCGGTCACCGGGCGCGCCTGGATGTTGCCGTGCGATGACGCCAAAACGACGCGTGCACTCATCAACGACTTCGCCGCTGCCCTTGGCCGAGCCCCCGGTATCCAGGAGACACCGCGTTGGATGTTCCCGCTGCTTCGCCGCTTCATCCCGTTCCTGCGAGAGGCGGCGGAGATGCGGTACCAGTGGGAAGCGCCGTTCGTTGTCGATGACAAACCGTATCGGAGCCACTTCGAAGAGCGCGCAACCCCAGCGGCCACGGCCGTCAGCGAAACGATCGCCTGGGCGAGAGCACACTATGGGTCACACCCGGGTGGGAATAAGTAGACGTCACGCGACGACAGCACCGGTCGGGGTATCACGTCACGACTGGGGGAATATGGGACGGCCTGGGGATGAGGGGACGCTCGGTGGCAAACCGCACCGACCGTTGACGGGGCGGCCGTCCAGGATGGTGCCATCTTCAGCGTTGACTGGAAGCAGGCTCTCGCGCGGGCGTGTATCCACGCCTATGATCTCTCAGGTAGTGGCCGCAGCAGACACGCCCGGTCTCCAGACGCGTGGGCGTCGGGCAGGCCATGCCACTCTCGGATCACGCACGCTCCGCCGCCGCCTCCTGCAAGCCGTCCGCCCTCTACAGGTGAGTTCGCCATGGATCCCCGCAAGACTGCGCTCATTCTCGTTGGCTTTCAGAACGACTACTTCGCGAAGGATGGCATCCTCCGCGGTGTCGTCGAAGAACCCAATCGCGTCGATGCGGTGCTCGCCAACACTGTGCACTTCGTGGAGGCGATGAAGCAGACCGAGATGACCATCATCTCCACGCCGATCGTGCTGGAGCCCGACTACCGTGCGATGGCGAGCCCGGTGGGCATTCTCTACGCGATGAAGACGTCCGGCGCGTTCAAGGCGGGCACCACGGGCGCCGACACGATTCCGGAGATGCTCGCGTTCGGCGACCGCGTGCAGTACGTGACGGGGAAGGTGGGCTTCAACGCGTTCTCGAATACGGCGCTCGATGAGACCCTGCGCGCGCGCGGGATCGAGAACGTGCTCGTGTGCGGCATGGTGACCTCCCTGTGCATCGATTCCACCGGACGCGCCGCATACGAGCGTGGCTACAGTGTCACGGTGGTCTCCGACTGCTCGTCGTCCCGCACGCCGGCCGAGCAGGACTTCTTCTGCACCAGCGTCTTCCCGCTGTATGCCGGCGTGGCAACCAGCACAGAACTCGTGCAGGCCATGCAGGGCATCCCGGCATGACCTGACGTCCGATGCCGTTCCAGCGTGTCCCCCCCGATCCGCTCACCACCGACCTGCATGTCGAGGCGACGTACCGACTGACCGAGGCATTGGTCGAGTCGGAGGCCCGGATGCGACGTCGCGTCGAGTTGCTGTCCGAGATCGTCTTCGAGACCGATACGGCGGGTTCACTCGTGTTCCTGAACGGCGCGTGGGCCAAGGTGATGCTGCATCCGCTGCGCGAGTCGATGCAGCGTCGGTTGGTGGAGTTCGTGCACCCGGCGGACGTGCCGTTGGTGTCGGGGCAGTTGGCCGCGTCGTCGGCCGGCGCGACCGAGGCGGATCGGCCGCTGGTGCGGATGATTCGCGCAGACGGAGCCATGCTGTGGATGGAACTCTCGGTGTCGCCGCTTCCCGGCGGCGCCGCCGTTGGGGCGCTGCATGACGTCACCCGGCAGAAGCGCGCGCAGGACGATCTCGCGAAGGTGTCGCTGGTGGCCAGCTTCACCGAGAATCTGGTCCTCATCACCGACGCCGGCGGGCGGACGGAGTGGGTGAACCGTGCGTTCACGGAGCGCACCGGCTTCACGCTCGCGGACATGCTCGGGAAGAAGCCGGGTCACCTGCTGCAGGGAGCCGAGACGGACCAGGAGACGGTACGCCAGATCGGTGCGGCCGTGCGTGAGGGACGGTCGATCCGCACCGAACTCACCAACTACACCAAGGATGGTGAGCCGTACTGGGTGCAGCTGCAGATCACGCCGATCGTCGACGCCGGCGGGAAGATCCTGCAGTTCGTGTCGGTGCAGAGCGACGCCTCCGATCGGCACCGGGCCGAGCTGGAAATCCGGACCCTGAACAGCGGGTTGGAAAAGCGGGTACAGGAACGCGCGCTGCAACTCGCCCAGTTCAAGTCGGCGCTGGACCTTCACGGGCTCGTGGTCATCAGCGATGCGCTCGGCGTCATCACCTACGTGAACGACCGGGTGTGCGACCTCTCGGGATACACGCGCGAGGCGCTGACCGACGGCACCCATCACCTGTTCAACTCCGGGCAACATCCGGACTCGTTCTTCGACGAGATCTGGACGACGATCCGGTCCGGACAGGTGTGGCATGGGGAGATCCGCGCCCGCACCCGTGGAGGTTCGCCGCTGTGGCTGGACACGACGATCGTGCCGTTCCTGAACTCCGCCGGCGTACCCGACCAGTTCATCAGCATTCAGACCGATGTGACCGAGCACCGGATCGCGGAGGAACGCGTCACCCAGTTGTACCACGAGGTCGAGGCGAGCGGTGTGCAACTCCGCGAGGCCAACAGCAATCTGGAGTCGTTCGCCTACTCGGTGTCGCACGACCTGCGCGCGCCCTTGCGGCACATCCACGGGTACCTCGATCTGCTGCGTCGCGCCACGGCGGGGCAGCTGTCCGAGAAGGCCGAGCGCTACGTAAGTACGGCGGCCAGCGCGAGCGTGCAGATGGGGCGGCTCATCGACGACCTGCTGGCCTTCTCACGCATGGGACAGGCGGAGATGCACCTCGCGCGCGTGGATCTCGACGCGCTGACGCACGAGGTGATCGCCGGGCTCGCCATCGAGGATGGGTCGCGGGTGACCTGGGCGATCGCCCCGCTGCCGCACGTGGCAGGCGATACGGCGATGCTGCGACAGGTGCTGGTGAACCTCGTCGGCAACGCCGTGAAATACTCGAGTAAGCGCGACGAACCGCGGGTCGAGATCGTCTGTGCGGGGGTGGAAGACGGACGCCAGGTGTTTGCCGTGCGCGACAACGGCGCCGGTTTCGACATGGCGTACGCCGACAAGCTGTTTGGCGTCTTTCAGCGTCTCCACCACGAAGACGAATTCGAAGGCACGGGCATCGGTCTGGCGGTGGTGCGCCGCGTTCTGCAGCGTCACGGCGGCCGGATCTGGGCGGAATCGTCCCCCGATCACGGGGCAACGTTCTACTTCACCCTCGCGCTCGCGGAAGGCTGACGCATGCCATACGTCGCGACGGCGGTGCGCCCGATCCTGTTCGTCGAAGACAGCGCGCGCGATGCCGAGTTGCTGCTGGACGCGCTCGCCGGCTGCGTCGACGCCGTGCGCCTCGTCCATGTGCGTGATGGTGTCGAGGCCTTGGCCTTTCTGCGCCGCGACGGGGCATTCGTGGCGCGCGTGGGTCCGCAGCCAGCGCTGATCCTTCTCGACCTCAAGATGCCGCGCATGAACGGCATGGAGCTGCTGGCGATCATCAAGGCGGACGCACAGCTGCGTCACATCCCGGTCGTGCTCATGTCGTCGTCGCAGCAGGACCAGGATCTGTCCGCCGCGTACCGGCTGGGGGTGAACGCCTATGTCCGGAAGCCGCTGGAGTTCGACGAATTCGTGGTGATGGCGCGCCAGCTCGTCGGGTTCTGGGCGGAGCTGAATCTTCTTCCCATGGCGGACCCGGGATGACCGACGCCCCCACGCCGCCACGCACGATCCGACTGCTGCACCTCGAGGACAGCGCGTCTGATGTCCGCTATGTCGTTGACCTGCTCGCGGAGGAGGGACTCACCTGCGTGATCACGCCGGTGGCGCGCGGTGCGTCGTTCGAGGCGGCGCTGCGTACGCAGGCGTTCGATGTCATCATCTGCGACTACGCGCTTCCCGACCTGGATGGCCTCAGCGCGGTGCGTCTGGTGCGCGCGCTCGCACCCGATACGCCGGTGATCATCGTCTCCGGCTCGATCGATTCGCTGTCCGCCGTGCAATGCCTGCGGGAAGGCGCCACCGACCTGCTGCTGAAGGAGCGTCTGGAGCGTCTGCCATCGGCGGTCCTTCGCGCGCTCGAGGAGCGCGAACGGCGGACCCGGCTGCGCGAAGTCGAGGAGCGCTTTCAGCAACTGGCCGACCAGAGTCCCACGGGTTTCTGGTTCGTCGCGGCCGATACGATGCGCGTCGAGTACGTGAGTCGCGCCGTGGAGGTGCTCTGGGGTGAACCGGCGTCGGTGCTGACCCGCGACGCGGGCGCGTTTCTCGCCTGCGTGCATGAGGACGATCGCCGGCGCGTCACGGCGTCGTGGGATCGTTGGGTGCGCGGTGAGACTCCGTCGTTCGACGAGGAGCTGCGCGTGCGGACCACGGGTGACCTCTCGCGCTGGCTGCATCACTCCGGCACGCGGCTGACCGATGCCGCGGGGCGGGTCACCCAGCTGTGCTGCATCACGCAGGACATCACCGCGCGCAAGGAGATGGAAGCGCGCATGCAGCACGCGCAACGTCTCGAAGCGGTGGGGCGACTGGCCGGCGGCATCGCCCATGACTTCAACACGCTCCTGACGGTCATCACCGGCACCTCCGAACTGGCGCTCGCGCGCATGGATTCCGACGAACAGCTACGTGCCGACCTGTCGGACATCCGCTCGGCGGGCGAGCGAGGTGCCGGCCTCGTGGCGCAGCTGATCGCGTTCAGTCGCCAGCAGATCATGCGTCCGCGCGTCATCGATCCGGCGGAGCTGATGTCCAACCTCGAGCGCATGTTGCTGCGGCTGATCGGCGCCCACATCCGCTTCGAGTTGCAGCTGCCGGCAGATCGTGTCTTCATCCGGGTCGATCCGGGGCAGTTCGAGCAGGTGCTGGTCAACCTCGTCGTCAATGCGCGCGATGCCATGCGCGGCGGCGGCGTGCTGTCGGTCACGCTCGAGGCGGTACACCCCGACGCGGACGTGGCCGACAAGTTTGGCGGTCCGACGGCGTCGTGCGTGCAGATCACGGTGCGCGATACGGGGGTTGGCATTCCGTTCGAGGTCCAGCGCCGGGTCTTCGAACCGTTCTTCACGACCAAGCTGGCCGAGGGAGGGACGGGACTCGGGCTGTCCACGGTGCATGGCATCGTCGAGCAGTCCGGCGGAAGCATCCACATGCAGAGCACCGTCGGTGTCGGCACGACCTTCCGCATCCTGCTCCCGCGGGTGGCGCCGGAGTCAACGTTCAACACACCCGTGCAGGTACGCGCGGTGCCGGCCCCGCGCGTCGGTGCGGCAACCGTGCTCGTCGTCGATGACGATCAGGCGCTCCGCCAGCTCGTTGAGCGGACCCTCACCTCGGCGGGCTATAAAGTGTTGGTCGCCGAAAACGGGGCTGCCGCGCTGCGGCTCCTGCAGGATCTTGGCGGCGAGATGGACCTGCTGCTCACCGATATCGTGATGCCGGAAATGTCCGGGCACCAGCTCGCGGATCGGGCACGGGCGCTCTTTCCGCAGTTGCGCGTGCTGTACATGTCGGGGTACACCGAAGACGAGGTTTCACGCCGGTCGTTGCTCGACGACATCGACGCGTTCGTGCCCAAGCCGTTCACCGTGGCGTCGCTCACCAGTGGTGTGGCACGCGCGCTCGGCCAGGAGGACTGACGGCGTCAGCCTGACCCAGCGCGGCACGCTCAGCGCCCGCCGAGTATTGACCATCCCGTCAGTTCATGCTAACGTAGCCTCGTACCACCGCGGCGCTTTCTGGCGATTGCTGGCCGCGTTACAAATTCAGCTAAACCGCTCCCAGTCCAGCACACCGGCCCGGCAGCGTTCATAGCTCGCCGGGCTTTTTCGTTGTGCGCAGTTCCTGCAGTACGTCGCGATTTGAACGGCCAGCTTGTGGCGCGACGCTAAAGAAGACCACTAAAGCGGACCACAGATGCCTTGCCGGCCGGCACGGCATCACGCTCTGCGCCCTTTCGGCGCGGAGGTGTTTGTATGGCAGCAACCAAGGCGACCCGTTCGCTTCTGCGCCCCCTTGGCGTCGTCGGCTACGACGCGCTCGAGCCCGCGCTCCTCGCCGCACTCGCCACCGAAGAGCCGCTGCTCCTCGTCAGCGATCACGGTGCCGCGAAAACGCTCCTGCTCGTGCGCCTCGCCGACGCACTCGGCCTGACACTGCGTCACTACAACGCGAGCCTCCTGCAATTCGATGACCTCATCGGATTCCCCATTCCCGATGACCACGGCGCGATCCGCTACGCCGCGCCGCCATGCTGTTGCGCAACGTCGTCGCCGTGCGCGCTGCCCACCTCGCACTCGGCCTCAGCGGCGACCAACGCGCCTGCCGCAGCGCCGTGCTCTCGTCCATCCCCGACGTGGTGCGCACCCGCGTCTCGCGCGCCACGCTGCTGGCGGCGCACGAGGCCGCGTGGCGCGAAACATCCATGGACGACGACGACCCGCGCCGCACGTTGCTCTCGGTGCACGATCCGCTGCGGCGCGCCCTGCTCGCGCTCTCGCTGCCGCGCGTTCCGGCGGTGATTCGCGGTGAAGCGTTGTGCACCGCGCTCGCCGACCTGCCGAAGGAAGAAGCCACGACGGTCGCGTGGACCGTGCTGCCCGCGGTGCTGGATACCAACCTCGTACCGGCAACCACCGCGGAGACCGTGGCCGCGCTGGTGTCGGGCATCGCATTTGGCGGTGCCACCGTGAGCGGTTTCGGTCCGCATCGCGAATGGGCCATCGATGTGCGTCGACGGTTGTCGCTCACTGCGGTGCCGCGCAACGATGTCGAGTTCCTGCATGGTGTGATCGCCAAGTTCTGCACGCCCGCGCAACAGCTGACGGGAACGGAACTCCCCAACGCGGACGCCATCATCGCGCGCCTGCTGCAGGTGCGTGAGGACTGTCATGCCGCGCTGGCCACACGCGTGAGGGCTGCATGACGTCACGTCTGCTGCCTCCCGCGTACGCCACCGGCGCGCAGCTCGCCGACTCGGTGCCGGCGTACCACAACTCGGGCCCCATGCGCAACTCGGCGTATCGCACCGGCGCCGTCGGCGTGGAGGTCGAGATCTCGGGCACCTACATCACCAGCAAGCTGCTCGAGGCGGCGCAGCTGCAGCCGCTGGCGGCACGGCTCTCCAACGATGCCTTTGGCCAACCGCTGCACCCGGTGCTCGTGCACGGCGCGGCCTGCTCGGCGTTGGTGCAGCTTGGCGCGTCGCCTGCAGTGACGCACGATGCCCAAGTCGTCATAGACACGCTCGCGACTCAAATCGCGACTACAATCACGGCGCCTCGCACGCGCGCCACACGGCTCATGGCCGATACCGCCATCGCCGCCATCGTGACGTTGCGCGACGTACTGCGCGAGCGCGAGTTGCTGCCACCGTTTCACGGCATCGTGAGTGACAGGTCGTACGACTACGTGCAGGTGCACACGCCGATGCCCTGGCTGTGCCTGAAAACCCACGATCACACGGTGGCGCTGGCGTGGGGCATGGTCGCCATGGCCTGTGCATCCCCGCCAATTCTGCTCTTCCATCGCCAACCGTCGCTGATGTGGTTCCGGCGCAAACGTTCGCTGAGCCTGCGATGGTTCGGCAGTACGATTCCAGCCACCGCGACCACGCCCGCGCCACGCGAGGGATCACGATGACTCCCGTTCAGGAAGCAATCCGCTGCGCCGAGCCGGAACGTGCCACGCCACTTGGCGCCGCCGATGCACAGGTCGCGCGCGTACTCGATCTCGTCGGCGTACACGCGCACGCCATCAACGCCCTGCTCACCGTGTCGACCGTCGAATGGAGCGACCAAACCGCCACCGCCTGCGTGGAGTGCCTCGACCGGCCGCGGCTGCTGCTCAACCCCACGTTCGTCGCGCGCTGGTGCCACACTCCCGAACGACTGGCCGCGCTCGTATTGCACGAGCTGCTGCATATCTCACTCGGCCACACACGCCTGTTCCCGCGGCCCACACTCATTCACAACGTCGCCTTCGACGCCATCATCAATCGCACCGTCTTGGCCACGGTGGCGAACACGGGCGCGCAGGGCGCGCAGTCGCACCATGGCGCCATGCGGTTCGGGGGCGTCGTCGAGCGCTACGCCGATCTGTTCACCGACTTTTACGCGGCCAATGCGACGCCGGGGTTCATCCTGCGTCCACCGCCGGGCTGGCCGTCGAGGCCCAACTGGCTGGCGTCGCGCAAGATGCCAACCGCATTGCGGCACATTCATCGCGAGCTGTACGATCTCACGCTCGACACGCCTGACGATGTGAATTGGTGGGAGCGGCCGACGCCGCACTACACGCAGGTGACCTACGCCGACATCATTGCGGCGTTGCGCGACAGCGGCGCGTTCGACGCATCTGACGTGTCGTTGCTGGGTGCGCACGGCGACACCGCGTTCGACCAACGCGCCATCAGCGGTTCACGCGACCATGACGCCGTCGAACAGTTGGCGTCGGTGCTCGAGCCACTGCGTGGCCAGCTGCCCGGGAACGGCGAGCACCTGGGGCTCACGCGTATCAACGACACGAGGCGCACGCCGGCGCTGGACAACGCCCTGCGCGTCCTGTTGCGTCGCGCGACGCTAACCAACGGGCAGGGCAGCGCGCGGATCTCGTGGCGGGAGCGCGCTGTGCGCACGGTGCATCGTGTGCACGATCGACGCGCCGCCTGCCGCGTGCGCACTGCGCAGCTGCTCGGCGCGCCGGCGCCGATGCTGTTTGACGGTCACATACAGGAGCGCCAGCTGGAGCCGCAGCGCGTGGCCATCTACGTGGACGTAAGCGGCAGCATGGAGCTGCTCCTGCCGCATCTGCGACGCGCGCTGCTCACGTTGCGGCGCGAGATCACGCCGACGCTGTACTGGTTCTCCGACACGGTGGAGCCGGCATCCAGCAATGACCTCGACCGCGGTCACGTGCCGACCACCGGTGGCACCTCGATTCGTGCGGTCATCACGCACGCGAAGGCACATGTTACTGCCGGCAGCGCCGCCATCGTGCTCACCGACGGCTACGTCGAGACCGTACCGAGTGCCGTGTCGGCGGCGTTGCGCCGCGCAAACGTCGCGCTGCACCTGGGCGTGGTGGGTGGCGGTCCGCTGCACATCGGCGCGCCGTGGGTTACCAGCAGCACCACACTTCCTTCACCGAGTCATTGACCATGCGCACAAATATGGAATTTGCCGTAGCAGGGCTGCGCGTTGCCGAAGCCGTGTTGCCCGGCCACCCCGACAAGCTGGCCGACCAGATCGCCGACGCCATCGTGGATATCGCGCTCGCGAAAGATCCCCGTGCCATCGTGCAGGTGGAGGTGGCCGTGCACCATCACATCTGTCACGTGAACGGACGCGTGTCGACCGCGGGCGCGCCGCTGGACCGCGCGTACGTGGAAGCCACCGTGCGCGGTGTGTACGAGCGTGCCGGCTTTGGCGAACCGTTTCCCGGCGTGGGTGATGGCACCGACTATCAGTGTCCGCATCCCGCGCAGGTGGATGTGCAGCTGGCGTGCACCATCGACGAGTCCGACCCCGACGAGCGTGCGATGCGCGAGTACACCGACGACCAGGCCATTCACATCGGCTACGCGATCGGCACACCGGACACGCGCTGGTTGCCGATGGAGCAGCATCTCGCGTGGTTGCTGCGCGACGAACTGCTCAAACTCACCGTGACCGATCGCACGTTGGGCGCGGGCCCCGACGGCAAGCTGCTTGTCGCGCTGCGCCCGACCGGTACGGGCGCCGGCGGTTTCACGCGTTACGCGCCGGCGTGGGTGGTGAGCAGTGTGCAGCACATCGAGGCTGCGCCCACGGTGGTGCTGGAGCGTGCGGTGCGGGAGCTGTTCACGCGCGTGTTGCGCCTGGAAGCCGCGCGCATGCCCGAGCTGCTCGACGCGCCCGGCGCCGACTTCGTGGTGCGCGTGAACGAAGCCGGCCCCTTCACCGACGGCGGCCCGATGAACGACAACGGCCAGACCGGCCGCAAGCTGGTGATGGACTTCTACGGCCCCCAGGTGGCCATTGGCGGCGGCGCGCTGTCGGGCAAGGACCCATGGCGTCTGGACCGCGCCGGTGCGCTGCGCACGCGGCAGATCGCCGTGGCGATGGTGCAGACCGGCTTCGTACGCGAGGCGCGCGTGACGTTCGTATGGGGCCCGCGCGACCAGCGGCCGAGCGGGGTGGTGCTGGAGGCGGATGGGCTGGTGCTGGACGCGCCGGCGACGGCGCGCTGGCTCGAGCGGTTCGACCCGAGCCTGGCGGCGACGCACGCGGAGCTGGGACTGGCGCACGTGAACTGGGAGAACTGCGCGCGGGCCGGGCAGTGGGGGCAGCGGTTCGGCGCGGCCGCGTCTGCTGGCGACGTTGTCAGACCCTTCACCTACGCTGCGGTATGAGGCGATTTCGATGGAACTCCGAGCCGAGGACGCGGGACGGGGCGCCGATGCTGTCGGTGAATCACGTCCTGGGGATAGGAATTTCAATCGGGGCGGGTTGACTACCGGTCGAGTATAGGGCGCGATCACCGACCGCGTAAGCACCGACTGGCGGGCGGCGGCGTGCCGGCTGACGTGTTCGTGCGACTCGAGGGCCGTGGGAACGGCGGGCACCGTGGG
>CANGXD010000107.1 GCA_947457545.1 Gemmatimonadaceae bacterium
GAAGCGCTTTCGCAAGCTGAACGCGCCGGAGCAGTGCCGCGATGTGTATCGTGGCGTCCGCTATGCGGATGGCCTCGAAGTGCCCGCGGTGTCATCCACCCAGAAGGCCGCCGCCTGACGCGCATTTACACACTTCTTGACGAGACCTCTTTGACCGCACCCTAGGACCAGTGCAAATTTTTCTTTATTGCTTGAACACGGAGAGAAGTATGCGAGGCTTGCTGCTTGGATTCTCGGTACTCTTCTATGGCTGCGCGAACACGGATGACGGTGGTTCGGATAGGGTCGCGGCGAAGATAGAGCGACCGTCCTCGGTCACTGCCGGTCGCTCCTTCTTGCGAGTTTTGGATTCGACGGTGCTCGACGAGCCATCAGAACATCCGATAGTTGCCCCTTCGGGGATGGCCGTTCTGTCTAACGGCGACCTCCTTATTGCCGACGCATCAGAGGGTCTGCTTCACCGTTATAGCCGTGACGGAAGGTTTGCCGGAGTAATCGGACGGCGCGGTGACGGTCCGGGTGAGTTTCGAACGCCTGCCTATCCGTTTGCCGGTGAAGATGGAAGCATCTACGTAGTCGATCTTGCTAAGAGTCAAGTTGTAGTATTTGAGCGCGACTATTCATTCAAAAGGACCATCACCTTCCCCGCTGTTTCTCGAATTGATCAAGTCGCCATTGATCGCGCCAATCGCTTCTGGGTTCTTGGAAACGCTAGAGATTCCAAAGACGACCGAGTTCTCACGGTGGCGGATTCTAATGGGAAGGCTATCTCGGCCTTTATACCAATCGCGCGATTGCTCCCTCACGGGAGCACCGACTCCTTGCTTTGGGCGTCATCTAGAAGACCTTCGATAGCCGTCGGGGATTCGCTGGTATACGTAGTTAGTTCGCTAGTCGACAGTATCTGGACGATTGAACAAACTAGTTTAAGGCTGTCTGCGCGCAGTCTCGGCCACCCGATGTACCGTGACCCGGTGCCACCAACTGCCCAAGTCCAATCAAGGACGGATCACCGCAGATGGCTTGAATCCAACATTTTGATCGCGAACGTTGCCTCGGTTGCCAATTTTGCGATAGTCGGCTACTCGGCAGGCCTGTACCTTAATCAGTCCAACACGCTGGCATCACTTGTTGCTGGTGATCGGATCGTGTATCTGGATTCCGTTCCTCCAATCATCACAAGCACCAGTGAAGCGTTTGTTCAGCTGGCTACGGATGGAAGCGGCCGCCATACACTCTTTAGATTCAGTCTGGTGGGACGATGAAGTCAAGAGCGCTGCTGGCGGTGCTCGCGGCAATGTCCAGTCTGACATGCCGCTCAAGTGAAAGCATGAAACCTGACGCAAGACTTTTTTCGCTTTTCGGTCGTGCAAAAGGTGACCGCGATAGCTGCGGTCAACTAATTCCCGACGTACAGGTCTCGGAGATACTGTTGGTTACAGCGGAGTCTTGTCTGAGCTGTCGAGACGTTGGCTGGTTGGTACGGAAACGCAATAGCGAGCTTTCCCAGTCGTCCGACGCACTTGGAATCATTACACTAAGCTCTGATTCCGCCGCTGTGTGCGGTTACCTCCGATCCGAGAAGACCTCGGCACCGGTTGTTGTGTCTTCTGATGCGCCGGTTGGCGCTGGGGTTTCAAATGCAACCCTTGTTCTACTTCAAAAAACCGAAGGACACATCGTCCGGACCTCCGGGGAGAACGGGTTAGCGATCCTCCGTTCCATTGAAACAGGGCCGAAGAGTGTGGGGAGTAAAGAGCGGAACCAGTGAGACATAACCATGACAATCAAGGAGTATCAAGTATGAATTACCGAAAGAAAATCGTTGCAGTTGCCATCGGTCTTTTCGCGCTAGCCGCTCCAACTCAAGGTGCGAGTGCGGAAGAAGGTGGCTGCTGGAGAACGGAAGTTTGCTACCCGTGGGGCTACAGTTGCAGTGGCACGGAGTGCTCGTTCGGTCCGCTTTGCTGCAAGGGTTCATGTATGCAGCCATCCTGAGCCAACGCCGCAGGTAATCGCTTCAACCGAGTCTCACTGGGGAAGAGGGACCTGCTACGTGCAGGTCCCTCTTCTGGTTCAACAGGCCTAACGAGAAGAATCCAGCGAGTCCACAATCGCCTTGATTTGATCGAACGTCATCGGTCGAGCATACATCTTGTTGCCGATGATGATCGTCGGCGTGCTGTTCACACCACGCTGCTGGCCTTCCGCGGCGTTGGCCTGAATGCGACCAAGGTGCGTCTGCGCGTCCATGCAGCTGTTGTACTTCGCCATGTCGAGGCCGATGCTCGTCGCGAGCGGATCGATGATCTTGCGCGGATTGCTCGTGGCCGCCGTGCTCCACTCGGGCTGATTGGCGAACAGCTGGTCGTGCATTTCCCAGAACTTGCCCTGATCGTTGGCGCACGCGGCCGCGAGGTGCGCGAAGAGCGTGTTGCCGTGGATTTGCGTGAGCGGGAAGTCGTAGAAGCGGAAGTTGGCGAGACCGGCGTCGACGATACGGGCCTTGATGTCCGGGCCCTGCAGCGTGGCGAACTGGCCGCAGCCCGGGCACTCGAAATCGGCGAACTCGATAATCGTCACCGGCGCGTCGGGGTTGCCACGCAGGTAGCCCTCGGCCTTCATCGCCGGCGCGTTCGCGGGCAGCTCCATGGGCTTGGGCTTGTTCTGCATCGTCGCCCAGAGGGCCCCGCCGCCAGCTACCAGCACCACACCGATCACCAGCAGAAATCCGGTGTTCGACTTCTTGTTGGGCGTCACCTTTGCCACTCGATCTCCTCGTCGTTCCGGCGCGGTGCCGGAGGGTTTCGTGTACCGCGCAGCGCGGCTGCCGCGTTGAAGGCGCGCAGCACGGCTCGCGAATGCAGGGGGAAGCTATGCGCCACAGGGTTCCCTGCGCTATCCTGCCACCGTGTACACCGAACACCTGCGAATTCCTGTGGGCGCGGGCGCCCTGCACGTGGAGCGGCTCGGACGCGCCGGCCCGGCGGTCGTGCTGGTGCACGGGTTCGGGCAGTGTGCCTTCAGCTGGCGGGCGGTTGCCCCGGTGCTGGCGTCGGCCGGCTACACCGTGGTCTGCGTCGACCTGCTGGGATTCGGGGAGTCCGACCGCCCTGCCAGCGCCGCCTACGGGCTCACGGCGCAGGCCGAGTACCTGGAACGGGCGTTGACGGCATTGCGGCTGGGCGAGGTGTCGGTGGTGGGGCAGGATGCGGGGGCCGAGGTGGCGCTGGTACTCGCCGCCCGCCACCCGCGGCGCGTGCAGCGACTGGCGCTGCTCGAGCCGCTGGATCCCGACGATCTGCCGGGCCCCGCCATACGGGCCCTTCAGCGCACCTCGGCGCTGTCGGCGCTTAGCGCGAACAGCCTGTTCGGCGCGCGGCCGTTGCTGGAGCCGCTGCTGCAGGATTCCGTGAGCGACCCGGCTCGTATGCCGGAGCGACTGGTGCTGCGCTATCTGGCGCCCTGGATTGGTCGAAACGGGGCGTCGGAGCTGCTGCAGCTCGCCAGCGCGGTCAGTCTGACCGAAGACAGCGCCGAAGAGAGTCCGCTGTCGGGGCTCGAGTCGTTTGCCGGCAACGTGCTGCTCTGGTGCGGCGGGGGCGAGCACGGCGTGGCCGCGGCGCCGCGCGTGAAGGCGTGGCAGGCGCTGCTGGCCGGGGCGTCGGTGGTGCCCGTGATCACCACGCGCGCGCCGGGGATGCTTGTTTCGGAAGACGATCCGGAGGCGCTCGCCACAGCGTTACGGGAGTGGCTTGCGTAGAGAAAGAGAAGTGGCCGGTGAGGGGTGCGAGTACCTATCGCCCCTGTCAATAGGGTTCCTTATCGGTTAGATTTACCCAGCTGCACCGGAGACGCCGGGCAGCCTGTTCGACGCACTACCCAGAGGAAATGGCTAAGCCCAAGCTTCGTCCGCGTCGTGATTCCATGGCGCCTTCTCCGTATCAGGAGGCCCGTGACGAGATGTTCCAGCAGATCATGCAGTGCGGTGTTATCGGGTGTCATCCCGAAGACCAGAAGGAGTGGTTCGACGCCACGATGGTCTACATTCAGGACCGTTACCCCGAGCTGAAGGCTCCGGAAATCACGGAACTGCGCACCCTTGGCGAGCGCTTTGCGCAGCCGACCAAGAAGCAGGAAACCGCGACCGTTTAACACGGCAGCGCGCTGGGCATACAGACGCACGAATTACATAGCAAGAATTTCAAACGCCCCCGGACTCCGGGGGCGTTTGTTGTTCGTATCCTGTGCGATCGCCCGGTGCGTCAGCGCGGCTCCGTCACGCGCTCCCGCCACAACATCAGCGTGTAGTCGATCGTTGCCGCGGCGCCCACCAGGAACACGAACCAGACCATCGCGTCGGTCCATGCGGGCGCAAAGAGCACGACGAGAAACGTCGCCAGCTGCAGCGCGGTCACGGCTTTGCCGAGCAGTCGGGCCTTGAAGGTGATGGGGCGAAGCCAGCTCACGTTGCGGGCGACGAACCATCCGACAATCGACATGACGTCGCGGAACATGAGTGCGAGGGCCTGCCACGCACTGAGCGACCCGCCGGCCACGTAGCCCACCACCACGCACAGCGCGAAGAATCGATCGGCCACCGGATCGACGAGCGCGCCGATGCGCGACGCCGCGTGTGTGCGGCGCGCGAGCCAGCCGTCGAGCACATCGGTGAGCGACGCGATCGCAATGAGTGCGAACCGAACCGGCACGGCATCGGCCACGAGAAAGCCGAAGCCCAGTGCCACACGCGACGTGGACACCAGGTTCGGCAACGTGACGATGCGCGTCGCGGCGGTCGAGCGTTCCATGGCCATAGGGATGTCGTAAGGTACCCGAACGGGCCACCGGGGTGCCAGCGATGCCCGGGGGCCGTTATCGTCACAGATCATGTTGCGAGACGCCCTGAGAGATCCGTTGCCGTTGGTGGTCGTCGGCATCGCTGCGGCCGTGCTCGCTTGGGACGTTGCGCTCGCGGGCTGGATCGCGGCGCGGCGCGAAGCCCCCAAGGCGTTCACGCAACTCGCGGCGTTTTGCGGCTTGCTCGTCGTGCCGTCGCTGGTGGTGAGCATCGCGTCGGCCACCGAAGCCGGCGCCCGCACCATTTCCGGCATCACGTGGATCATCCCCGCCGTCGCCATCGCGGTGGCGCTGCAGGTGCTCTACGCGCTCGTGGCGCGCCTCATTTCGGTGCTCGTCGGGCTCCCCATTCTGCTGTACGACCTGGTGCTGGTCGCGATCGCGATGGGCGACTACCAGGTGGCGCAAACCGGGGGCGCTCCGCTGCCGCTGCAGGCGGTGCTGTCGGCGCGCGACGTGATCGTGGGCATCACCGTCGGACGCGCGGCGCTCGTGTCGCCGCTGACGGCGCTCGTGCCCATGATTGCGCCCGCCTACCCCGCACGCTGGCGCCTGTCGGGCGCTGTGCGTGCGCTGCTGGTACTCGCCGCCACGGCCCTCACGACGTTGCTGGTGATCGAGTGGCCGCGTGGCGTGGCCGCGGTGCGCAGCTACCAGACGGCGCGTTCGGAGCCGATGCAGGCGCGCCCGCAGGGCGACTTCGTGATTGGCATTCGGCTGTATCCGGTGCTCGATGGCGCTCCGCCGGCGCGTGCGGTCAAAGCCGATGCGCCACTGGTGGCGGCGTTCTCTCCCGACGTAGTGCTGGTGCTGCTCGACGCCGAGGGGGCGCGCGGCAGTGCGCTCGACTCGCTGGCGCGCGTGCTCGAGCCGCTGCGCGCCGACAGTGTGCGCATTGCCATTGGTCTGCGGGTGGAAGGGCGCCCAACACCGGTCGACGATCTCGACCGGATCGCGTCGATAGAACGCGTGCTGACCCGCGTGCGCCCCGATGTCCTCTTCCCCGCGATCGGCGATCCGTTACCGCGGTGGTTTGCGGCCACGCCGCCCACCGCCAACTGGTGGCGCAGCATCATGACGCGCGCGGCGCGCGAAGTCGAGCGCGTGCGCCCGCGCACGATCACCGGCTGGAGTGGATCGCGCCTCGATGCGACCGACAGCGCGGTGTATCACTGGGCCGCGCAATCCGGCTCGCCGGTCGAACTGTTGGGCGCCGCGATCTATCCGAGCTTTACCGGGCTCCCCGCCGTCGACGCGCGGCTGCGCGCGCTCGAGCGGTGGCATGCGCAGGCGCGCGGGCGTGACGGCGCCACGCAGCCGCACTGGCTGGTGAATGTGGGGGGACTCCCGCACGCACATGGTGACGCCGCGCAAACGGCTGCGATTCGCCGCGCGCTCGCGTGGGGATCGCGCCAACCGTGGATCGGGGCGGCGATCATCGGCGAACCGGCCGACTACGAGGGGTGGCTCGGGCTACGCGCGGCGAACGGGCGGCAGCGGCAGGCGGTTACTGCGGTTGGACTTGCGGCGCGAGGAATGCGCGAGGTGCGCGCGGGCGGGCGGTAGGCTTGGGGTCTTGGTCGGGGTTGGGGGTGGTAGTCGGGGTACGGCCAACACAGTCGGGGTACAGCTACCACGGTCGGGGTACTGCCACGACAGTCGGGGTCTACACACAGTCGGAGTCCCGGTCGGGTCTTGCGCGGCGCTTTGCTGGCGCGTCGGGGGTGGGGTCTGGGTCGGGGCAGCCCCGACATTTTGTCCCCGACCCGGCATAGACCCCGACTGTGTGTAGACCCCGACTGTAGTGGCAGTACCCCGACCGTCGTAGCGGTACCCCGACCGTAGTGGCTGTACCCCGACTACCCCCCCAACCCCGACCAAGACCAACGAGCTAAGCCGTCCAAGTCTCGGTCCCAGTCGCGGTCGCGGCGACGCCCCGCACCACCCCTTCCACCATCCGCAGCGGATCGAAGTACCGCCGCGCCATCGCGTGTACATCCGCCGCCGTGACCGCCGCCAGCTGCGACGCGACTTCGTGCCGCTCCTGTAGCCCTTCACCAAAGAGCCACGCGTCCACAAGCTCTGACAACACCGTGCCGCCCGACTGCTGGGCGATGGCGTGTGTCCCAATGAGATAGCGTTGCGCCCGGGTCAGCTCCTCGGCCGTCGGCGGCGCCTCGCGGAACTTGGCGAACTCCGACAACAGCCCTTCACGCGCCTCGTCTTCGCGCGTGGGATCGGTGGCGATGTACGCGCCGAACGCGCCGCCGGCATTCCGCTCGAGCGGGAACGCCTGCACCGTGTACGCGAGCGACTGCTTGTCGCGCAGCTGTTCGAAAAAGCGTCCGCCCAGTCCACTCGCAATCGCCGACAACACCCGCGCCGCAAATCGATCGGGCGCCGACCGTGCCGGCCCCGGAAAGAGCATCGCCATCGCGGTCTGCTGCTTGGTGCGCGACTCGATCGCCCGATGCCGTTCCGTCGGCCACTCGTGCATGGGGAGCGCCACCGCGTCGGCAAAGGCCAACTGGGAAAAGTGACGCGCGAGCATCGCCGCGACGTCGTCTGGTGTCACATCGCCCACGATGGCAATCGCCGAGGCGCCGCGCATGATGTGCGTTGCGTGAAAGGCGCGCGCATCATCGTTCGTGAGCGCCGCTAGCGACTGCTCGTTGCCCAACACCGACCGTGCGTACGGATGTGCGCCGTACGCCGCCAAGGTGGCGAGACGCATGGGCCAGCGATACATGTCGTCGCGCAGCCGCGCGAGTTCCGTAAGCGCCAATGTGCGTTCGGTATTCACCGACTCGGCGGCGAACGACGGATGCTGCACGACATCGGCGAGCAGTTCGGCCGCCGCGGCGCAGTGCCGCACCGGCACCGACATGCTCCAGCCTAAGCTTTCGAGGCCGGCGCTCACCCCAATGCTGCTCCCCAATTCTTCGGCCGCTTCCGCCACCTGTGAACCGGTGCGTGAGCGCGTGCCCTTGAGCGTCGCCTGCATGGCAATGCGCGCGAGTCCTTCGTGCTCGACATCGGTAACCGCCACACCGCCGCGCTGGTACACACCGAGATTCACCAGCGGCGATCCCGGACGTGGCAACACCAGCACCGGAACACCCGACGGCGTGCGATACACATGCACGTCTCCCTGTTGCTCGTGTACCAGGCCCGTGTGCACGGCGGGAGCTTCTATGGCCACGTGCGACACTGGCGGCGTGAGCGTCGACGGCGACGGCATGACCGCGCTGCCCATGCTCCCCTCGCTCTCCAGCAGCGCACGCAGCTCATCATCGGACGACACGAGCTCGGCACTCCCTTCGGGCCGATACGACACCATCGCCACCTGCGTGGGGTCGAGATGTCGCTGCATAGCCTCCTGTACGGCCTTCGCATCGAGTGTGAGCAACGCGTCGTAATACCGCGAGGCCACCTCCAAGCCGCCTTCTGCTTCCCAGCCGGCGAGATACTGCGCCTGGCCGTCCATGCTCTCGAGACGGCGCAACCAGCGCGCTTCGAGGATGCGCTGGGCGCGCGTGATTTCGCCGCGGCGGAAGCCGTCGGTGCGCGCGGCCTGCACTTCTCTCCACATGGCACGCATCGCCTCGCGCGCCGTCGCGGGCGCGCCTTCGGTGTGCGCCACGAACACGCCCACATCACCCGCCGTGTAATTCCACGCCGTCACGCCACTCGCCAGCTGCTCTTCGCGCACCGCCCGATACAAGCGCGACGCCCGTCCCGTGCCGAGCGCAATGCCTGCGAGGTCGAGCGCCGGCGTATCGGCATGGCCAAGCGGCGGCACACGCCAGCCGAAGGCGACATGCTGCTGCGCGATATCACCGCTCCATTCCTTGCGGCGCAAGCCGGGCAGCTGCGATTCCTGCGGGCCGCGATCGCGCGCGGGCGCGCCGGCGTCGAGCGCACCATAGCGCGCCACCACTTCACGACGCACCTGGTCAATGTCCACGTCACCCACGATGCACAGCACCGTGTTGTCGGGCCGATACCAGTGCCGGTAAAAGCCTACCAGCTGCTCGCGCGAGAAGGTGCGCAACAGCGTTTCGTCGCCAATGCGCCACCGACGAATGCGATGCCGGTCGTGCAGCACGGCGTACAGCGTCTCGATCGCCACCGCATACGACGTATCGCGCTTGCGTTTGGCTTCCTGAATGATGACTTCGAGTTCGCGCGCGAGCTCTTCACCGTCGATCACACTGCGGGCGTACGCGTCGAACTGGATCTCGAGCCCCGCCACGAAGCTCGACGACGGCAACACCGTGTAGTAGCTCGTGTGGTCGTAAATGGTGTGCGCGTTGAGATAGCCACCATTGGCCTTCGTCTCGCGCGCGATCTGCCCCACCCCGCGCGTTGGCGTGCCCTTGAAGAACATGTGCTCGAGCACGTGGGCAATGCCCACCACATCATCGGACTCGTCGAAGTAGCCCGCCTTCACGTACGTCACGATCGACACCACCGGTGCCGATGGGTCACGTCGCACCAGCAGCGTGAGGCCGTTAGGCAGGACTTCCCGATATGTGTCGTGATGCAGGGCGAGCGCGTCGCTGGGACGCAGCAGCGTAGTGGTCATGGCGGGGGCACAGGCCCATACCCCGGCGGCGCCGTGGGCGCACCGGACATGGGCGTAAGGGGAACGCACCGCTGCCAGTCACCGGGACCGGCGCGCTCCGTCCACCGGCGCGCCTCGTCGAGGCGCTGCAGGCGGACCAGGGCGCAGCCGAGAAAGCCTTGCGCAGTACGATCGGTGGGATCGAGTTCGATGGCGCGCACATAGAAGCGGCGCGCGATTTCCGGCTGACCGTCGGCGAGCATCACCGATGCGAGCTCGCGGGCCGCGATGCTGCTGGAGGGCGCCACACGAACGGCATTCGTCAAGAACCGGCGCGCGCGTGCGAGGTCGCCCTCTTCGCGGGAAATGCGCCCGAGGTACACCAGTGGCCTCGCGTCGGTGGGGTCGGCCTGCGCCGCCTCGACGAACGCCACCCGCGCCGTTTCGCGGGCGCCGCGCGCATAGGCATCGATCCCGGCTTCGACGCGACGGTCGGCACGACCGCTGACGTACCACCACGCCCCGCCGGCAACCAGCGCGACGAGCACCCCCACCGCACCAAGTCCCGTATACAGACGCTTCCGGTGCGATGAACGCGCCGGTGCCATCGGCATGTCGGCGTCGAACGCCGACGCCCCCGGCGACGGAGCCTGCGAAGGCACGGCGGGAGGCGGCGACAATGGCGGCGCAGACGATCGCGGCGCAAAAGGAGGCACGGACGCGCCTCCACCGGCGGACGGTGGCGCGAACGACGCTGCCGGCGAGGGTGACTCGGGTACCGCGTGATCGAGCGCCATCCACGCTTCGCGCACGAGCGTACGCTCGGCTTCGTTGGTGGCCGCGACCGCGCTGCGATCGGCCCAGTCACTCAGGCCGACGAGAGCATGCGCATCGGATAACGAGATCAGTCCGTGGCGGCGCACCTCACCCACGAGCGCCTGCCCGGTAAGCTCGGGTCGACCGAGCACCAGCTGCAGCACGTGCTGCGCCGCGCTCCAAAGCGCGGGGGCGGTGGCGGCTGCGGGGTTCGTGAAGACCAGTCGCGCCGCTTCGAGCGCCGCGCGAGGATTGGCGAAATCAGCGCACAATGCGAAGCATACCTGCGTCGGCACCACCCCGTAGAAACGCTTCCGGGGCATGCGAGGCCACGCGCATCCCAGTCGCGCCATAAAAACGACGCGCCTCGATGGCCATGTATTCGTCGAGCGGACGACCGGCATCGCGCGCATCACGCAGCGACTGCACGATCTCTTCCCAGCTCCCTTCGAACGTGCTGCCGTCGCGCATGATCACGCGATGCACGCCGTCGTCGGCCATGAGCACGTCGGTCGACGTGCTCCCCTGCTCGCCCAACTCACCGGCTTGCTGCTGACCGACGAGCCCGGTCAGCAGCGTGCCCAGTGTTTCCAGCTGTCCCTGTGACGGCTGTCCCTCGGCCTGCTCCTCTTCGAGCATCGACTGTTCGACTTCGGCCAGCAGTTCGTCGATGGCGTCCGGCTCACCCGCGAGTTCGACCAGACGCGCTTCCCACGGCTTCAGTTCACCGTCGTCGTCGGCGAGCTTGTACACGGCCTTCTTGAGCTCCATGAGACGCCAGATGCCAAGCTCGTCCCAGTGGTCTTCGGGCGATGTTTTTTCGAATTCGGCCAGCGCGCCGTCGACGTCGCCGGCGTCGTACAACAGGTTGGCGAGGTACACGCGCCCTTCGGCAAACTGTTCGTCGAGCACCAGCGAGCGACGCAGCGCCACCATCGCTTCGACATCGTTGCCGAGCCGGTGCTGCGCATAGCCGATGCAGGCCACCGCTTCGGCCGAGTCTTCGGCCTGGTGCACCGCGCGATCGAAGTACTGCAGCGACTGCTCCACGAACCCTTCGCGGAAGAGGGCGCGCCCGATCTGGAGCATGAGATCGACGTCGTCTTCGTAGCCCAGCTCGATGGTGCGCTCGAACGCCTGCAAGCCGGCATCATGCTGCCCGAACTTGAGCAGCACTTCGCCGAGGCCGGCGAGCGCGTCTTCGTGCTCGGGGTCGAGCAGGAGCGCTTCGTCGAAGCTCCGGCGGGCCCACATGTACTCTTCGCGGGCAAGACGCGCGTAGCCCACGCCGACGTGTAGCTCCACGGCCTGCGGATACAGCGCGAGCCCTTCGCGCAGCAACTGGAGCGCCTCGTCGTACTGCCCCTCGTTGTAAAGGGCATGAGCGCGCTCGTCGTATTCCTCGGAACTCAGGAACGGGTTGGTCATGGCGAAACTGGCCTCCGGATCGAGCGGGTTACCGGATAGTACCGTGATCGACGGCTTTCGTTCAATGCTGCAGCTGCGCGGCTCGCATCCCGCGTGGGCGCGACCGGTGAAAGTGAACTGCCCTCATGCCCGCAGCGCCACGGCGATTTGACCGGCGAGGCGGGCGTTGTTCTCGAGCAGCGCCAGATTGGCCTGCACCGAGCGTCCTTGGGTACGCTGTTGAATATCGGCAAGGAGGAACGGCGTCACCGCCGCGCCGCGAATCCCCGCATCACGGGCAGCCATGAGCGCCGCCGCCGTCGCGGCTTCCACCACGTCCACCGGAACCGCGTGTTCGGCGGGGGGTGGCTGCACCACGAGCATGGCACTCTGCCGCCCTAGCGCGCGGTGGGCACGCCACGCCCTGGCGATGCCCGCCGGGGTGTCGATGCGCGACGTGAGCCGGAGCCCCGTGCTCACCGAGAAGAATCCGGGGAGCTCGTCGGTTCCATACCCCACCACCGGGACCCCGAGCGTTTCGAGGCGTTCGAGGGTGGCAGGAAGGTCGAGAATGGACTTGGCACCCGCACAGGTGACGATCACGGGGGTACGCGCGAGCTCCACGAGGTCGGCCGATTCGTCGAACGGGGCATCGCGGTGCACCCCACCGATCCCTCCGGTGGCGAAGACCTCGAGCGAGCCCAGCGCGCACATGGCCAGCGTGGCGGCGACCGTCGTGGCGCCATCGGCACCGTCGGCCACCGCGATGCCAAGATCGCGGGCCGATACCTTGCGGACGCCGTCGCGGGCGAGAAAGCGCTCGAGCGCGTCATCGTCGAGTCCGAACGCCGGGACGCCGCGGACGATGGCGGTGATGACCGGGGTGGCGCCGGCGTCGGTCACGGCGCGCATCATGCGCGTCGCCGCCTCGCGGTTGAACGGGGGCAGAAGCCCCTGGGCGAGGACCGAGCTTTCGAGGGCGACCAAGGCGCCGCCACGCTGGCGCGCGGCGTCGATTACTGCCGTACTACTGGGGTGCAACGGGTGAGCACTCACACTGTCGATACTACAGCGCGGTGCACACCGGGGCAACAGTATTGCCCGTGATGTACACCGCGTCTGTTGTACTCAGGAGCAGACCAACGTCGGTACTGGCGCCATCCGTCACGGCACCGGTCCGGCGCGCGCCGTTCAGGGCGCGTCGTCGAAGGCGTCGGCCTTGCGGTTTTCGACCAGTTCCCAGTCGCTCGACGTCGGGTCATTCACGGCGAGCAACTTGATGGTCTCACCGGAGTACGCGTCGAAGGCCTTGCCTTCGTTCTGGTACACCTTGATCTGGTGACCGCTCTCGAACTTGAGCACGATCAA
>CANGXD010000108.1 GCA_947457545.1 Gemmatimonadaceae bacterium
ACGCGCGGGCCGAAGTACGTGAACCAGAAACCGCCGAACGTCGCGAGCGCGAGGGCGATGGTGGTCCACAGATAGTGCGTATCTCGCTCTTTCATCGGCGCCACCGTGCTTACCTCACCTACTCCAGGGGCGTCGTGCGGCGCCCGAGTTCAACGAGCGCTTCGCCACTCGCGAGCAGTGCCGCAATTCGCGGCCATGCGTCCAACACAATCGCGCGGAGTTCCGCATTCCGCATATTCCCGCACGTCACCCACACGATTTGCGGCGGCGGACCGAGTCGCTCGACGAGCTGCACGAAATCATCATCCTTGGTCATCAACACGGCCGCTCTCCCAGACCGCGCAGCCGCAAAGATCGCCGAATCGTTTGCCTCGAGCTGCTCCACCTCTGCGACATGCCACGCATCAATGCCATGCGTCTGTCTGAGCCACCGGGCCATCGCTGGCGGCAGCTGCGCGTCGAGCCACACCACCCCGGACGACGTCGCATCCGTCATGACCGATTACGCCGCGACGTTCGGATGGTTCAGACGCCGGGCAGCATATAGCAAACACGCCGCGATATCATCGGATTCCAGGTACGGATAATCCTCCAGGATCTGCGCCTGTGACTCACCCGCTGCCAGTAACTCCAACACATCAATCACGCGAATCCGCATCCCCCGAATGCAGGGACGGCCCCCGCATTGCTCGGGGCGGATCGTAATGCGCTGAAGGAGATCGGCTGTCGTCATGGTCGGTGGTCAGGGCTTATGAAAGATAGGCCGTCGCGCCCAAACGGGATAGCGAGCATGCCGGGTACATGGCACAGACCAGCTCCTTCACGATCTTCGCGGCGACCATGGCGGTCCGTCCCGACTCATCACGGTGTGGATTGAGCTCCACCACATCGGCGCCGACCACGTGACCGGCACACTGCTGAATCATGGTGAGCACCTCTCGTGTGGTCAGCCCGCCGGGTTCCCAGTGTGACACGCCAGGGGCATACGCCGGATCGAGGCCATCGAGGTCCACCGAGATGTACACGGGCTCGTCGATCACCGGTCGCACACCGGCCGCCCACGCGCGCATGTCGATGACCTCGACGCCAAAGCGATCGGCCTGCGCGCGTTGGTGTGGCGTGAGGGTACGAATACCCACCTGCACCAGTCGCGACGCCAGCCCTTCCTCCATGATGCGCGCGAACGGGCAGGCGTGGGAGTACCGATCACCCTCGAACGCATCGTACAGGTCGGCGTGCGCATCGATGTGCAGGATGGCCGGACGCGAGTACCGCTGGTTCACGGCGCGCAGCACCGGATACGTCACCGAATGGTCGCCGCCAAGCGCCAGGGGCCGCGCCGGAAGATCGAGCAGCGCGCTGATGCCCCGTTCGATCTCGACGCGCGCGCTGGCATCGGGCGTGAGCACCAGGTCACCGACGTCGCGAACGCATTGCGGGTCCAGCACGTCGCGCAGCGACTCCGACCACTGGTTGCCCGAAGGGGAATGCAGCGCGTCGCGAATCTGCTGCGGCGCGTGCGCTGCGCCGCGCAGAAACGACGAGCTGGCGTCGTACGGAAGGCCAATGATCGCCACGCTCATGGCGTGATGCTCGGGGACATCTTCATGGGAGGGAGGCGTGTTCATGTGGGCTTGAAGGGGTCAGAGTCGTTGAACGACTCTGACCCCTTGAACTGACAGGTCACTGCGACGTCGTCGCCCGCTTCGCCTCAGGCTTGAGATAGCGCGTATACCACCCCAGCAACCGCGTATGCCAGTCGGCAAACTCCGTCGCGTTGGTCATGGGAATGCCGTGCCCACCGTTCGTGTAGTTCACCCACTCCACCGGCTTCCCCAACCGGCGCAGGGCGAAGTACATCTCGCGCGTGTTGAGCGCCGGCACGTTGTGATCTTCACCGCCGGTGAGCAGCAGCAGCGGCGTTTTGATACGATCGGCGAACATCACCGCGCTGTGCTGCACGTACTTCTGCGGCTGTTCCCAGAGCGTGGCGCCAATGCGGTCCTGCGTTTTTTCGGCGGCGTTCACATTGCGCACCCCCAGCCGCGGCGAATCGGTGTAGAACGAAATCATGTCCACCTTGCCCGACACGTTGATCGCCGCCTTGAAGCGGTTGGTTTGCGTGATGATGAGGTTGGTGGCATACCCGCCGTAGCTGGTGCCATGCACCCCCAGCTTGCTGCTGTCGGCGATGCCCATTTCGATGAGCTTGTTGGCGCTCGCCGTCACGCCCTTCAACCACGCTTCGCCGGGATAACCAATGTCAAACGTCACGCTAGGCTTCATGACGGCGTAGCCGTGACTGGCGAGATACATCGTGGTGGCATCGAAGCCGTCGTCGAAGAAGGACTCGTACACGCTGAACACCGTGGGCAGGTTGCGCGCCTCGCGCGATGGCGTGGTGAGCACCCCGAACTGCGAGCGGCCATCGGCATCGAGGTAACTCACCAGCTGCGTCTGCGGCAGCACCCTCGACGCGAACTGCGGATTGCTCTCGAGCACACGCTTTGCCCCGTCCATGCGCCCACCAGCGAGCCACAGGTCGGCCGGACGCCCCTCGGCGGCAATCGTGAGCGCCATGCGCGTGCCATCGGCGTTCACGCTCGGCGCTCCGTATATGCGACCATCACGCACGAGCGTGTCGAGCGCGCCGCTGGCCACGTCGACGCGCAGAATGCCCCTATCCCACGACGTGCGCGACGCGTACGCCAGATAGAGCGTGCGGCCATTGGACGACCATTCGCTGAGCGTGACCTGCGGCCCGCGCACCGTGTCGGTGACGGTGCTGAGTGCCTTGCGCGAACCGTCTGCCGTTTGCACTAGCCACAGTCCGTTGCGTGTGGACGCGACGACGGCATCGCCCGTGGGCGCCATGCGCACCAGCGTGAAGCGCTCTTCGCGCGCGCGCGCTGTGCTGTCAGCAGCCGAGTCCCCGCGTGCACGTGGCGCTGGGCCTACCAGACGACGCGGCGTGGTGTCGGTGAGGCTGGCCACGTAAATCGCCCCGTCTTTGGCGTAGGCGTAGCGCATGCCATCGTCGGCTTGCGACAGCGTGATGCCGCGCATGGAGGCGAACAGTGCACGCGGCGCCGCACCCGCGACACGCACCATGACGCGCGCCTCGTTGCTCGCGCCCCCTTCGTAGTTGGTTTTGGCAGTGCGATCTTCGCGCCACGTGAGGTGCTCCCCATTGGGCGACGTGGTCCAGCTGGTGATCTGTGCCGCCGGCACCAGCGTGTCGAGCGTCCCGCGCTGCGGCGTGAGTGCCACCAGCATGGCGCGGTTCCCCAGCCGGCGGAGCACGTCCCAGCCAAGGAACGGATCACCACCCACCTGCACGCTGATGGGGCCATGCACCAGCGAATCGAAGCGCGCCTTCACCTCGGCAAGCCAGCCCCGCTCCCGCACGGCAAAGAGCAACGTGCCCGCGGTGGTCCACCGCAGGTCGGTGTTCTCCGCCAGGCGCGCACCGCCCAGTGGTTGCGTGCGCAGCCGTTTGGCCGCCATGTCCCAGAGCAGCAGCGCCGGCACACTGTCGCGCGTGGCAATCGCCAGCTGCGCCCCATCTCGGCTCCACGCCACACTCCCAATGGTGCGCGGCGTGTTCACCACCGGCATCGTGTCGCCGGTGGCCGTGTTGACGAGCAGCAGCCGCGCCGGCGCCGGCCGCGTGTAGCTGGGGTCGCCATCGCGCGCCGCTACGAACCCCAGGCCGTCACCGCGTTTCGCCATGCGGACAACCATCCAGCGGCCATCGGGGGAGAAATCCCCAACGGATACGGTGCGGACGTTGAGGAGGTCGTCCGCGGTCATGGGGGTTGGCGCTTGCTGCGCGCTGACCGGGGCGGCGGCGGTGGCGAGCAGGATGCCCAACACCAGAAGCGGGCGACGGGTGGCAGCAAGGCGGGACATCGTGGTATCCGGGTGCGGGGTGCGGACTACGGGCTGGGGGGAAAGTGCACCGGCGTGCCCAAGCTTGCTACCAATTTCTCCCGAGTTAGTACATGCGTGTGCGGACGGACCAGCAACTCCTAATTTTGTACCAATTAGTAGCAACTAGTAGCTGGCTACCATTCGGCACGCGCCCCCATCCAAACGGTTCACGGCAGAGGAACAGTGGATTGCCGTAAAGCTCGCGAGGCGGGCCCTCTATCGCCGGTTGCCGCTGACGGACGTCGAGGGGACGCCATTTCAGTACGCGCTTCCGAATCCCGCCTTGGAGATGCTCCACCAAATAGACCGCAATGCGGGCGGCAATATTCAAGGCAGTGAACAAGTCACGAACCCCGCCACGCGAGACACGTACCTGTTCAAGTCGATCGTCGAGGAGGCGATTACATCGAGTCAGCTCGAAGGCGCTTCAACGACCAGAAAAGTCGCCAAAGCCATGATCCAAGAGGGGCGTGCCCCTCGAAATCGAAGTGAACGAATGATTCTGAACAACTTTCAGGGTATGCTGTATGTGCGGCAGTTTATGGCCGCATGCAGCAAATGTGCGCGTTCGCAAATGCCGATGAACCCGGTGAGTTCATGCCGCCGGCCGTACGGGCAATTCTTCTGCACTTTTGGCTCGCCTACGATCATCCATTCGTAGACGGGAACGGCCGCACGGCCCGCGCGCTCTTCTACTGGTCCATGGCGCGGCAGGGATACTGGCTCTGCGAATATGTCTCGATCTCACGCATTCTTCGAAAAGCGCGGGCGCAGTACGCGCGGTCGTATTTGTATACGGAGAGCGACGACAATGACGTGACGTACTTTTTGCTCTATCAGATGCGTGTGCTGATCCGTGCCATCGACGATCTGCACAGCTACCTGGCGCGAAAGGCCCGGGAGATGCACGAGGCCGAAGAAATTGTACGCCAAGCGTCGACGGTATACGCCGAGCTCAACCAACGACAGCTTGCGCTGATCAATCATGCGCTCAAGCAGCCACTCGCGCGCTATTCGGTGGAATCGCACAAGATCTCGCACGGCGTCAGCTATGAGACGGCGAGAAGTGACTTGATGAAGCTGGTCGCGCAGGGACTACTGAGTCAACGCAAAGTCGGGAAGGCTCACGCCTTTATGCCGGCATCGGATCTGCGGAAACTGCTGCGCGCTGGCGGTGGGTACCGGCACGAGTGAAGTCCGAAGCGCAACGCGTTGGAGCGACGACTGCATCGAGTGCTCCCGCATCGGAAATATCGTGGGTCCATCTGACAGTGATGCGCATGAAAATCCGCTGCTGACAACGCGCGATAGCAGCCGATAGCGATGGATGAACACACCTCGATGCAATGTGTTTTCCGAGTGAAAACCGAAGCAATTTCGCGCGTGTTGTGCGCGACCAGAATTGTCAGACGTCGCCACGATGTTCGTTCTGCAGCAACGAATCCCCTCGAGTGCTGCGAATGACTTTTTGTGGAGGCATGCACATCATGGCAGGTCATGTGTACCGGCGCATTCGCGCCAATTTCTCTGCCGTCGCAATGGCGGCAATGACGTTCACGGCGGTGGCGTGTGGCGGTGGTGGTGATGCAGGTGGCGCGAGTGTCAGCGCCCCGCCGACGGTGGGAAGCGTGAACGTGACGTTGGCCAACGCGCAGTTGCAGGTGGGTGCGCAGCGAACCGCGGCGGCGGAGGTGCGCTCGACGGCCGGCGCGGAGCTTCAAGGGGTCAGAGTCATTGAAATACGGGGGGCTATTCACTCGTTTCTCAACAGTCTGACTCATCGGCAGCGCTCAAGGTGGAAGACACCCCAAAGAGACCAGACCACCACCAGCCTCACCCGCCATCAACCACCGCACGCACGACCCGGATATCCTCCGGCGTAGTGCGGCAGCAGCCGCCAATCCACGTGGCACCGGCGTCTATCCACTCGTGCAGATAGCCGGTAAATCGCGTGGCCGACCCTTCCCAGCAGCGCGCCGCGGCGTTCCACAGCTCCCCCGAGTTGGGGTAGACCACAATGGGCTTGCTGGTCTCGGCGGCCATGGTGCGCACCAGCGGGGTCACCAGTACCGGGTCCACGCAGTTGACGCCCATCGCCACCACCTGCGGCTCCGCGTGCAGCATCTGCGCGCACTCGGCGATGGCATCACCCGCACTCGTATGCGCGCCGTCGCGGCACGAAAACGTCACCCAGGCGCGCGCCTGGGGAAACTCACGCAGCACCCGCACAACGGCCCGCGCCTCCAGCAGCGACGGCAGCGTCTCGCAGGCGAGCAGGTCGGGACCAGCGCCCAGCAGCGCCTCCATGCGCGGCCGGTGAAAGGCGACGAGTGCGTCTTCGGTGAGCCCGTAGTTGCCGCGATACTCCGAGCCGTCGTGCAACGTGGCGCCGTATGGCCCGACGGATGCGGCCACCCACATGTCGCGCGCTGGCGCCGAGGCACTCGCCGCAACGTGATCGCGCGCGGCTTGCGCGAGTGTTACCGACTGCTGAAGCAGACGTACCGTGTCGCTGTGCGAGTACCCACGCGCGGCAAACCCCTCGAAGCTCGCCTGATAGCTCGCGGTGATCGCGACATTGGCGCCGGCCTCGAAGTACGCGCGATGCACCGCCTCAATGGCCTCCGGCGCGTCGGCGAGCAGGCGTGCGGACCATAGGGCGTCGGAGAGGTCGTAGCCGCGTGCCGCCAGTTCGGTGGCGAGGCCGCCGTCGAGGACTAGGGGGCCGGTGGTGGGGTGGGGCATGGCTGCGAATCTGCCGGTTTGAGAGATGTGCCGTGTGTGCTGGCCGGTAATGGTGGGGGTGAATTAGGCCAGTTGCCACCCACACGCTGCTGAATGGCGCGAGACACCGACGCGCTGTGCGGCATTCCCTGTTGCCAGCGACGCGGGCGCACAAGATGCTTGATCAGACGGAGGACACCATGACCACACGTAGCGCTCGTCTATGCAAAGTGAACGGCAGCCCAAAGGCGCCTTGGTGCGGGCGCTTCATTGTCGCCGCGACGATGTGCTCGATGCTCGTGCTTCTCGTGGCGGCGTGCAGCGCCGAACGCATCACCAAGCCACCGAGCTGGACGTGCGAAACCACACGACCGGCGCTCAACGGCACGTGGGTAGGGACGCTGGACAGTCAGGAAATCATCCTGCAGCTCGTGGAAGGTGGTTGCACTGGTAGCCTGACACCCCCCGCCTATGTTGGCTGGCCCATCAGCGGCACGTGGAGCTGGAAAGGCATCAGCGGCCAGATCAGCGGTGGTGGACCCAGCGCCGGCAGTCTCCCGCAAGCCTACGACCCTACCGCAAAGCTGACGTATTCCGTGACGCTCATTCGCGGGTTTGATGGGAATGTGATACTCGGCCTGGACAACCTACCGGCCGGTTCGACGATCACTGCGCAGGTGAGCGGGATCTGGACCACGCCGCCCACTCCACCGACGGGGCCACTGGTGCTGCAGCGGCGGTGAGGGTGCGTAGGCTTAAGGGGTCAGCAAGACACTGACGCGAGTCAGTGCGGCTGCACCAGCACCACCTCTGCGGAAGGCCCCGGCATATGGCGCAGCCGGTAGCGGGTGCCTGCGGCAATCACGGTAAAGGCGCCCGGGGTGGAGAGCACCGTGGCGGGGCCGCCGCCGCGGTCGAGCGAGCTTGGACTGCAACCAGCTATTGATTTGTCCGAAAAATGCAGCATTTTTCGGACATGCCAGCAGACTCCGCCCCCGATCTCAAGCGGGCCATCTTGGACCGGATCGCGTCGCACGCCGGCCGAGCGTGGACGCCGGCCGACTTCGCTGACGTGGGGCCGCGGACCGCCGTCGACAAGGCGCTGCAGCGACTCGTCGCCGCCGGCGACCTCCGACGCATCGAACGCGGGGTGTACGACCGCCCCCACCAGAGCAGTCTGACTGGGCGCACCGCCGTACCGGATTACCGCGCGGTCATCGATGGCATCGCCCGCCGGGACAATATTCGAGTCTTGATCGACGGAATGACCGCTGCCAACGATCTTGGTCTGACCACCGCAGTACCGGCAAAGATCATCGCGTACGTCGAGACGCGTCTCCGGCCGATTCGCCTCGGCAATCAGGAAATCCGGTTCCGCACGTCGACCCCCAGCCGGCTGCTCTGGGCCAACCGCCCCGCCATGCGCATCGTGCAGGCACTGCACTGGCTCAAGGACAGCCTTCAAGACCCCATCGAACGCTCACGCTTGACCGATCGCCTCCAACGCATTCTGGCAGATCCCGAGCATGGCCGCGCGATGCGCGAGGACCTCGTGGCTGGCTTCTCAGCCCTCCCCATTTGGATGCAGGAGTTCCTCCGTCCGATGCTCGCGGAGGCTGCGCAACCTCCCAAGGCCAAGGCGGACACCGCCGGCACCGCACGTGCGTCCAAGAGGCGCGCGTGAACGAGACCTACCGCCAAATCATTACCGCGTCGGTCGCTGACCGCACAGATCTCTTTCTGGCGACGGCCCAGCGGCTCGGCACGCCGCTGGGCAACGTGGAGAAGGACTTCTGGGTGTGCTGGACGTTGGGAGCGTTATATCACCGCCTGCCCTCGGAGGGCCCACGCCTGCTATTCAAAGGCGGAACGTCTCTCTCCAAGGCTTACGGACTCATCCGCCGCTTCTCGGAAGACATCGACGTCACCGTATTTCGCGATGACTTGGGCGAGGAGGCGACGGTGAGTAACCTCGAGTCGCTGTCGAGAAAGAAGCGCGATGCGAAACTGGACGCCATTCGGAACGCCTGCCAGCAGTACATCACCGGCCCATTACGCACCGCGCTCGAGAGGCAGATAATCGAGGACACTGGCGGTCAGGGCGAGGTACTCATTGATCCCGATGATCCCGACCAACAGACGCTGCTCGTATCGTACCCTGCAGTGACGAGCCCCGCAGGCGATGCGTACGTGCGCCCCGTAGTTCGGATCGAATCCGGGGCGAAATCGGCCCTCGACCCGAACCGGCTGGTCACGCTGCGCCCATACCTGGCCGACGACGTGGACATGCCCGAGCTGGCCGTTCCCGCTGTGCGAACGATCGAACCTGGGCGCACCTTCTGGGACAAGGTCGTCATCCTGCACGGCCTCCGTCGCTGGTACGATCGCCGGGGCCGGCTGCGCCAGGAAGGCCAGCGCATCTCGCGCCATTACTACGACCTCCATTGCCTCCTCCAGTCGGAGATCGGGTCGGCGACCCTGGCGGACCGCACGTTGGGGGCCGAGTGCGTCCGGCATTCCCGCCTGTTCTTCGACCGACCCGACCACGACCTGGCATCTGCGACCCCCGGCACCTTCGCTTTGAAGCCCCACGCAGGCATGACCGACGCCCTCGCGCGCGATTACCGCGACATGGTCGGCATGATTTTCGGCGCTCCGCCGACCTTCGACGAGGTCCTCACCTCCATCGGGGCGATCGAGGACGCCATCAACATCGTGGCGTCATGATTACCGCGCGGCGAGTACGAGTGCTTCAAGGGGTCAGTCAAAAAGAGAGTCTGTGGTTGCAACCGATGAGCGCAGCGTCGCGAGTCAGTGCGGCTGCACCAGCACCACCTCTGCGGCAGGCCCCGGCTCATGGCGCAGCCGGTAGCGGGTACCGGCGACGATGACCGTGAACGCACCCTTGGTGGAGAGCACCGTGGCGGGGCCGCCGTCGCGTTCAATGGTGGCGTTGCCGCTCATGGGGAGAATGGCCACCACTGTGCGTGTTGCCTGCTTGTATGGCGACGTATCGCCGGGCGCGAGGGTCACGCGCGTTTGCCTAAACCACGAATTCGACAGCTCCGGCGCGCCGAGCAGTTCGTTGCCAATGGGTGTGGTAAACGGCCGCGGCGTGCCCTCGGTGGTGACCACGGCAATGAGCCGAAAGAGCGTGGTGCCAATGTTCGTAACCCGGTGCGATTTGGGGCGCACCGGATAGATGGTGTCGGAGAGGGTGCGCCCCACCACCCACTGCAGAATGGGCGGCGTGCCTGGCGGTGGCCAGTCACCGCCCACGAGCTGCTCAATGGTGCGCGACACCGACACGCTGGTGTACAGAATGGGCGTGGCGTGCAGATGATAGAGCGACGTATCACCCGGCGCGATCTGCACGTCGAGCACGCGTAGGCCGCCGCCTTCGAACATGAGGCTGTGGCGTGGCTCCTCGTGGACTGGTACCACGCGCTGCGCGCGCAGGGAGCTGGCGCATGCCAGGGCGGAGAGTGCTAGCAGGGCGCCCAGGCGTGCGGCGCGGCGTGTGTTTGATAGCGGAATATTGCGCATGATTGCTCGGGAATAGTCTGCCAATACCAGAGGACCTAACGCGTCACCGCGACTGGAGATTCAGCCAGAAAATGAGCTCCGGCGGCTGATCGGCGCCACCATCAAAGCTCAGTAGCAACAAGGCACCACTGCCCATCATCCTCCATCGCCGCGATCCATGCGCGCAGTTCCTCTGCCTCATTGATCAAATGCGGTGTGGGAGTATCGGGGCGAAGAAATAAATCTTCGCTGATCATCGTCTCGAAGAACTCCGCGATCTGTTCCTTGCTCGCGTGTGCCACGTACGCGATGTGCTGAGTGGCGCCTCCGGGCAGGCGCTTCGTCTCTATTCGTCTCACGAGCTCATAGAACGCACTGCTGCCGTTGGGAAACATCCGGCTCTTCGCGCGCGGCACGGCGCCACCAGGCTTGTTTCTGTTCGCGACAAAGTCTGGATCATCCAATCGCCCTACGTACACGTCCAAGTACATCGGTCCTCCAGAAGTGGAAAAAGAGTGACGACTGCGAGCCTTCTCTCACCAGAAATATCGTGGGGGCATCTGACAGTGATGCGCATGAAAATCCGCTGCTGGCAACGCGCGATAGCAGCCGATAGCGATGGATGAACACACCTCGATGCAATGTGTTTTCCGAATGAAAACCGAAGCAATTTCGCGCGTGTTGTGCGCGACCAGAACTGTCAGACGCCGCCACGATGTTCGTTCTGCAGCAACGAATCCCCTCGTGCGCTGCGAATGACATTTATGGAGGCATGCACATCATGGCAGGTCATGTGTACCGGCGCGTTCGCGCCAATTTCTCTGCCGTCGCAATGGCGGCAATGACGTTCACGGCAGTCGCGTGTGGCGGCGGTGGTGATGCAGGTGGCGCGAGTGTCAGCGCCCCGCCAGCGGTGGGAAGCGTGAACGTGACGTTGGCCAACGCGCAGTTGCAGGTGGGCGCGCAGCAAACTGCGGCGGCGGAGGTGCGTTCGACGGCCAGCGCGGTGCTCACGGGGCGCGCCGTCGCATGGGCGTCGTCGAACAGCGGCGTGGCCACGGTAGCCGACGGCGGCGTAATCACTGGTGTGGCGCCGGGCACGGTGAGCATCACCGCCACGACTGAAGGAAAGGTGGGTACGGCATCACTCACGGTGGTGCTCGCGCCGGTGAACGCGATTACGGTGTCGGCACCCGCCACCACGCTCGTAGCTGAGCGTACCCTGCAAGCCACAGCGGTGCTGCGCGACGAACGCGGGGCCACATTGAGTGGCCGCACGGTAACGTGGAGTTCGAGCGCGCCCACCGTTGCCACGGTGAACGACGCCGGGCTCGTGACGGGCGTGAGCGCTGGCAGTGCCACCATCTCGGCCTCCAGCGAAGGGCGCAGTGGCACGCTGGCGTTCACCGTGGTGCCACCGCCGGTGAACAGCGTGAGCATTGCGCTCTCGCAGAGCATCATTCCGCAGGGGAGCACCGCCGCGGCCACCGTGCAGCTGCGCGACGACCGCAATGTGGCGCTCACCGGGCGCGCGGTCACGTTCACCAGCAGTGACGCCACCGTGGCATCGGTAAGCAATGCCGGTGTGATTACCGCGCTGGCGGTGGGTACCACCACGATTACCGCCACGAGTGAAGGGCGAAGCGCATCGGCAACGCTGTCGGTGATTCAGGCACCGGTGGCGAGTGTTTCGGTGACGCTGCCGCAGACCAGTGTGCTCCCCGGCGGTACCGTACAGGCGCAGGTGTCGTTGCGCGACGCCGGTGGCCGTACGCTCACCGGGCGTGCGGTAGCCTATACGAGCAGCAATCCCGCGGTGGCGGGTGTGAACGGCACGGGGCTCATTACGGTCATCGCGCCCGGCACTGTGTTGATCAGCGCCACCAGCGAAGGCCAAACCGGCCAAGTAGCGCTGCAGGTGGTCGTGCCCGTGGCCAGCGTGGTGTTCAACGGCTCCACGCGGGTGAAGGTGGGGGATAGCTACAGCTACACCGTGACGGCCCGCGCCGCAGATGGCACCATTCTCGACAGACCGGTCGCGTTCCGTGTACTGGAAGCCTCGCGGGCGCAGATGACACCAGGCGGCACGCTGGTGCCACTACAGCGCGGAAGCTTCACGATCGTGGCGCAGATCGATGGCACCGAGTGGGACGCGAGCTATACCGCATACGATTGGGAGACGTTCACCTCCGGGAGCGACGGCTTCCTGTCGCTCGAGTCCGACGCGCGCGTGTCGAACCGGTTCGGTACCATGCAGTACACCAGTCTGGTCATGTCCTGTAGCCCCACGTCCCGCTTCTTCCTCTGGGTAAGTGTTCCCCATATGATCACGGCCAACGGTCTCGTGACCTATGGCCTCGACAACAGCTCGCTGATCTCCCAGTTCTGGAACGAACTATCGCCGAGCTTCAATACACTCTGGACACCTGGCTCCAGCTCGAGCGTGAAGTCATTTGCGCAGACCGTCGCCTCGGCGCGGCGCTTCATTCTGGCCTTCACGGAATTCAACAGTGTGGCGCGCGCCATGACCTTTCGCGTGACCGGCCTGAATGAGCAACTGCCGTCGCTGCTGTCGCGTTGCCCGAATGCCATCGTGCAGGGGGGCCAATCCGGTTCGCCGAG
>CANGXD010000109.1 GCA_947457545.1 Gemmatimonadaceae bacterium
GTGACGGACAAGCTGTCCGATGCCTTTTGCATGCTGCCCATGTACACGAACCACGTAAACCTGGGCTTCAACAAGGGGACGCGGCTCCCGAACCCGCACGGACTGCTGACCGGGACGGGAAAGCTGATTCGGCACGTGCCGGTCGCCACGCCGAAAGACTCTCGGAACGCGCGCGTGCGCGCGCTGGTGACCGCCGCGTTGCGTCACGCGGTCGACGATCTCGAGTCGCCCTCGAAAGTGAGCGGGCAGACGATCTCCAAGATCAAAGCCTGACGGCGGTATCGCGACGGAGTCAAAGGGGTCAGAGTCGTTTAACGACGCTGACCCCTTGAAGCCGGTTCGGTGTGGCCCGGTGACCGGCCTTGCTGGCCCGTCGTCCATCTGGTATCATATATGATACCAGATGAAACCGCACGTCATCCTCGATACCAACGTCTTGATTGCCGGCCTGCGCTCTCGGCGTGGGGCGTCGTTCGCGCTCTTGGAGCTGTTGGCCGAGGACGCGTTCGAGATCAGTGTGTCCGTGCCGCTCGTGTTGGAGTACGAAGCCGTGGCGCGACGCCAAGCGCGCGAGCTTGGCCTGACGCACGCCGATGTCGATGCCGTCGTCGACTTCGTGTGCGCGCAGGCGCACCATCGGAAGATCTTCTATCTGTGGCGCCCATTTTTGCGTGATCCGAACGATGACATGGTGCTGGAAGTCGCCGTCGAAGCGCAGTGCCGGTTCATCATCACGTTCAACGCCCGCGACTTTGCGGGCGTCGAACAGTTCGGGATCCAGACGCTCACCCCAGGCCAATTCCTGGCCCGTCTTCAGGAGGACGCATGAGCACGATCAGTTTGCGGTTGCCCGAGTCGCTGCACGCCCAGGCGCGCGCGCTCGCGGAGCAAGAAGGCATCTCGATCAATCAGCTCATCGCGACGTCGCTGGCGGAAAAGATGTCCGCCCTGATGACCAGCGAGTATCTCGAGGCCCGCGCCGCTCGCGGGTCGCCGACGGCGTTCCGACGCGTGCTCAAGAAGGTGAAGGACCGCGCGCCCATCGCGGGCGACGAACGGTAAGGTTCACTCGAAACACTGCGGAGTGCCTCCAGTGAAGATTACCGTGAGCACCGTCGCCGCCGCCGACATCGCCGAGGTGTGGCGGGCCTACAATACCCCGGCCGACATCATGGTCTGGAACACCGCCTCGCCCGATTGGCACACCACCGCCTCGGCGGTCGATCTGCGGGTGGGTGGCGCGTTCTCCTCGCGCATGGAGGCCAAGGACGGCTCCTTTGGTTTCGATTTCGCCGGCGAGTTCACCGCCGTGGAGCCGCCGCATCGATTGGCGTATGCCTTTGGCGATCGGGAAGGCGTAGTGGAGTTCGCAGAAGGCCCCGCGGGCGTCACGGTCACGGTGACGTTCGACGGTGAGACGACGCACTCCGAGGAGCAGCAGCGGGCGGGGTGGCAGGCGATTCTGGACAACTTCGCGCGCTATGTGCAGGCGGAGAGCGCGTAACGCGCCGTCGTACCTCTACGACTGGGCCGGCGACTCTGCCGGTTCGCGCAGCGACATCCGCTGGCGACGCCGCCGCGCGAGAAGCAGCCCGGTGAGCCCGGTGAGCGCCAGCACGCCAGACGAAGGCTCGGGCACGATCAGATGGCTCTGCACGAAAGCGTAGTTGGCCTGGCACTCCTGGCTACTAGCCAGGTTGGCAACGCACGCGAAGCCAAACACCTGGCCTTCGTATGGGGACGCGTCCCCAGTTCGCGTGTTCACGAACGTGAAGGACGCCACGCCGAGAATGCCCCACTGCATATCGAACGCCGAGCTACCGGAGTCCCCTTGGCCGATGGTGACTTCATCGAGGCCGAGCCCTGTGTCGGTGAATCCACGTCTCGCCATGAATTCACGTGTGCTGGCGGCTGCCGGTCCGTCGAAGTCGCCGAGCAGTGTGCCTCCAAGCGGAGCGCCCCGCCTGACCATGTTCACGTCGAGGCACCGCTGCAAACCCGTGTCACACGTCGTTTCGAACCGATTGAGACCGGTGCGCAGGATGGCCCGGTCGGAGATCTGATTCGACGTGAACGCCTGCTCGATGCCTGCGGTCCCAACCGCGCCGTATCCGGCAAACCGGCTCACGCCGCCGATGGTGTACTCCGTGGCAAGGCTATACCGCGTCGCGAAGGCCGGCGCCTCGGTATCCAAGGTTAGGACCGAGACATCCAACGAGCCAACCTGCTGATAGCCCTCCCGCACGGAGATACCGCTGCCGTTGATGTCCACCCAGCCGCGACCGGCTTCGTAGAATCGGGCGGTAAAGCGTGTCTGGTTTCGTCCTCGCACGCAGTGCGCAGCGGTCAGGACATGACGCCCGGAGATCAAGGATCCGGTGCACCCGCCGACGTTGCGATTCAAGTCATCGAAGAACCAGATGTTGACGATGCCATTGAACATCGATCCTGGCGACCGGTCTGCCCGGTACAACAGGTTGTCGTACGCGCCCGGGGTGGGGTCTCCCACGATCATCGTGGGCACCAGCAGATCCTGTTCCAGGGCGAAGTCCTGCGCCGCCGCCTGGGTAGGGGTTAGCGCCAGTGATGCACCGGCAAGGAGCGTAAGGAGCGCGAGGGAGTTCGTGTGCATGATGCAGAGAGAGGGTTCGTTCGACGTGCTGAGGTGAAGAAATCCAGCAGGTCTACGATGCGACGCTGTCTGCAGGAGCACCGTCTCTGCATGTTGCGGGAACGTGCGCGGGTGTTGCGACTTGTCGCGGGCCGGCGACTCTGCCAAAGCCGAGAGTGATTTCCTCGCCGTCATCAACCGCGATCCCACGTCGCCGCAGTACGGCGCGGTAGTCACCACGCTCCCCACCGGGGAGCTCGGCGCCAATCCGCATCACACCGAAGCCGCCACGCCGGCCAACGGGCACCGCGCGAAGACGCGCGTTGGTCGCACGGTCCAACGAGTTGGTTGCTCAGGCGTTCGGTGGGTGACAATGTCGAAGAGCACGTTCTCGGGATGCGGCAGTCCCTCAGGCACCATAAATTGAATGGATGACGGTCCAGCCCCTCACCCGACGCGATGTACAGACCCGCCTCGCCCATGTCCAAGCGGAGATCTTCCGGTTGGGCGTGCAGCGCTTGGCGCTGTTCGGGTCCGTGCAACGCAACGAAGCGCGCAGCGACAGCGACGTCGATGTGCTGGTCGAGTTTCTGCCTGGACAGAAAACGTTCGATCACTTGCTCGCACTCGGCGAGCTTCTGGAACAGACCCTCGGTCACCCGGTCGAGCTCGTCACGGTTGAGTCGCTCTCCCCGTATCTGCGCCCATACATTCTCGCCGAAGCCCAGGATGTCCTTCGCGCCGCGTGAGTACCTACGGCACATTGCGGACGAAGCGGCCTACTTGGAGCACGCCACCGCTGGGGTGAGTCGCGAGGCATTCCTGGAAGATCCGACCCTCCAGCGAGCCTGCGTGCGGAGCTTCGAGATTATCGGCGAAGCAACCAAGAAGGTGCCGGCTGAACTACGGCAAGCGCATCCCGAGGTCGCATGGCGCGCGATGGCCGGTATGCGTGATCGACTGATTCATGACTACTTTGGCGTGGACCTCGATCTCGTGTGGGATGTGATACAGGACAAGATTCCCACGCTCCGTAGCCAAATCGCGCGGATTCTCGCCGAGGACTAACCGAGCTTCACGCCAGCCGGGCAGAAAAAGGGCAGCCAGGCGCTTCTCGACAACTTCGCGCGCTATGTGCAGGCGGGGACGGCGTAAGGCGCCGTGCGCGCTGTGCCAGGCCATTCCCTCCCACTTTCCCCTCCCCGCATGCGCAGACTCGCGCTCGTCTCCTTGCTGGTAAGCTCCGCCGCGTGCGCACGGGATGCGGTGCCCAAGCCCGCCGCCGCGCCGTCGTACCTGTACGTGTGGGCCGGTGACTCGGCGAAAGCCACGAGCGATTTCCTCGCCGTCATCAACAGCGATCCCACGTCGCCGCAGTACGGCGCGGTAGTCACCACGCTCCCCACCGGGGAGCTCGGCGCCAATCCGCATCACACCGAAGCCGCCATGCCGGCCAACGGGCACCTGCTCGCCAACGGATTCAGCGCGGGGCGCACGTATCTGTTCGACCTCACCGCGCCGACCTCGCCCAAGCTGCTCACCGCCTTCGGCGACAAAAGCGGCTTCAGTCATCCGCACACGTACATTCGCCTGGCGAACGGCAACGTGCTGGCCACGTTCCAGTACGCCGCCGACTCCAACGCCGCGGCGCCCACACATAATCACGACGGCGCCAAGCCGGGGCCCAGCGACTCGGCGCCGGTGGCAGTACACACCACCGGCGGCCTGGTGGAGATGGACGAGCGCGGCACCGTGGTGCGCGCCACGAGCGCCAGCGACCCCGCCATACGCGACCGGTACATTTACCCGTATAGTGTGCTCGCTCTCGCGCCCATGAATCGCGCGATCTCGACCACGACGGACATGGACGAGAAGAATACCAAGAGCACGGCCGAGTGGATTCAGCTGTGGCGGTTGTCCGATCTCACGCTGCTCAAGTCCATCGCGCTCACGCCCGGCCCGCGCGGCGACGAGCATCGATTTACCGGCGAGCCGTTTCTGCTCCCCGACGGCAAGAGCGTGTACATCCACACGTTCAACTGCGGGCTGTACCTCGTGCGCAACATCGAGAGCGGCACGCCCACTGCGAGCTTCGTGAAGAGCTTTGCGGGCACGGGGTGCGGTGTGCCGCTCCTCATAGGGCACTTCTGGATTCAGACCGTGCCCGAGTCGTTCTCGGTGGTGTCTCTCGACATCAGCGACCCCGAGCATCCGCGCGAGGTGTCGTCAGTCAGTATTGGGAAAGACGAGTATCCGCATTGGCTCGCCGCCGACCCGACCAACACGCGCCTCGTGCTCAACTCCGGCGGCAGCACCGGAAATCGACTGTTCATTGTGAACTTCGATAAGGGGACGGGCGCGCTGGCGATCGATAGGCGCTTTCGCGATGTGAACGACACCGTGCCCGGGCTCAAGATGTCAGCGCGTCGGTGGCCGAATGGCTGGACGGGGACGGTGTGGCCGCATGGGAGTGTGTTTTCGCGGTGAGGTTGGGGGGGTCGTTCCAAGGAGTGGTAGACCCACGCTGTGAGGGCACCGGTTTGGGGCCGCCGGGCCCAGCCATGCCGTACAACGCGATGGCGAGTGTGCCGACGTTCGCGCCGTTGGCGAAGCGCTTTGCCGATTCATTGCTCGCGGTAGAAGACTCGTTGTACAAGACGAAGAATCAGTCGGGGCAGGATCCGCTGAACTTTCCCAGTCGCCGGAACGCTCAACTGGGCGGGTTGATGGGCTTTGTCAGGAGCGGTGAGCGTAGGCCGGCGAGCTCGCGCGACACGGACGTATGATCACGACGCAGCTACCGAAGGTGAATGCGCTGCTGATGGCGGCGGGGCAGCCGGAGTTTGTGTGGAGCAAGAAAGAAGGGGCGGCGTCGCGGACGATAGCGCCATGATCCCGCGACGTCATTCGCACTGAGAACTGACCACTACCACAACACACCACGAACTCCTCGCGGCTAGAGGGGAGTTCGTCGTTGGTGGGTGCGGCTTGGCGGTGAGAATGCGTGCGTGCCTACAGGCGCGAAGTCTCTTCACGATTGCTGTTTCTCTTGCAGCGGCTGCAAGAGAACAGCGGCGATCGAACGACGGCAATTCGTCCCAAGTCGTTTTGCAGCGGTTGCTTGCGGAACACCGTAGACGGCTGGATCATTCTGTTATCTTGCGGGGAACCGCCAGATAGCGGCCGCCTTGCAAGAGTTTCCTGCAGGCTAATGAGCATTGTGCGATCAGGACCTGTCAACCTGGCATTGGCTTTGCCAAACTTTCGTGCTCAGACCGCGCACAGCTTCTGTGGAGACGCAATGAGTCAAGCGTTTGACGACGTCACAACAGATCGACAGCTCGCCGATCAGATCGATCGGGCAATGGACGATTGGGACTTGAAGCCAACACCGGCCGAACGCGACCGCATTCGCTCCAGCTGGGTATTGGAGCAGCGTGCATGGCTCACGAAGCTCAACGCACTCCCTGCCGAAGAACGCGCGAAAGCGGCGGCTGAAGGGGCGGCAGCTTCCGAGGCGACACTAGCAGAGATGAAGCGTGGATTGGTCCGAGCCGAGGCTCTACGCCAGTTCGAAGCAAGGGCCGAGGCAGAGGGCGAGCGCATTCTGAAGCTCGCCAAGGAACGCCTCCAAGCTAAGGACGCCCCATCGCTGAGCGACCACGAGTTCAAAGCCCTTCGTGATGAAGTGAGCGTATGGGCAGAAGCGCAGTTGAAGGCGTGGGCCGCCGACAATCCAGTACCTACGCTCGCAGATGACGAGCGCGCAATACGTGAACTGCTTAGCGAGGACTCATTTGGCATATAGAGGATACTGAAGACGTACTCGCCACCCGATCGCCCTTCCGAGGTGCCTGTCGCATAGCGATCACTGCTGCGGACGGGACTGAGCCTAGGATGGCAACTGGCTTGCTAGGATCACCCACCGCCATGCTATAAGGCCCCGCCGCGCTTTGCGGAAATTCTGATAGGAGGAATCGATGGATCTGATGTTCGTCGAGAAGTACGAGGTGACTCTCCACGGTGGGCCAATCGCTCATAGATACGCGAGTCCTGATCGTAAGCGTGACGGGCATAAGAACGTGTCCGTGCCCCCGATCAATGGGAACGGTGTGTTCCAAGATGGCACGCTTACCATCACTCTTCCTGAGCTAATCACCGGCGGATATCCACTGGCAACGCCTACGACAGCTGCGCTCGAAGAGCTGCTTGGCATGGCACGGATCGAGTCAGCGAAGGTCGCCATTCGTAGCCTGCCGCCGGCAGCTCGCCCCTCGTAGGAGACTAAATCATTCTATGCACGGCAGCGCGGACTCAGCTAATCTAGGCATGCGCTTTCTGCACGCTCCGCCGTGCTCAATTCTTCCACCACTTATTCGAGGTATAAGATGCCTAGTGCCGCCGACGTAGCAGCTTGGATCGGAGCGGCTGCATGGGCACCGCAGATAGCCGGATGGGTATACCGACGATTCGTCACGCCGCTTGTTCGAATCATCCCCGAGAAACGTGTGTCGATTGGATTCACGAACTACGGCGCAATCTTCAACCTACGCGTTGCGATCAGTTCTGACCGACTCGATGCGGTGTTGGATCAGATTTCTGTAACTCTCGAGCACGAAGGCGGCGACCGGCACGAGTTTGCCTGGATTTCGCTGCGTGAGACGTTTAGCCAGATCGTGGATGAGCAAGGCGGTAAACAGACGGTTGAGCGCGATCAGCCTGCGATCGCGCTGAAGGTGAGTACCGCGCTGCTCTCCGAGAAGTTTGTTCTATTCCAGGAGCCTTCGTACCACGCCGCCCGGCAGCCAGTCTTTGATCGGCTGCTGGAAGCGCACAATCATCTCGGGACGACATCGCAAGCGTTCCAGCAAGAGACGCTGAAGTCCAAGGAGTTCTTTGATCTCATCCAGTTCAACCAAGGGCGATTCTGGTGGCAAGTTGGCACCTACACCGTCCGATTCGCTATTCGATCGCCCAATCGAGCCAAGCTGAATAGCAACACATACAAGTTCACGCTTCTCAAGGCTGACGTCGACGCACTCCGCGGGAACCTTGAGCAGCTCCGCGTCGACATGGAGGATCGAGTCCTAGCCGGTTCAGCGGGACACACAAACCGACCCGTGTTTTGGGCTTGGCGCGAGCCTGTCCTTAGTGCGCTCGAACGATCCGCATAACGATCGCTGCGGCGGACGAGGCCAGACTAAGGACTGCGGCTGGCTCACTCCGTTCGCCTGCCGCATTGTCATGAAGCCCCGCCGCAGAGCTGGGCGTTACAACGCATTTCAGGCCACGTCGCAGCTAGCTGGACCGCCGGCTCAATCCTCTGGATCTGGGACCGATGACTTTTCCAATCAGCTTCTCGTCCCAGTCGAGAGACACATTCTTGCCGATGCCTCGACTCGGTGTTTGCGTTTCGGCCAGAGGGCGCTCACAAATCAGCGATCCTAGATGGAGAGCCGGTGTTGACGCCGAAGACCACAAATGTGAGGTTATGGAGATGCCTATAAGCGAAGAATCCAGCGATGCGCTCGTGTTCGAACTGCTGCGTACCGCCGCGAACCAATTCGATAAGCAAAGCGTGCTACGTGAGCTCACCGAAATCGCAAGATTGGTGCGCGAGCGCGAATCTGCCGACCGAATCGAACCGAAGCACGCATTAGATTTTCCGCTTGGAATTACACTCCGAACCTGACCAGCATCAATGCCCGCTTGGAATGAACTGCTCACAGAGTTTGAAGGTCTAGCAGACGACCCCTCAAAGGTTGTTTGGCTAGATCAGCGACCGGTAAATGCGTTGAAGGCAATCGCGACCGCGCGGAACCGCAACGTCATATTCTATGCCTCGGCGTGGCTTCAGAAGCCAGGCGCATCCGCGATGCTTCTGCAATTGACCCACGAAGAGTTGAACGGTTTCATGTCCGTGATGCACGGTATGGACTGGTCGCGCGGGCTGACGTTGCTTCTACACACCCCTGGCGGTGTAACGAATGCTGCCGAGACGATCGTTGCGTACTTACGCAGCAAGTTTACTGATATTGAGGTGATCGTCCCAACGTTCGCGATGTCTGCCGGAACGATGATCTCGCTCGCTGCAGATCGTATTGTCATGGGTCGCCAAAGCCAGCTTGGACCAATCGATCCTCAGATTCCGCTGGGCGGGAGAACTGTGTCGGCGCGCGCAATCGTAGATCAGTTCGACTTGGCGCGAACGGAGATCCTCCTTAATACAACTGCTGCACATTTGTGGGCGCCAGTTCTGCAGTCTGCCGGTCCGTCGTTGCTTCAGGAAGCAGTAAACGCACTCGGGTATGGCGAGTCTATGGTCGCTAAGTGGCTTGAACAGTACATGTTCAAGTCAAGCACGGATGCAGCAAATCTCGGCGCTGCGGCTGCCAAGCACTTCAATGATGCGGCCACCCACAAGAGCCATGGTCGCAGAATTGATCGAGATGAAGCGAGGCGGCAACAAATCGTGGTCGACGATCTCGAGAGCGATCAATCGCTGCAGGATGCTGTGCTCACGGCATATCACGCTACCACTATCCTCTTCGAGAAGACGCTTTCTGCAAAAGTGATCTTTAGCGACAGCGGGCGGCGCTGGGTAAAGAACGCTGGCTAGTTCGCGCGATCCGCGCTGTGCGTTCTAAGCTTGCTTCCTTCTGACAGCGCAACTCGGAACGCGCGCTGCGCGCGCATTTTTATTTGAAGTGCTGCAGCAGAAGCTTAGCGTTAGAGCACTACTTTCTGGGAGGATACCGCAATGGCAGATACTCGCGCCCAGCATGCCGCCGAGATGTGGATCGTCGATTCGGCGCTTCACGGAATTTTCCCAGGTCATCAGTTTGGCCCGAAAAAGCTAGCTCTTTCGTGGGGCGGCACCTTCGCATTTGACGCCGTCAGCGAAGACGAAGCAATCGTTGTGTGCATCTCTACCAGCGCGGCAGTCACTGCTCGGGGAAAGCAAGCCACCGCCAAGATCCAGAAGCTAAAGACCGATGCACTCTATCTTCTTCACCTTGCGAATCCAGCGAGGTTGGCAATGGCCTTTAGCGAGGTCTCGATCCGAGATCATTTTGAGAAGTGCCAGAAGGCGGGGCGCTTTCCTAGCAACATTGAAGTTCTCCACACCCCGCTTCCTCCTGAACTACAAGAGCGCGTACTTGTAGCCCGCTTAGCCGCTTCACGAGAAACCAGTCCCGTTACGCACTCGGTGCTCTAACGGATCGCTGTTGCCGGCGGGGCTCTGCCAAGGTGGCTGGCTAGCCCGCGGCCCGGGCATTACACATTGTTCTGAGGCCCCGCGGAAGGGACTTGGCGTTAGACATCGATGGAGGCCTCATGAGCGCTGAAGTTGAGTTCGTCCGGTGCTCCCAGTGCGGCGCCGATCTGCACGAGTCGCCAGGCATCGATCCGTCGCAGCGTGTGCCTTGCCCGCGGTGCGGTTCCAACGGTCGTAAGCTCGGCGTGGAGATCCGCGCGCAGGTGACGCTGCATAGCATGCTCAGTTACAAAGGGCGACGGGGCGGCAAAGGCAGGCCCTTTGTAGAAGGTAGGGTCGGCGGTGAGCTCCAGCGAAGCACGGGTCGGTGGCTTCGTCTAGAGCGCGTCATCGACCGCGCTCGGGATTGGTACCGCGAGCACATCTCAGATCCCCGCACCGGCGAGGTAGTTCGTCATGTCGAAGAGCCGCTCACGCAGCACCATGGTCATGGCGCGGCGAAGCGGAGACCCGAGCCACCGTCAGCCGATGTCTAATGTGGCGCTGAAGCTGACGAGCGCCGCTACTGTACGCGCCGCCTGCGGCGACGCTTACCTGTCGGGCGCGCTCGCAGCTTTGCGTGGGCGTTAGGCAGCTCCAGCGAATATCGCGGAGCGCGCAAGGCTTCTACCGGCAATTCTGGTATACGTCCGACCTAGGCGAACTGGATGACTCGCGTTTCACTTCCAAGTCAGCTCAATACAGGCATTATGTACGAGGAGGCCCGCGATCTAGTTGTTTCCGCGTGTCTTCGAATTCTGAACGCGAGCTACCGAAACCTCACGAAGGGAGAAATCGATTCGTTTCGTGGGGCAATCATTGCTCAGCGTGACAGCATTCTATTCCGTTTTGACGCTCTCGGATTTCACGTGGAGGAGCTGAATTCGAAGCTCCAGCAGTTTGAAGCATCCGCTTCGATTCCTGATCCCAGGCGGGCGCTCCTACATTCGGCCGGAAACACAGCTCTCATGCTCCTTGATGATCTGGTGTTCAACGCAGCATCGATGTTCGACTACTGGGCCGGGCTTGTCGCTTGCAGCTTCGTAGGCCTTCGCAAGCGAGCTACAAAATGGAACTCGCTCGTCAATACGGTTCGTGGAGCGATCCCGAAAAATGCCGGCCCGAGTGAGTACTTTCTTCGTGATTCATCTACGGCAATACGTTCAGACCAACTTCACCGCGACTGGGTGGACGCACTCTTCAGCTATCGGTCCAGTGTGATCCACTTTGCGGCACAGAAGCCGAATGCCGCAGTCGTGCGGTATCTTACTGGCGAACGGTCGCCAGAGTTGAAGGTACATGTTCCCCCGGGCATGGTTCGAAAGCTCGGATTTCTAGGTGAAGTTGGGTCGCAGCCCGAGCTTCCAATTCTGCAGGGGGCGTCTCACCTGTACTTCGCTTGCTTCCAAGCCCTCACGGATCTCTCGCTTAGCTTTTCCTCCGATGTTGATGACCACTTCGGAAGGTATGATCCGTTTGAGGAGCTGTTGACGATTCAAGGGAAGGGTCCTGAGCGCACTGTCTAACCTCGCGCTAGTGCCGGCGACGGCCATATAATGCGGCCCGCTGCTTGCTGCATTCGCCGGACGCATCATTGAGGAGCGGGCACGGTACAACGCGAGCGTTTCACCGCAGTAGACTCTCACTCACTAACGATGAACGAACGCAGCGTTGACTTCTCCAGCAGCGCCCTCCCGGCGCTGGACGCGCTATCGTCGACTGACCAAAAGCGTGTGTTGACTGCAACGAAGGAGCTGGCGGCCGGCGCAGATCGCGCGTTGATGCCGCTCCGAACTGGTGACCAAGAGTCCGCGTCTTTGCTCTATGCGCTGAGGGCGGGCAGCGACCTTCGGCTCCTTGTGCAACGAAAAGGAGATGGATGGCTAGTTCTCGACATCATCCGTAAGTCTGCAATGTCGCATCTCCCTGGCGGGAAGAGGCGCTAGAATGGGTACTCTTCGTCCTTACCTCGCGGATGGCCAGCAGGCGGAGAAACAGTTGAGTGGACTCAAGCGTCTTCTTGAGTCAAAGGACGTTCTCTCAGAAGCTGGTGATGTGCTGCCGTTCTTCAAAGACAACCCTCACTGCGCTGCCCTCCTAGGCACCTACCATCCGGACCTGATCGAAGTAGATACAATCGCCACCGAGTATCCGGTGTTCGGCTCCTTTCGGGCCGACTTAGTGGTTGCCGACGCCAAGAGCTCCTCCTACTGTTTCGTCGAGTTTGAGGATGCGTCTGAGGACAGCATCTTCAAGGAGGGCGCGCGCGAGACGACGTTCTGGTCCAGACGCTTTCTCGGGGGCTACTCGCAGCTCGTCGACTGGTTTGCGCGGCTGGATGACGAGTCCAGCACCGGAAAGTTCGATGCAATCTTCGGCGGTCGTCAGCCGCGTTTCGTTGCCATGCTCGTCATCGGCCGCGACCGGCACCTCCGCGACGAAGACAAGCTTCGGCTAGAGTGGTGGCGCCAGAACGTATCGATCGAAAAGCGCCGAGTTTACGTCCGAACTTTCGACGAATTGTATGCTGATCTCAGCAGGCGTATGGTCGCAGCGAAGGCTTTGGCAGCCACATTCATCAAGCCTGCGGTCTAACGAATCCCTGAAGCTGACAAAGCGGCTCTGCAATACCCGTTTGGGAAAGCTCCGAAAAGGCCGCCTTGCAGCTTAACTCTAGGGTTGAAGCTGCCGAAGAACGCAGTTCTTCAAGATTTGCGCGCGCTTTCACGCACGTGATCAGGCGTGTGAGGGTACCGCAGTGAATACATCCCTCGGTAATCCCCCCGGAAAAGCATGGTCGCCAAAAGTGGAATTTTCTCGTACACTGACCCGAGGAGGTTCCCATGAAGACATCGCGGTTTACCGACAGCCAGATTATCGCGGTCCTGAAGGAGGCGGAGGGCGGCACCCCGGTGCCCGA
>CANGXD010000110.1 GCA_947457545.1 Gemmatimonadaceae bacterium
CGGTCCCTTCAGCGGCACGCGCCTCGAGCAACTGCATCATTTGCAGACGCTGCCGCGGGTCGAGCCCGTTGAACGGTTCATCGAGCAGCACCAGCTTGGGCTGCTGCACGAGCGCCGCGGCGAGCTTGGTGCGCTGCCGCATGCCTTTGGAGAAGCCCGACACCGCGCGGTCGGCCACGGTATCCATTTCGACCATCTCGAGCGCCGCCTTTGCGGCACCACGCGGGTCACGCAACCCGAGCAGCGTCGCACGCGCTTCGACGAACGCGCGCGCCGACAACATGCCGGGCAGTGCCTCACGTTCCGGCACCAGCGCCACGTGCCGATAGATGTCGGGGTTCCGCACGGGCGACGCGCCGAACACGCGCACCGTACCTCCGCTTGGAGGCATCAGCCCCGCCGCCAGCTGCAGCAATGTCGTCTTGCCGGCGCCGTTGGGGCCAAGCAGCCCGGTAATGCCCGGCTCTACGGTGGCAGTGACATCGTTGACCGCGACCACATCGCCATACCAGTGCGACACATGGTCGAACACCAACGGCGTGGCAGTGAGCGAAGCGTGTTTCGTGGCAACGGGCGTGCTCATACAGTTACCCGGCGCATGCGCCAGACAAGTCCCACCGTGGCCACGGCACCAAGCGTGGTGAGCAACGCGACGTGCACCCACACCGACGGCGGTGGCGTCAGCTCCATCCACCGCTTGGTCTCACCGAAGAGCTGCATCGCCGTGGTGCGCAGCGTCTCGATGGGATCGATGAGCTTGGTCGTTGCTTCCGACATACCTGCCAAGTCCTGCAGCCCCTGCGAAATCACCACGGTGGACAGGAACACGCCGATGATGGCAGCGGTCGCATAGGCACGACGCGGCGTCAGGCTCGCGAGAAACGCGCTCACGGTGCTCATGACCCACGCCAGCAGCGTCGCAAACAGCAGCACCGGCCCGATCTTTCCGCCCATGGTGTCGAACACCGCACCAGGATCCTTCGCCACACCGATTTCACCGAGGTACAAAATCAGCAACGGCGCCGCCGCCACGAAGAACATGGCAGTGAACAGCGCGAGCAACCGTGCCAGCGCGTAGTGCGTGCGTGTGATATCGCGCGTAAACAGCAACGGCAGTACACGATGCTGCTGATCGCGACAGAGCATCTCGGGTGCCTGCGCCGCACTGAAGAGCAGAAAGAGCAGCGACTGCGCGCCGATGACGTTGGCGTACGTGATGGGCAGTTGTCCTTGCGTCGCGCCACTCGCAGCGACCGACGCCAGCGCGGGGAGCATGGTCACCACACTGACGAACACCGGCACCGCCTTGGTCTTCCACGGACGACCCACCCCAAACATCGCGCGGAAGCCCTGCCAGTACAGCGCACGAAACGCACCGCGCGACCCTTCGCGTGCGCCATCGTAACGACGATAGCCGAGGTCGTGAATGGTGGAGGCATTGTTCTCGCCAGCGCGTGACACCGTGTTGTCACTCATGCGGCCGCCCCCGCAAACAGATCCTGCAGATGTCCGCGGCGACGCTCGAGCCGCAATAGTCCGACGTCACTCGCCATGGCGGCATCTCGCACGACATCATGCACATGCTGCAGCGCATCGGCATCGGCCTGTTCCGGAATCTCCACGAGCACACGCTGCCGCTCCTGGTCGACGATGAGGCCTGCCGCGGCAACTCGTGCGACGAACGCGGCAACCGCGGCGGCGTCGCCATCGAGCTCCACCACCAGCGTCGACATTTGCGTGGTGAGGGCGCCGACCTGCGCCGAGCGCAGGAGTCGTCCCTGTTCGATGAGCACAATGCGATCGCAGATGCGCTCGAGCTCACCCAACAGGTGCGACGACACCAGCACCGAAATCCCGAACTCCTTGCCCGTACGCGACACCAGAGCGAGCATCTCGTCGCGCCCCTCTGGGTCGAGCCCGTTGGTGGGTTCGTCGAGAATGAGAATGCGCGGATCGTGCACGAGCGCCTGCGCGAGCTTGACGCGCTGCGCCATACCCGTGCTGTAGCCACCCATGGGGCGGTAGCGCTCCTCGAAGAGCCCCACATGCCGCAGCACTTCGGCGGTGCGCTCGCGTGCGGCAGTCACGGGCAGCCCGCTGCAGCGCGCCATGAAGCTCACGAACTCCGTGGCGCTCATGTCCGGCGGCAGGCAATCGTGTTCGGGCATGTAGCCCACCAGCGCGCGAATCTGTTCGCGGTCGCGCACGACATCGTGCCCCATCACGTCGGCACCGCCGTCGCTCGGATCGACAATGCCGAGCAGAATCTTGACGAACGTGCTCTTGCCGGCGCCGTTCGCCCCCACGAGCCCGGTAATGCCGGGCTCGATGGTCACCGTAAGCGCGTCGAGCGCCGTTACCGGGCCGTAGCGTCGCGTCAGGTCGCGGGCGGAAATGAGAGGGGCAGTCATGCGCAGGCGAAGGGGCGATCAATCGGCGTGTTGGACCCACACTGAAGGCTAACACGAGATCCTACGGGGTGCGGGGTTGAACGTTTCGATGATCGCCGCCCATGGGTTCGGGGTTGCCACATACGAGAACCATCCGCCCGACGTGTTATCCTCCGCTGTTCCCGTTCGCAGCCCGCCCCGAGCGCCCGATCTCACCATGACCACCACCCCACGCGACCTCGCCGTCTTTCACCTGTGCACCCGCGACGCCGCGCACCACGCGCTGGCCAGCGGTCAGTACCACGCCGACAGTCTCGAGCAGGAAGGGTTCATCCACCTGTCTCGCGCGCATCAGGTGCTCCCCACCGCCCGCGCCTACTTTGCCGGCGTGCCTGAGGTTGTGTTGCTGGTGATCGACCCCACGCTGCTCGCAGCGCCACTCGTGTACGAACCACCGGCGCCGCTTCCGTCGGATACACCCAAGAGCGATGAACCCGGCGAGCTCTACCCGCATTGCTACGGCCCCATCGATGCGGCGGCCATCGTCAACGTGATGGAACTCGAGCACTACAGCGGGCTGCCGGTGCCGGCGGCGACTATGGCCCTGCTCCGTCAGTACCGATTTCAGCGACTTCCAGTTGAAGGCACGCTGTATCGCCAGACGTGGCAAGCCACGGAGACGCTCGCCAGCGGCAGTCCAGTGGGGACGGCCATGATCGGCCTCTTCGCCGATAGCCTGGGGAGTGTGTCGCGCTTTCATCGGCTCACGCACGACGAAGTGTGGCACGCCTACGCAGGGGATCCGTTCGTGTTGTATCTGCTGCACGATGATGGCCGCACCAGCAGCGTGGTCATGGGGACCGATCCGCTCGCCGGTCAGGCGCCACAGTATGTCGTGCCGGCAGGAACCTGGCAGGCCGGCGCGCTGCAGCCCGGTGGCGAGTATGCCCTATACGGCTGTACCATGGCGCCCGGCTTCACACCCGCGTGTTTCGAGGCGGGGGGCGTACACGAACTCACGCAGCGCTATCCAGCCGCCGGCGAGATCATTGCGCGGTTGGGTGTAACAACAGGCGAAACGCACATGCCGACGTTGCCGCAGGGCTAACCTCCTCCGACTAGACTCGACGCGAACGCCGAGCGTAGCTTTTTCGTGCAGTGAGATGACGTGGCGATGACGGCGTGTTGTACCGTTGCCGCATGACTCAGACGCGATCCGTGCAGAGGTCTGCCCCTATGTACTCGGTACCTTCAGTTTCGATGGACGGGCCAACCGATTTGATGACGGCAGACCAACTGCTCGCCTACGACGCGCGCGGCATGCGTACCGAACTGGTGCGCGGCGTGCTCGTGGTACGAGAACCGGCTGGCTATCACCATGGCAGTATTGCGGCGCGCATTCTGGTACGCATCGCGGCGTTTCTGGAGCGCGATCAGGTAGCACGAGCGGCTATTCATCCGCTCGGGGAAGTCCTCGCCGCCGAGACCGGATTCGCGCTGCAACGACGGCCGGATACGGTGCGGGCGCCCGACGTGGCGTTCGTGGCCTGGGAGCGTATTCCATCCGTCGGTACCGGCTTTGCCGAGCTCGCTCCCGATCTCGCCGTCGAGGTACTGTCACCCAGTGATCGTCCTGGCGACGTGCTGGCCAAGGTGGCCGATTGGCTCACGGCGGGAACGGCGCTGGTGTGGGTCATCGACCCCGATCGACGGGTTGGGCGTGTGTATCGCGCCAACGGAAGCGAAACGATCGTTGAGGCGTCGGCGGCGCTTGACGGAGAAGACGTGCTCCCGGGTTTCGCGATGCCACTGGCTCGCCTCTTGGTGCCCAGCAAAGACGAGCGCTGACCCCGTAGAGGGATCGTGGTCATCGATCTCGTGCGTGGCACTGGCTGGTTCGATCAGATCGTGCGTTATGGTCGCGGTGCCGCGAATGATTCCGGCCATGTGACTCTGGCAATGACTAACGTCGAAAGCTTTACTGCTTCGCCTTCGCCAGCAGCTCGGCGAACCAGTTCTCGACGTAGACCACCTGCGACGCCGAATTGGCGCGGATCATGAGAAAGCGCTGGCCGTCCGGCGACACATCGTACTGCGCGCGATTGCGCGCGGCGATGTACCCCGCGACAGAGAAGAGCGCGCGCGGCGGCCCTGGAGTGAAGACGGGCCCGGGCGGCACCGCCACCGCCATCATCTGGCCGCCCAGCGTATAGAACAGTTCGCGCCCATTGCTCGACCAGCGGGGCTCGGAGCCCCCGGCGACGGACACCACCACGCGTTGCTGTGCATCGGGGAACGACTGCACGACGATCTCGCGACTGCCCACCACGGCGCCGGAGCCGTAAGCCAACCATCGGCCATCGGGGGAGAGCGCGGGCTGCAACGCCGAAACGTCACCGGTGGGCACCAGGCGCAAGGTCGTGTCTCCGGTACGCCGGCGCGCGTACAGCCGCGACAGGCGCGCCGCACCGGTCCCCGCCGTATCAGTCCGCAGCACCATCCACTCGCCGTCGCGCGACAGTTCCACCTCGAAGTAGTTGACTCGACCTCCGACCAGCGGTGTGGCAGCGCCGGTGCCATCGGTGCGGGCCATCATGGGAGTCGCTGCGAGCGAGTCGGTCCCGTTCACATCGCGCACGCTGACGAAGGCCAACGACTGCCCGTCGCCGCTCCACGACGGACGCCAATTGGTGGGGGCGGCGCTTTGCACCTTCGTGCGGGTGCCGTTGCTTCGCCACATCCACAGGTCGGTCGTCTTGTCACGCACGCTCACGGCAATCGAGCGACCGTCGGGACTGATGGCCGGATAGTCGAATCGCACCCGCCACGAGCTATCGACCGGTTCCGTTCGCCCGTCGCGCGACACCCATACCAGCCCTGACGCGGAGGCCGTGGTGCGATCGATGGAATAGAGTGCGGCGCCGGACGGCGAGAGCGCGAACTTGGTGGGGAGGACGCCATCGATGACCGCAAAGGCGCCGCCGGTGACCGTGAGCGTGGCGACATCGAAGGGCACCGCGTAGAGACCGTTCTCACGGTTCGTGTATAGCACGTGCCCAGTTGGCGAATACCACGCCCCGAGCGCCCGCGGCAACAAGAGATGCGCACTGTCGGCCTTCGCGTCGTACACCCACGTATCCGAGCCAACCGCGCACGCGCTCCGGCAGACGGTAAATAGAAATCCCCGCGCGTCGGGGAGCGCGTCGATGGACACCACGTCGTTCTGGCCCCCCGCACTCGTACCCGATGCGGCGATGTTGAGCGAAGGCATCGTTGCGCCATCGGCCGAGATGCGCTTGAGGTCGCGCCCCATGTTGTACACGATGGTCCCGTCGGCCAGCCACGCGCTTCCACCAAACGCACTGGCCGTGTTCGACTCCACGATCGTGACCGCTCCACCACCGGCGGCGGGGACTTTCCGGAGTTGTCCCTTCAGCGTCAGGAACGCAATCTACTTGCCATCGGGCGAGTAGAACGGCGCGATGCCTCCCTCGGTCCCCGGAATCGGCGAGGCGTCCGTGGCATCGCGCGCCTTCCGCATGAGGATGCGACCGGCGGGCGTCGAGTCGGTGAACACGATGGCCGAGCCGTCGGGGGCGATGGCGGCCTCGTTGCCAAGGCGCGTCGCACCGGCATCGAGTGGCGAGGGCATCTGGTACTGCCAGAGCGTGACCTGCTGACGACTGGGTGCGTTGTTCGACGCGCCGGTGCCCGATTGACGGGCATAGACGACCGCGAGGGCGGCGGCGAGGGCCACCGTCAGCGCCCACGGCGCAATGCGCGCGACACGTGCGGCGCGTGACGGCGGCGTCGCGCGACGCGCACCGGAGACCGTGGTAGTCGATGTGCTTGCGACCAATGCGGTCGCAAACTCCGCCGCACTGGCAAAGCGATCGGCGGGGAGCTTGGCGAGTGCTGTGAGCACCGCGACCTCGATGTGCTCCGGCACCGTATCGCGCAGCGTGTGCAACGGCGTCGGCTTTTCACTCAACACCTTGGCCACGATCGCCTGCACGTTGCTGCCCAGAAATGGCGCATCACCGGCGAGCATTTCGTACGTCACCGCACCGAGTGCATAGATGTCACTGCGCGCGTCGATGGTGCGTTCGCCCATCGCCTGCTCGGGACTCATGTACTGCGGCGTGCCGAGGCTCAGGCCGGTTTGCGTCATGCGCTGGCCACCCGCTGACTGCACGGCGAGCGCGATGCCGAAATCGGCGACCAGTGCGCTGCCATCGTGCAGGAGAATGTTCTCCGGCTTGATGTCGCGATGAATGACGTTCTGCCGGTGCGCGTAGTCGAGCGCACTCGCCACTTCGCGCGCAATGCGCACCGCGTCGGCGATGGGGAGCTGCCGTTCACGCTCGAGGCGCGCGCGTAGCGTTTCGCCGGTCACAAGCGGCATCACGTAGTACAGCAGCCCATTCGCCTCGCCGCTGTCGAGCAGCGGCAGAATGTGCGGATGCTGTAACCGCGCCGTCGTGCGAATCTCGCTTAAGAACCGCTCGCCGCCGAGTGCCGCACCAAGGTCGGGGTGCAGCACCTTGATCGCGACGTCGCGATCGTGCTTGAGATCGTGCGCGAGGTACACGGTGGCCATGCCGCCGGCGCCGAGCTCGCGCTCGAGGCGATAGCGGTCGGCGAGGGCGGTGGCCAAGCGCGACATGACCGGGGTAGTGTCACTCACCGCCGAGCGCCTCGATGTCGGCGAGATCCTTGAGGCGGCCGCTTGCCCGCTTGTTGCGGATGAACGCGGCTTGGCCGATGAACGGCACGAGCACGTCATCGAAGTAGGCCTCGATCCGATCAGGCCACGCCTCATCGAATGTCACGCCGCTGATTCCCGTGAGGATATCAATGCGCCACGGAGGGAGGCCGAACTGCGCCACTGTGTCTGGACGCGTGAGATCGGCTGGCGTGATCGCGAGGGAATCAAGCGGCGCACCGAAGGCGGCCAGTGCCGACCAGACACGCGCGGCATTCTCCGGAGAAGGGTCAATCCACAGGTCAAGGTCGACCGTCGCTCGCGGCACGCCGTGGGCCGCAAGCGCATGCGCCCCCACCACCAAAAAGCGCACCTCGGCGCGTCCAAACTCGGCGAGCAGATCGCGGAAGTCCTCGACCATATCCGCTACCCCTATGGTGCCTGACGCGATACGACGCAGATCGGGATCGCGCTGCGCTCATAGACGGGGGGCGATTGTTGGGTGCGCGCCCAGAGTTCGGCGCTCAACACACCAACCAGTGCCACACGCTCAGACGGGGTGCCCTCCACCCGACTGTCCCCTGCCTCAGGACTCCGGAGCGGAACGAGACGAACAGTCATGTGACGGCGGGCGGTGGTCATACATGGAATCTACCGTAATCATCGGTCACCGCACCGCCCCCGCCAGCTTCGCCCGCACCTCGGCGGCCCAGTTGGTGATTTGCACGAGCTCCACTTTGCTACCGGTCGCCACCGTGACCGGCGGGCGCAGGAGCAGGAAGCGCTGCGCATCGGGCGACACGTCGTAGAACAGCGAGACCACATTCGACGCATAGCCGTTGGTATTGAACAACGGCGTCTGCGTGCCGAGCTTGAACGTTGCACCAGGCAGCACCGCCGCGCTCACGAGCATCCCGGCACCGTCGAGGTAGAACAATTCGCGACCGTTGCGTGACCAGACCGGCGTCAACCCGCCCGCCTGTGACAGCTGCCACCGCCCAGCGTTCACGTTGGGGTACGGTCGGACATACACCTCGTATCGCCCGGATTCGTTCGACGCATACGCAAGCCACTTCCCATCGGGCGACAAGGCCGGCCCAATCTCCTGATAGGCGGGCGACGCCACGAGCGGCACGACCGTGTCGCGGCCGATTTGCGCTTGGGCGATGTCCCTCGAACCCGGTGAGGTGAAGCGGACGAGAACCGTGGTGCTCTCGGGGGTGAGCACCACCTCGTTGATGCCACGGGCGGAGCGCAGAACAGTGTCCATCACCCCCGTGCCATCGGACGGTTTGCGAAGCACGAAGCCGCGGCGCACGCTGCTCCCGCTCGTGAACAGCAGCGAACGCCCATCGGGCGACCACACCGGATTGGCGTTGCCGCCGCCGAAGGTGATCCGGGTGTTGGTGAACGGCGCGCGGTCCAGTTGTTTGACCCAGATATCCGACGCGACGACACCGCTGCGTAGCACCATGACCGCCAGCCTCCGTCCATCGGGTGACAACGCGAGCGTTCGGCCGTTCTCGAAGGTGGTTCCCACGCGCCAGCCGGTGTCCACTGGAGTAGCCACACCGGATCGACTGACCCACACGGGTATCGCGTCGCTCACCCCGGAGAGCATCCCGTTCCCCGGCACATACAGCGCCGTTCCCGACGCCGACACCACCATGTCGGCGTTCCCCGGCGTACCGCGCACACCGGTGAGTACGGCCACCGGCGTCCGCGTGAACGACAAGGTCTTTACGTCGAACGGCGCGGCATACACCTGTCCGTCGCGTGCGGCGTAGGCCACCACGCCACCCGGGAGCCACCAGGCATCGAGCGCGTCTTCGGCAAGTCGTGTGGTTTTGCTCGTCCGCAGATCGACCGCGAGTAACGCCGAGCCATTGCACCCCGCTTCGCAGAGCATGAAGAGCGCCGAGCGCCCGCCCGGGAGTGCCGACACGTTACGCACGAGGCGACCGCCGGTGTCCGCAGCCAGGATAACCCGCGAGGGACCGCCATTTCTCGACACGGCGCGGAGCCCGTTGTCCAAGTGGACATACAGCACGGTGTCGGTCTCAAGCCATGCTACGCTGGTGTTCGATGCTCTGAGCGAATCGGCCAGCGCGGTCGGTGCCCCGCCCGCGCGCGGGATGGTATACAGCTTCCGGTCCCGTCCACCGACATAGGCCAGCCACTGTCCGTCGGGGGAGAACGTCGGAGCCGTTGGCTGCCCGCTGGTGCCCGGGATGACGGTCGACGTGACTTCATCGCGCCGCTTGAGAAAGAGCTGCGTCGCTTCACCCTGTCCGTGCGTGAACACGATGGCCGAGCCATCGGGCGCAATATCCATGGTACGCCCGATCGTGCTATTGGTACTCGTCGCGAGACTGTCGCTGAGGATGATGCGGTCACGCGTCACGCGGTCGGATGACGACGCGGGCGTGAGCCAACCCCACAGCGCGACGGCCGCCGTGGCGGTGGTGACGACGAGAGCGGCAGTGAGGAGGCGCTGCGCACGAGACGACGGCGCTCCGGCACCGGCGGTGACGCTGGTCGCGGCGTAGGTGGCGCCACTGTTCGTCGCCAGCGCCGTCGCGAACTCGGCCGCGCTGGCAAACCGATCGGCGGGCAGCTTGGCGAGTGCCATGAGTACCGCGTGCTCGACGTGCGGCGGGATGGTTTTGCGTACCATCGTCAACCGCTCGGGCTCCGCGCTCAGCACTTTCGCGACGACGGCCTGCACCGTCGCGCCGGTAAACGGCGCTTCACCCACCATCATTTCATACGTCACCGCGCCCAGCGCATAGATGTCACTGCGCGCGTCGATGGTGCGCTCACCCATCGCCTGTTCGGGACTCATGTAGCTTGGCGTGCCGAGCGAGAGCCCCGTTTGTGTCATGCGTTGGCCACCCGCGCTCTGCACCGCCAGCGCAATGCCAAAGTCGGCGACGAGCGCCGACCCATCATGCAGGAGAATGTTCTCGGGCTTGATATCGCGGTGGATGACGTTCTGGCGGTGCGCGTAGTCGAGCGCGCTCGCCACTTCGCGTGCAATACGTACGGCATCAGCGATGGGCAGCTGACGTTCGCGTTCGAGGCGTGCACGCAACGTTTCGCCCGTGACGAGCGGCATCACGTAGTACAGCAGGCCGTCCGCCTCGCCGCTGTCGAGCAGCGGGAGAATGTGCGGGTGCTGCAACCGCGCGGTGGTGCGGATCTCGGTGAGAAACCGTTCGCCGCCAAGCGCCGCACCAAGGTCGGGGTGCAGCACCTTGATCGCGACATCGCGCTCATGCTTGACGTCGTGCGCGAGATACACGGTGGCCATGCCGCCGGCGCCGAGTTCGCGCGTGACGCGATAGCGGTCGGCGAGGGCGCCGGTGAGACGGTCAAGTGGAGAGGTCATTGAGCGGGAATGTAGCGCTGGCGTGATGGCATTGGGGGAACGATCACGCATCGTCACCGCGTCGCGCCCGAGGGCACACCCGCACGGGCCGATCGCCCTATTCCGTCATCGACCTACCCGGCGTCGGAGGCCGACGCGCCAGACGCGGGAGCGGCGGCACTGGGGCTCGCCAAACGGCGAGCGCACCAACTCATGCCACCCGCAGCGACCGCCACCACGGCGGCGCCAAGCCAGATGCTGCGCGCCGCGTCCCACGGCATGGGCTCGAACTTCGGCTGCGCCAGCAACAGTGCCACCGCCGCGACCCCGCCAATGCCGATGGCGCGCGATGTCCAGCGCGCACGCCGGACCAGCCCCCACGCAGCGGCCACCATCGACGTCCCGATCAGCACCTGCAACACCCCGAACAGCAGCGATCCCGGTTCTGTATGCCGGAACTCGTTCGGCACTTGGCGAAAGGCGTTGCCGCCAACCAACAATACCACGCCAGCGAGGAAGTACGCGCCAAGCCATCGAAGCATCGCTCGTCTCCGTGTGCGACTGGTGGGCGAGAGGGGTCAGCGTGCCCCTACGGGCACTCGCCAATGCGGTTTCGTCTGCAAAACGACTCTGACCCCTTTACGCGAGTATGGTCGCCCGTGGCGCGACGCGCACCTAGAATTGTCGACATTCCCGCACGCCCCCGCGTCGTACACGCGCGTCGTACCCGCGCCGCTCCCCTCACTCGAGTGCCCAATGCTCCGTCGATATGCCTCCCTGCCCGCCGCGATGCTGGCCATGGCGGTCAGCGCCCTCTCGCCGTCCCTGAGCCGCGCGCAAACGGGCGCACCCTCGGTCACCGCGGATAGCGTCGCGGTCATGCAGACGCTCGAGGCCATGGTGGGCGCGATGCGCACCAAGAACGCCGACGGACTCCGAGCCGTCTTTCACGAGCACACCCGCATGACGCTGCTGCGGCCGGCACCGGGCGGCGGCACCCGCGTCATGGTGTTGACGGGCGAGCAGTTCGTAGCCACCGCCACAGCGCCCGCCAATCCCACCCTCGACGAGCCGATCCGCAACATCCGAATGCAGTTGGATGGAGACCTGGCCACGGTGTGGGCGGAGTACCAGCTCCGTATTGGCGGCAAGATCAGTCATTGCGGCTACGATGCCTTTCAACTCAACCGCAGGTCGACCGGGTGGAAGATCCTCAACATCTCCGACACGTTCCGTCAGCAGGGGTGCGGGGCGATGTGGTGAGCCCGCAAAGTGCGGACGGCGAGCTGGATTTCGCGCAAAAATCGCTCGCGTCCCACCGACTGCGCCACATCATCGGGAAAAGGGGTCAGAGTCGTTCAACGACTCTGACCCCTTTACGCTCGCCCCCCCAGACCTGCAAAACGACTCTGACCCCTTTACACGGAGTCCGTCATTGCCGGTCACATGGCACGCCACGGCACACGATGGAGCGACGCTGTTACTCGGTACCCGCCCCGTACGACCGCACGTAGTCCACATCGAGGTGAAAGGGCCCGTCTTTTCCATCGACCATGTACAACCCGAGGCCGCGGACGCGCGCGACGTTAATCGGCGGCGCATTCACCGCCCGGCCGAAAATCGTGCTGCGGAGCGCACTGAATGGCACGCGCACCAGCGTCCACTCGGCCGACGTCGCAAACGGCGCCCGCCGTGAGACGGTGCGCCCGTACGCGCGCTCGCCATCGTCGAGCTCCACCTCGAACTGGCGCCCACTGCCGCGTACGCGGAGCTCGATCCCCAGCTGACCGGTGAGGTCCACCGCGCGCCGCGCCCGCACCGAGGTAAAGCCGCCCCCCTGCGTGACCAGCGTGCCCGTGAAGCGCAGAGCGCCCTGCTCGACGGCCACGAAGCCCGCCGAGCGGCCGCCCATGACGCCGTCGTTGACCACGCTCCACTCGGCCTCGTCGGCGCGGTCGAAGGTGAAGAGGGTGACCGGCGCTGACATAGGCAGGGGCTCCGTGGCGGGACGATGAGGGGCGGGGAGTGCGCCAACCGCCAGCAGCAGGGAGGGGAGGAGCAGGAAAAACGTGCGCACCGCGGTATGCATGCAGCGAGAAGGCGGTGGCGGGCGAACGGGTTCCCACTCGGACGTTTGACACCGCCATATATATGCGGCATATATATGGCATGAAGCGTACCACCGTGTTCTTCGACGACCAGATGATGCTCCAGCTGCAGCGGGCGGCCCAGCGCACCGGCGTGAGCACGGCGTCGCTCGTGCGCGAGGCCGTCGCGATGTACCTCGCCGCCCCGGGGGC
>CANGXD010000111.1 GCA_947457545.1 Gemmatimonadaceae bacterium
CGCTAAATGGCGACTTCTTCAGCCTCGCGACTCCGGTCCATCATTGGTGGCTCCATTGGCAACCTCGTCGAGTGGTACGACTGGTATGCCTATTCGGCCTTCTCGCTCTACTTCGCCAAGAGCTTCTTCCCCCCCGCCGACCAGACAGCGCAACTGCTGAGCACCGCCGCGGTGTTCGCGGTGGGCTTCTTCATGCGCCCCATTGGCGGCTGGGTCATGGGGCGCTACGCCGACCGGCACGGACGGCGCGCGGCGCTCACGTTCAGCGTGATCCTCATGTGCGGCGGCTCGCTGCTCATTGCCATCACGCCCAGCTACGCGACGATCGGCGTGGCGGCGCCCACGCTCCTCTTGTTGGCGCGCCTGCTGCAGGGGCTGAGCGTCGGTGGCGAGTACGGCGCCAGTGCCACGTATCTGAGTGAAATGGCGGGACAACAGCATCGCGGCTTCTGGTCGAGCTTTCAGTACGTCACCCTCATTGGCGGGCAGCTCATTGCCCTCGCGGTGTTGCTGGTGCTGCAGTCGCAGTTGAGCAAAGCCGAGCTCGAGGCGTGGGGGTGGCGCATTCCGTTCGTGATTGGTGCGCTGTGTGCGGTGGTGGCCATCTGGTTGCGGCGCAGCATGGAAGAGACGACCGCATTCGAGAAAGATCGCGCGGCCCGTCCGGCGCAAAGCGCGGCCGCCACCATTCGTGGCCTCATGCAGCATCCGCGTGCCGTCCTCACGGTGGTGGGACTCACTGCAGGCGGGACGGTCGCGTTCTACACCTTCACGACCTACGCGCAGAAGTTTCTCGTAAACACCGTGGGCTTCACGGCACAACAGGCGACGTTCATCAACGCAGTCACGCTGCTCGTGTACCTCTGCCTGCAGCCGTTGGTGGGAGCACTCTCCGACCGTATTGGCCGGCGTCCGGTGCTGACGGCGTTCGGCGTCCTGGGCTCGCTGGGCACCATTCCGCTGTTCCGTGCACTCGAAACGACGCACTCGGTAAGCGGGGCTATCTGGCTGCTGCTTGCGGCGCTCACGGCAGTGAGCGGCTATACCGCCATCAACGCGGTGGTGAAGGCGGAGCTCTTTCCCACGAGCATTCGCGCACTCGGCGTTGGCTTTCCGTACGCGGTGACCGTGGCGGTCTTTGGTGGCACCGCCGAGTACATCGCGCTCTACTTCAAGAAGATCGGACACGAGCCGTGGTTCTACTACTACGTTACCGCGTGTATCGTGGCCAGCTTGGTCGTGTACATCACCATGAAAGAAAGCTCGACTCTCGGCCATATGGCGGAATAAGCGTATCATGACCGTATCTCGAAATGTGGTCGCGCGTCGCGCGCTGCTATTGCTCACCATGTTCGTCGCGGCGTGCGGCGGCGACTCGCCCACGACGCCTGGCGGTGGAACGGTCACTCCACCACCGCCACCGCCACCACCGGTCGCGTTTACGGTGCCCGCGATCACCCGCGAGTTCCGCGGCATGTGGATCGCCACGGTGGCCAACATCGACTGGCCCTCGCGCACCGGGCTCACGCCGGCGCAGCAACAGGCCGAGCTTGGGGTGCTGCTGGATGCGGCGCAGCAGACGGGACTCAACGCCGTCATCCTGCAGGTACGCGCGGCCGGCGATGCCATCTACCCGTCGTCGCTCGAACCCTGGTCGCGCATCTTCGACGGGGTACAGGGCAACAACCCCGGCTACGACCCGTTGGCGTTCGCGGTGCAGCAGACGCGGCTCCGCGGGCTCGAACTGCACGCGTGGTTCAACCCGTTCCGCGCCGGCAATCTGCGCGACACGCTCACGATGTCGCCGCAGCACTTTTCGGTGCGCCGTCCCGATCTCGTGCGCAAATGCGGACAGCTCTGGTTTGATCCGGGCGAACAGGCGGTGCAGGATCACGCCATTGCCGTCATGCGCGATGTGGCGACGCGGTATGATATCGACGCCGTCCACATCGACGACTTTTTCTATCCGTATCCCGACACCTGCACGAATTTCCCAGACAGCGCGACCTACGCGCGCTATCGCAGCAGCGGTGGGGCGCTGTCGCTTGGCGACTGGCGTCGTGACAACGTGAATCGCTTCGTCGAGCGCATGTACAACGAGGTGCATGTCGTCGCGCCGCAGGTGCGCGTGGGGGTGAGCCCCTTCGGCATTTGGCGTCCTGGCAGCCCCGCAGGCATCGTGGGGCTCGATGCCTTCGCCAGCATTTACGCCGACTCACGCCTCTGGCTGCAGCGAGGCTGGGTGGATTATTTCGCGCCGCAACTCTACTGGAGCATTGCCAGCAGCGGGCAGAGCTTCCCCTCCCTGCTCGAGTGGTGGGGACAGCAAAACACGCAGCGCCGCCATCTGTGGCCCGGGCTGGCGAGCTATCGCATCAACGCCGATCCGGGGCCGTTCGCGCCAGGTGAAATCCCCGCACAGATCTCCCTCATTCGCAACGCGTCCACCACGGTGGGGCGCGCGACGGGGAGCATTCTGTACAACGGCACGAGCGTGCGTACCAATCGCGGCGGCTTTGCCACCACGCTCGGCGGCGGCCTTTTCGCGACGGGCGCCATTCCGCCCGCGACGCCGTGGCTCGACGCAACGGCGCCCGCCGTGCCGACGCTCGCGGTCGCGACGTCGGGGAGCACGCTTTCGGTGAGCATGAATCCCGGCGACGGCGACACGCGCTCATTTTTGCTGCGGTGGCGTGTCAACGGCGAATGGAGACAGCGCGTGATTGCTTCGGTGCAGCGTGCCGCCGACATCCCCGCCGCCAATGTGGACGGCGTGGTGCTCAACGCCCTCGACAAGGTGGGCAACGCCAGCGCCGACGCGGTGTGGCGCCGGCCGTGACCATGCGCATCGGCATCGACTTGGGTGGAACCAAAATCGAAGCCGTCGCGCTGCACGCCGATGGCCGCGTACTTGCGCGACAGCGTGTCGACACGCCGCGCGAGTATGCGGCCACCGTGCGCGCCATCGTATCGCTCGTCCAGACCATCGAGACCACGCTCGGTCAACATGGCACCGTCGGACTCGGCATTCCCGGCACGGTCGTGCCCGATACGGGGCTGGTGAAGAACGCCAATTCCACCTGGCTCATCGGGCAGCCGCTGGGGCACGACCTCGAGGCGGCGCTCGAGCGTCCGGTACGCATCGAAAATGACGCCAACTGCTTTGCGCTCTCCGAAGCGAGCGACGGCGCCGCGGCTGGTGCGCCGGTCGTGTTCGGCGTGATCATGGGGACCGGCGTTGGCGGCGGGATCGTCATCAACGGCCACGTGCTCAAGGGGCGCAATCTCATTGGCGGCGAATGGGGGCATAACCCGCTGCCGTGGCCGTCGCCCGATGAACTTGATGGACCGTCGTGCTATTGCGGGCAACGCGGCTGCATCGAGACGTGGATCTCCGGCCCTGGGGTCGCGGCCGATCATCTGCGGCACACGGGCCAAACCCGAACCACGCCGCAGATCATGGCCGCCGCCGACGAGGGCGACGCCTCGGCCGTTCCCACACGGGAGCGGCTCATTCATCGGGCCGCGCGCAGTCTCGCAACCATCATCAACGTGCTCGACCCCGACGTCATCGTCCTTGGCGGCGGCGTCTCGAATACACCGGGCCTTGCGGCCGCCATCGAACATGCGGTCGCCCCGTGGGTCTTCTCCGATCGGGTGAGCACACGGGTCGTGGTGAACATGCACGGCGACTCGAGCGGCGTGCGTGGGGCGGCGTGGCTCTGGCCGTCGCCGGTCCGGCCCTGATAGCACACAGCCCGCCGGCGAGTGCCGGCGGGCTGATAGGCCCACTTGGAATCGAACCAAGATCTCCGGCTCCAAAGGCCGGGGTAATAGCCGTTATACGATAGGCCAGCAGCTTACGCTTGGTGCAAGCTACAAAACACTGCTGGCCGGTGGGAGGGGGCGGTCAGAACTCGTAGCGAACGCCGAGCTGCATCTGGTACCGGTTCCCCTGCTTCACGGTGCGCCCGAAGTTCGGGTTCACCCGGTAGCGGTATTCCCGCGCCGCCTGATCGAAGCTGATCACGTTGAGCAGCGTCTGATTGGCGCCCGGCACGGCGCGAATGCCGCCCCAATTGTGATTGATGAGCGACGCCGCATTGAAGACGTCCAACGTGAGCGTGGCGCGCTGACCACGCACCGGCGGCAGCTTCTGCGTGATCCGCACGTCCACCTGCGTCACGAACGGATTACGAATGCTGTTGCGATCGGCAATGCGCCCCACGTTCTCGCGGAGATACTCGCCGCCAATGTTGGCCGGGTTATCCATCACCAGACGCAGCGAGTCGGCAAAGCCCTGACGCAACCCCGGCGTGGTGGGATTGAAGATGAACGCCAAGTCGTTCTGGTTGCCGAACGAGCTGCCGGCACCGACGTCGTCGCCGTTGATGTCCTGCGCCACCGTGGGTGACCACGGCGCACCGGACTGCCCGATGACGCGCGCGCTGAACTGGAAGCCCCCGATCTCGGGGGTCGCGCCGTACAGCACCACCTTGTGACGGAAGTCGTTCGCGCTCGCGCCCCAGGTGGCCACGCGCGGATCGCTCGGCACGGGCGTGAACACCGATGAAATGGCAATACAGCAATTGAACGAGCTGTTGTCGCGCGTTTCGTTCCACGTGAACGAGCCGTTGAGCGAGCCGCCGCGCGGAAGGCGCAGGGCGCCGTCAATGACGAACGCCTTCTGATGCTGCGCCGCATCGCTGCGCAGTTCGAGCACGCGCTGGAACTGCGTGAACGGACGCGCCTGCACCGGACTGCGGCCGCCCGCGGCGGTGATGGCCGACGTCGGCACGAACACACCGCGATTGCCTTCGTTCGCGAGCGTGAAGTCGGGCGCGCTGCGCAGGTTCAGGTCGTAGTAGCGATACAGATCGCTCGTGTGTGCATACTGCGCGGCGGCACCGAGCGTGAGGTTGCCGTCGAACAAGCGACGCTGATAGGCCACGTCAGACTTCCACGTACGCGGCACGCGGAAATTGTCGTCGAACATGTTGATGTACGCCGGACGCTGGAAGCTGCCCGCCGGAATACCCGGGACGTTCGCGAACGACTGGCGATACGACGCGAAGTCGGGCGTGGGGACCGCCGCGCCGGTAAGCAGCACGTCGGCGAGCTGCGAGCCGTCGTTGAGCAGGTGGTTGATCTGCACCATGTAATGCGGCTGCGCGGTGAACATGCCGCTACCGATACGCAGCAGGTTCGAGCCGGGCTTGCCAGGCGTCCACGTGAGCTGAGCGCGCGGCTGAATTGCCAGGTCGCTCGGCTTGACGTCGGTGCGACGGTTGAACGCCTGCTCCACCAGCACATTGCGATTCGCCGCCGTCAGGAACGCCGACATGTCGGCGCGAAGACCGGCGGTGAGGTTGAGCGTCGGCGTGGCGCGGTACTCACCCTGTACGTAGGCGCCACCGTCGTACACCCACTGCCGCATGCGCGGCTCGAGGTTCTGCAACGGCACCAGTCGCGCGTAGCTCGACGGGCGTCGAGCTTCGAGCGCGGCGAGGTTGGGGAACTGGAACAACCCGTCGGTTTCGATGGACACGAACATCGATAGATTGTTGAGCGAGTGGTCGGTACCGGCGGTAAAGGCCGCGCGATCACCGTCCCAACGCAGCACGTTCACCAGCTGATACGACTCTTCCGTCTGCAATTCCGGGCTCGTGCGCTGCCCACCGAACTGCAGAATCTGATTCGTCCCCGTCCCGCCATTGGGGAGCGCCGACGAGACGTTCACCCACGCACGCGGGAGTCGCGTGTTGGGTTCGTTCTGGAGATTGCGGTTGGTATACGCGAGACGGAAGTCGTTGGTCCACGTCGAGGCGAGCGACGACTTGACCGAACCCATGACCTGCAACTCGTTCGACTTCTGATTGCCGCGGCTTTCGAGCACCGACAGTTCGCGATCGGGGATCGAGTTGCTGTAGAACCAATCGGAATACGACGTGCGCAGCGTGGCGCGGTGCGCATCGTTGATCTGCCAATCGAGGCGCGCGAAGACCGTGTTGAGCGCGTTGCTGCGATCGAACGTCCCGACCTGGCGGCCGCTGGGCAGGCCATACTGATTGGTCAAAATGTTCAGGAAGCGCGTGACCGAGTCCGGCGCCACCTGCAACCGCGACCAATCGGCGGCGTTGTCGACCTGCAAGGTGCTGAACGGCTCGGCCACCTGCTGGCGATCGTAGGCGAGGAAATAGTGGAGCTTGTCCTTCTTGAGCGCGCCACCGACCGCCCCACCGAACTGCCAGTTCTCGAAGTTGGTGATGGGCTGGCCGAGGAAGTTGGTATTGGTGGTCAGCGCCTGGTTGCGGTTGTACAAGAAGAGCGAACCCGCCGTGGTATTGGTGCCTGAACGGGTCGCGACGTTCACGGCGCCGGCTCCTTGCCGCCCCTGCGTCACGTCATACACGTTCGTCACCACTTCGAACTCGCGAACGGCTTCGACCGAGAGCGAGTAGGGGCCGCGCCCGAAGCCGGCGCCCCAGAGCGTATTCTTTGCCTGTACGCCGTCCACGCGAATGTCCGTGCTGGTCACGCGACCGCCGGCAATCGAGGAGCTCGACGTGATGATGCCGCCAGTTCCGGCGCGGCTCGTCGTCGGCGCGATGATGGCGAGATCGGCGAACGAGCGGTCTTGAATGGGGAGCTGGCGGATTTCCTTTTCGGTGACGACGACACTGCCACCCACGCGCTCCACGCGCTTGTTCTCCCGATCGGCGCGGACGTCGACGGCGGTGAGCTCCTGCGACGCCTGCTCGAGCGTGATGTCGAGGGGCACGCGGTCACCAAGGTTGAGCATCAGGCCGGTACGGCGTGCGGGCCGGTAGCCCAACAGGCGAACCGAGACCGTGTAGGGACCGCCAATGGGCAGCTGCGCAAAGACATAGCGCCCGCGGGCGTCGGTCGTACGGGCCTGCTGCGTGCCCGTCGCCTCATTGCGGGCAATGACCGTTGCCCCGACCACCGGGGCTCCAGCAGGTGTCCTGACCAAACCGGCGACGAACCCTTCGGTCGCCTGAGCGGGCAAAGCCACAGGGAAGCAGGCGAGCGGGAGGGGGGCCGCTGCCAACAGGGTGACCACGGCGAAGCGCCGTATGCGATCGGAGAACATTGGATCAGTGGAGGGACAGGGTGACTCCCCTGCGGAGACATCCGCCGGGGGGAGCGAGGAGGATCGGCGCCCCGTGTCACCATCAGCGCGCGGTCCCGCAGCAGTTCCGCGACGGTCCGGTCACATTTGTGCTATTCCGCTTGCCGGAACCCAGCGTCCGGACGAGTTCGTCGGGTTCCAAACCCCGCCAAGTCTGGCTATCTTGAGAGGCTGGCCGTGTTTCGCTGACTATCAACTCGCTCCAGATGCCCATGACCGCCGCCACGGACGTCCCTCTCACGTCCTCGACTCGCGGATTCAAGATCCTCGCCGGTACGGCCAATCGGCCGTTGGCCGAGGAGGTCGCGCGCTCGTTGGGCGCGGAACTGTGCAAGGTCACCTGCACCCGTTTCGCCGACGGTGAAGTGTTCGTGCGCATCGACGAGAACATCCGCGGCGCCGACGTCTTCGTCGTGCAGCCCACGAATCCGCCGGGCGAGAACATGCTGGAGCTGCTGCTCCTCATCGACGCCGCCCGCCGCGCGAGTGCGGCCCGCGTGACCTGCGTGCTCCCCTACACGGGCTATGCCCGCCAGGACCGCAAGGATCAGCCGCGTGTGGCCATCGGCGCGAAGCTCATGGCTAACCTCATCGAAACCGCCGGCGCCGACCGCGTGCTGGGTCTCGATTTCCACGCGCATCAGTTGCAGGGGTTCTTCGACGTGCCCGTCGACCACCTCTATGCGGCGCCGGTGTTCACGAACTACTTCCGCAAGAAGGAGCTCAAGGACCTCGTGGTCGTGGCTCCCGACGTCGGCTCGGCCAAGATGGCGCGCGGCTTCGCCAAGCGCCTCGACGCCACCTTCGCCATCATCGACAAGCGGCGTCCCAAGGCCAACGTGGCCGAGGTGATGAACGTCGTCGGTGAAGTCGAAGGACGTGACTGTCTCATTCCCGACGACATGATCGATACCGCGGGCACCGTGACCGAAGCGGCCCGCGCGCTCAAGAATCTCGGGGCCAACGACATCTATGTCTGCGCGACGCACGCCCTCTTCAGCGGCCCCGCCGTCGAACGGCTTTCGAACGCGCCGATCAAGGAAGTCGTCGTCACCGACTCCATCAATCTCCCGCCCGAGCGTCGCTTCGAGTCGTTGCGCACGCTCTCGGTTGGCGACCTGCTCGCCAAGGCCATTCGCTTCACGCACGCGGATCAGTCCGTGTCCGTGTTGTTCGAATAAGCAGGACGTAGTACCGCACGACCGGCCGGGACGACCACTTCCGGTTACTCCCGAACCACTTTTTCTCTGAGGTTTTCCATGGCTACCGCCACGCTTACTGCAAATGTCCGCGCCGAAACCGGCAAGGGCGCCGCGCGCAAGATCCGCCAGGCCGGCGACATCCCCGCCGTCATCTATGGCCACAATCGTGAGCCGCAGTCGCTCGTGCTCAACGCGCGCGACACGGAAAAGCTGGTGCGCAGCATCCCCGTCAGCAGCACGGCCATCGAACTGACGGTCGACGGCACGACGGTGCGCACGCTCATCCGCGAAATCCAGCGCCACCCGTTCAAGCGCACGATCCTGCATATCGACTTCCAGGAACTCGTCGCCGGTGAAACGGTCACGGTGAAGTGCCCGATCGTCTACATCGGCACGCCGGAAGGCGTCCGTCTCGACGGCGGCATCCTCGACCAGATCATGCACGAACTGCAGATCCAGGTCGACCCGAGCAACATCCCGAACCACATCGACGTGGACATCACGTCGCTCAAGGTGGGCAAGTCGCTGCACGTCTCCGATCTGACCGTGCCCGCGGGCATCAAGATCGTCGACGACGCGACGAGCACGGTGTGCATCGTGCAGCAGTCCAAGCAGGCCGCCGACGCGCCGGCCGATGGCGCTGCCGAGCCGGAGCTCATCCGCAAGGCCAAGCCCGACGACAAGTAAGATCGTCCGGGTACAACAAACGGGGCGCGGCGTTCGCTCAGCATGGTCACTCCACGCTGGCGCATTCCGCGCCCCGCTCGTTTACCACTTCGTATGAAAGTCATTGTCGGACTCGGCAACCCCGGTCGCGAATACGACGCCACGCGCCACAACGTCGGGTGGTGGCTGCTCGATCATCTCGCGCAGCGCTGGCATTTCGAACCGTTCCGCAAGGACGGCGATGCCGTGAGCACCACCGGTCTGGTGGGTGGCAAGAAAGTGAAGCTCGTCAAGCCGCAGACGTACATGAACAAAAGCGGCGAAGTGCTGCGCAGCTATCTCAAGCGCGAAGGATGGAGCGCCGCGCAGGACCTGCTGGTGCTCGTCGACGAAGTCGCGGTCCCTGTGGGCGAATACCGCCTGCGCGCCGCCGGCAGCCCCGGCGGCCACAATGGCCTCAAGAGCGTGGAAGCGCACGTCAAGTCGCCCACGTATCCGCGTCTGCGCATTGGCATCAAACCCATCGACGAACGCCGCCAGATCGGCGACCTCGCGGACTTCGTGCTGCACACCATGCCGCGCGACGAACGCGAACTCGTCGAAGCGCTGTACGACCGCATGACCACCGCTGTCGAGCTGTGGATCGCCGACGGGACGGAAAAAGCGGTCAGCACCATGGGGCGCTGACCGCGTCGCGTTTACTGGATGCCGCCGCGCAAGGTGAAATTGACGGCGAGACTATCCAGCGGATCGCTCTGCTTGAATGAGGCGCGGACGGCACTGCTGCTGTCCGCCAGCAACCCGCCGGCTGTAATAGGCTGGGCTTTGACCGACACGCACCCGATCTGGGTGAGCGCCGTCAGCACTGCCCGATAACGTCCATCGATGCCGGTCAGCACACTTTCGCTTTCGTTCGGACGCGCGGTGCACACCGCGGTGTGATGCCGCACGAGTACGCGGACATTGCCGAGACCCGCCCCATCGGTACCGGTCACACGTCCGTATACGATGGTGCGTCCACCAACTTGCCCTGTCGCTGCAGGCTCCGTGCTGGCGCTGGAGCCACACGCCGCGAGGAGTGCGATCGTCACCAGTACGGCGACGTTTTTGGTACGCGAGTTCGTCGTCATCAACGTAGCCGCGGCGCCGTCTTCCGTGGCGCCTTCTGACAGGTAGGCCACGCGAAGGCTCCGGCATTCCCACGGCCCGGCGCGATCTGCTCCGCCGTCGCGCGTTCCCGCGTGATCTTCGTCGGATCCTCGCTCGCGAGATAGGCCAGCATGGCTGTGAGCGTCGCGTTGTGCTTCACATCATCCCACACGACCTTGTCGAACGTGTCGCGATTGGTGTGCCACGTGTAGTTGCCATACTCCCAGCTCGTGCCGCCCATGCCGAACGCAGGTGCGCCGTAGCAGGCGAAGCTCGCATCATCACTGCCACCACCCGAGGGCGAGCCAGGAATGCGCGCAGTCACGACGCTGGTGAACTCCTTGGGCAAGCGGGACATCCACTGCGTGAGATGCTCACCGCCATTGGGAAGCCCGCCGGCGCCCACGCTCAGAATGCGCCCCGTGCCCCCATCTTGATTGAAGAGCGCCTGCAGCCCCTGCACCACTTCCGGATGGTCTTCGGTATACGCTCGCGACCCAACCAGCCCGTGCTCTTCGGCCGTCCAATGGCCCACGATGATCGTGCGCTTGGGCTTGGGATACACCTGCGTGAGCAGGCGGAACGCTTCGAGCATCGTGAGCGAACCGGTGCCGTTATCCGTCGCGCCACTGCCGCCGTCGAACGAATCGAAGTGCGCTGACAGCAACACATATTCGTCGGGCTTCTCGCTCCCCTTGATGATCCCCAGGGTATTGAAGATCGGCTGCTCGCCGAGCAGGTCGGCGTCCAGGTTGAGCCGCAGCGTGGGCTGCTGGTTGTTCTCCGTGAGCCGGAACACGAGCCCGTAGTCTTCACACGACAACGCCACCGCGGGCGCGACGGTGTTGTAGCTCTCGAACACGTCAATCGTGCCCCACGCATTCTTGGGGCGCGACGTGATCACGCCCGCGACACCGCCCTGCTCGAGCCGCATGCCAAGACTGCCGGTGCCGAGTGCGTTGCTGTAACCGGTGCCACGCACGTTGGCGCCGCCCCATTCGCGCTGGACGTCGGCCCGCAAACTGTCCATGCGCGCCTTGCTGGCGGGGGTGGCGTTGGCGGCCCAGCTGTCCGTGGGGCGGCAGGTGGGCTGCGGCGCCGACACGAGCACGAGCTTGCCCTTCGCCTGCGGCAACCAGCGCACGAACTCGGTGCTGTCGGCGAAGCGCGGCAGAATGATGGTGGGGGCGGTCACGTCTTTCTTTTTCGTCCCCGGGCTCCACGCCAGCATGGTACCTTCGAGGGTGCGCACGCGCGGCGACACAAGATCGATGTGCGAATGCCCGCGGCGCCAGCCACGCCATGTGCCGATCTGCTCGTTGCGCCCTTCCACGCCCCACTGCTTGTACAGGGACACGAGCCAGTCATTGGCCGCCTTCTGGCGCGCCGTGCCGGTCAGGCGGGGGCCGAGCGAGTCGAGCAGCACCTGCCCCAGCCGCTGTACCTGTGAGCTGTCCATGCCCAGGCGCCAGATGCGCTCGAGCACGGGCTCGGAGGCAGGGAACGAGGCCGGGGTCTGCGCGGTGACGCCTGCCGGCAGCAGCAGGGATGACGCGGCAACGAGCCCGCGCAGGAGCGCACGGGAGCGTCGCGGAGTCGAACGGCGGGAATGGTTGGTCATGGCGCCTGGGAGGGGTGTAGCTGCGAGGTGGGAATGCACGGTAGAATGATAGGATATCTGCGCGCGATTGCGCGTCCCCCGGTCGCCCCCACTGCCCTTTCCCGACGCCCCATGCGGAACCTGTCCGTTCGCCAGCACGTGCTCGTCGGCTGCGGTGCGGCCACTTTGGCCCTTGCCGCCTGTGCCACGAAGGACGCCGCGCCAACCGCGTCGAGTTCATCGCTCGGCGCCGTAACGGAGTTCACGTCGCCCGCGCCGTCCGGGAGCAACACGCCGCATCTGGCGCTCGACGCCAACGGCCAGGTGCTGCTGTCGTGGACGCAGCGCCGTCCCGATTCCACCGTGGCCATTCAGATGAGCACGTGGAACGGCACCGCGTGGGACAGCGTGCGCACCATTGCCGACAACCGGCAGTTCTTCGTGAATTGGGCGGACTTTCCGGCAATCACCGCGCTCGCCAACGGTGACCTCGCCGCGCATTGGCTGGAGCGCGAGGGGGACAAGAAATACGCGTATGGCGTACGTGTCGTGCGCTCGACTGATGGCGGCCGCACGTGGGGCGCGCCGATAACGCCGCACACCGACGGCCTGCTCGCGGAGCATGGCTTCGTGTCGCTCTGGCCCGAAGGCGACAGCGATATCGGCCTCGTATGGCTGGACGGTCGCAAGAGCGCCATGCCCGACAGCGCGCGCGAGATGACCATCCGCGCGGCGAGTGTTTCGCGCACTGGTGCGCTCTCGCGTGAAGCGCTGCTCGATGCGCGCACCTGCGATTGCTGCCAGACCGGGACCACCGCCACGCGCAGCGGTCGCATTCTCGTGTATCGCGACCGTTCGGCCGAGGAGATTCGGGACATCGCGATCGTGCGGCAAACCGCCACCGGCTGGACACCG
>CANGXD010000112.1 GCA_947457545.1 Gemmatimonadaceae bacterium
CCGCGGCGCAGCGTGCCGCCGAACTCACCCGCCAGCTGCTGGCCTATGCCGGCAAGGGGCGATACGTCATCGAAGCGGCAGACGTCACGCAGTCCATTCAGGACATGAGTGCCTTGCTGCGTAGTGCCACGACGAAGTCGACCTCCATCGAGTTCGAGCTCACGCCGGCGCTGCCGCGCATCGAGGTCGATCTCAATCAGTTTCGGCAGGTGGTCATGACGCTCGTCACCAATGCCTCCGACGCCCTCGGCGAAAAGTATGGCACGGTACGCGTCATCACCGGTCGGCAGGAGGTGTCGGCCGAGTACCTCGCGGCGTGCGTTCCGGGCACCGTATCATCACCAGGCACGCATGTATTCGTCGAAGTGCGTGACACCGGCAGCGGCATGGATGCCACAACGCTGCGTCGCATGTTCGAGCCGTTCTTCTCCACGAAGTTCACGGGGCGCGGACTCGGCCTGGCCGCCACCATGGGTATCATGCGGGCGCATCAGGGGGCCATCCGGGTGTACAGCGAACCCGGGAAAGGCACCACGGTCAAACTGCTTTTCCCGTCGCGGACGGAGCCGTCGACGGTCATCCCGGCGGCGGAGTGGCGTCATGAGGGGCGCGTGCTCATCGTCGATGATGAATCGAGCGTCCGCGCGGTCGCGTCATCGCTGCTGCGGCGGCGCGGCATGCGCATTACCGAAGCGGTGGATGGTGCCGATGCCGTGGAACGCTTCGCGGTGTCTCCACGCGAGTTTTCGTTGGTGCTGCTTGACCTGACGATGCCGGTACAGAGCGGCGATCGTACGTTGCAGGCGCTTCGTGCGCTCCGGCCCGACGTCCCGGTGCTGATGATGAGCGGCTACAACGAAACAGATGTCAAACGCGATGTCGGGCCAACCGTGGCATTCGTGCAAAAGCCCTTTACCGCCGACGAACTCTACGAAGCGGTGCGAGGGGTGTTGGGCATCGACCGCCGCTAGTGCGGTCGATGCCTCCCACCTCCCCGTTCAATCGCCGGCGACGGGCATGGGATCGAAGGCGCCGCTCTGCTGTGCGGCGGCCGCCTTCTTGGCCTTGCGGCTGTTCACGAGCTGATCGAGCAGTGTGTACACCACCGGGGTGACGTACAGCGTGATCAGCTGCGAAAACGCGAGCCCGCCCACCACGGCCAGACCAAGCGGCTGACGCGATTCGGCGCCCGCGCCAAAGCCGATGGCGATGGGGAGCGTTCCCATGAGCGCCGCCATCGTGGTCATCATGATGGGGCGGAAGCGCACACGCGCGGCCTCGAGAATGGCATCACGCGGCGAGAGCCCCTCTTTCCGTTCGGCATCCGTGGCGAAGTCGATCATCATGATCGCGTTCTTCTTCACGAGCCCGATGAGCATGATGACGCCGACGTACGCGTACACGCTCAGATCCTTGCCGAAGATCATGAGGGTGGCGAGCGCCCCCACGGCGGCAAAGGGGAGTCCGGAGAGAATCGTGATGGGGTGGATGTAGCTCTCGTAGAGAATGCCGAGCACCACGTAAATCACGAAGATCGCGACGACGAGCAGCGCGAGCAGTCCGCTTTGCGCCTGCGCGAACGCCTGCGTGTCACCGCTGAGGGCACTCGTCACGCCCACGGGGAGCACCGCTGCCGCCTCACGCTGCACCGCGTCGACCGCCGTACCAAGGGCAACGTTGGGGCGCGTGTTGAACGAAATGGACACCGCGGGCTGCTGTCCATTGTGCTGCACCGACACCGGCCCCACACCCTTGGTGAACGTGGCCACCGAGCCAAGCGCCACGAGACTGCCGGTGTTGGAGCGGATGAACAGCTGACTCAGCGCCGCCGGATCCTTCTGGAAATCTTCCTTGAGCTCCAGAATGACCTGGTACTGATTGACCTGCGTGTAGATCGTCGAGACCTGACGCGAGCCGTAGGCGTTGTAGAGGGCGTTCTCGATCTGACTGGCGCTGACACCAAGTGCCGACGCGCGCTCACGGTCGATGACGATCCCGACCTGCGGATTCCCCACCTGCAGATCGCTCGAGATGTTTTCGAGCTCCGGCAGTTCACGCATACGCTGCTCGAGCGCACGCGCGCTGGTGTACAGCTCCGCGATGTCGGCGCCCTGCAACGAAATTTGATACGCGCTGTTGCCGCGGCGGCCACCGATGTTGATCGGCGGCGGATTACGCAGGAACACCTGGACACCCGGCACGCCAGAGGTGGCGCGGGTGATTTCGCGCATGACCTGATCTACATGGGGGCGGCTGTCGCGCGGCTTGAGGGTGAGCATCAGGCGCGCGCTATTGCTACCGCCACCCGGTCCGCCACCGATGGAGACGCTGACGCGCTCCACGTAGGGGCTCTCCTGAATGATCTTGCCGACTTCGCGTCCCTTGGCCGCCAGCGCTTCGTAGCCGATGCCTTCCGGTCCTTCTACCGATCCCTGCAGACGTCCCGTGTCTTCCGACGGGAGGAAGCCCTTGGGGATGATCATGAACAGCGCAACGGTGGCGACGAGCGTGAGCGCGCTCAGGAGCATCGTGAGCCCGCGATGGCGCATGACCCAGTTGAGCGACGACACATACGCGCTTTCGGACGACTGATAGACGCGCTCGACCGAACGCCATACTCCGGTGGGCTCCTCGTGCCCTTCTCCGCCCTTGAGGAACTTGGCCGCCAGCATGGGCGTGAGCGTGAGCGACACGAAGCCGGACACGAGAATGGACACACCAATCGTGACGGCAAACTCGCGGAACAGACGCCCGACGATGCCCGGCATGAACAGCAGCGGAATGAATACGGCCACCAGCGACAGCGTCATGGAGAGAATCGTGAAGCTGATCTCCTTGGAGCCGTCGAGCGCCGCCCGCATGGGCGACTTCCCCATTTCCATGTGACGCACGATGTTCTCGAGCATCACGATGGCATCGTCGACCACGAAGCCCACGGCGAGCGTGAGCGCCATGAGCGTGAGGTTGTTGAGGCTGTAGTCGAGCGCCCACATGACGATGCAGGTGCCGATGATCGAGAACGGCAGCGCCAACGACGGAATGATCGTGGCGCGCGCGTTGCGCAGGAACAGGAAGATCACCATGACGACCAGCGCCACGGTGAGCGCCAACGTGAACTTCACGTCGTTGACCGCTTCTTCAATGCTTTCGGCGCGGCTGAATACCGTGTACGCCTTGACGCCCGGCGGCAGCTGCTCGACGAGCTGCTCCATTTCGTGTTCCACGGCTTTCGCCGTGGCCACCGTGTTCACGCCGGGCTGACGGATGATGGCCAGCGAGATGTTGCTGACGCCGTTGATTTCGCTGAAGCCGCGCAGGCTCTGGAGCCCATCGTACACGTTGCCAAGATCGCCGAGACGCACAGGCAGGCCGTTGCGGTTGGCTACAACGAGCTGACGGAATTCGGCCGCGTTCTTGAGCTGGCCGGTGGCCTGCAGCGTGAACGACTGGTTGGGCCCCATGAGCACGCCAGCGGGGGAGTTGGAATTCCCCTGGTTGATGGCCTGCTGTACTTCGTCGATGCCGATGCCGCGCTGCGCGAGCGCACTCGGATCGAGCTGGACGCGCACGGCGTATTTGGCCGAGCCGTAGATCTGCACCTGCGCAACACCGGTGACGGTGCTGAGCTTCTGCCCGATGAAGGTCTCGGCGTACTCGTTCAACTCCGCGCGCGACATGACGTCGGAGGTGAGCGAGAACATCATGATGGGCGAGTCGGCGGCGTTGGCCTTGTTGTACGAGGGCGGATTGATGCCCTGCGGCAACTGGCGCAGCGTCTTGGAGATGGCCGACTGCACGTCGGCCGCCGCCTTGTCGATGTCACGGTCCAGATTGAACTGGATGGTGACGTTCGTATTTCCCTGCGAGCTCGACGACGTGATGTTGTCGATGCCGGAAATGGTCGCGAACTGCTGCTCGAGCGGTGTAGCCACCGACGAGGCCATGACTTCCGGACTCGCGCCCGGCAAGCCCGCCGACACCGTAATGGTCGGGTAGTCGATCGTGGGCAGATCGCTCACGGCGAGGCGGTTGTACGCCACAGCGCCGAAAATCAGAATGGCGGTCATGACCAGCGTGGTCATGATGGGCCGGCGAATCCAGATCTCGCTGAGATTGCTGTTGCCAGTCACTTCCGGCGGCACATCGTTGGCCGGGAGCTGCGGTGGTGCCTTCTGGTTCATTGGTTGGACCCTCCCTGGCCTCCACGGCCTTCGCCTGCCTTTCCGCCCGGAGCCTGAGCGCCCGCGGCCTGACCGCCAGCAGCCTGACCGCCAGGTGCGTCTCCACCGGGAGCCTGACCACCGCCTGCGCCGTTGCGTCCGCCGCGTCCAGCGCGAGTACCAGCCGGCTTGCGCAGCTGCACCTTTGCCCCGTCGCGCAGACGCGCCTGTCCTTCGGTAATCACCTGCTCACCACCAACGAGTCCGCTGTCGATCTTGACGCGCGTTCCTGCGGGGCGACCCACCTTCACCGCCATACGCTTGGCCTTACCGTCTTCCATCGTGTACACGAAGCTGCTCGTCCCCGACGTGACCACCGCTTCCGACGGAATGGTGATGGCGTCTTCGTCGACGCTGAGTTGCAACGCGACGCTCACGAACTGGCCAGGCCACAGCAAGCGGTCTTCGTTGGCCACACGTGCCTTGAGGAGCACCGAGCCCGTGGCCCGATCCACCTGATTGTCGACGAAGGTGAGGACACCGGTGATCACCTTGGTGGTATCGGGGCCGGGCAACACCTTCACCTTGAGCGCCTTGTCGAGACCGGCGCGCGTACGCATCTCCTCGAAATCGCGCTCGGGGACCGGGAAGCGGACGAGCACTGGTCGCACTTCGTTGATCGTCACGAGCTGATCGGCCGACGCGCGCACCAGCGAGCCGGCCTTGTACAACAGCTGGCCCGTGCGCCCGGAAATCGGCGCCTTCACCGTCGTGTTCTCGAGATCGAGTCGCGCGCGCTGCAGCGTCGCACGTCCCGCCGACACCGTGGCCGCCAGCGCGGACGCTTCGGCAAAGGCTTGATCGAGCTGCTGCTTGGTGACGTAGCCGTCCTTCGCGAGCGACGCGAAGCGCACCGAGTCGCCGCGCGCGCGGGTCAGGGTCGCCTCATCGCGGGCGAGCGTCGCCTGGGCGCGTTCGACTTCCGCACGGAAGGGACGCGGGTCGATCTGGAAGAGCAGCTGCCCCTCGCGCACCTCATCGCCTTCGGAGATGGCGACGCGCGTGAGCTGTCCGGACACGAGCGACTGGACCGCCACCGTGCGGTTGGGCTCGACCTGTCCGTTGGCGCTGATGATGTACGGCAGCGGCGCCTTGGTAACGGTGATGACCGACACGGTCGGCGTAGGCCGCTGCGGCGTTGGCTTGTCCTTGCAGGCGCCAAGCGCGAGCAGGGACAGCAACGAAGCAGCGGCGGGAGCGAGCGATATGGAGAACCGACGGGAAACCATCGTCGGGGAGGCAATCGGAGTCATTCGCGGGGCGAACGCAGGGCTGTAGGCGCGGACCTCCCGAACGCGGGATTTCCGTGATATGGACTATAAAGTCTACGCCAGCCTGCGGCCCAACGTTGTCTCGGAGGGACCAAATGGGTATCCCGGCGGGATGGGACGTCATTTCTGAGCTCTGAGAGCTGAGCGCTCAGAGCCCTGAGCTCAGAACTCAGAGCTCAGCCCTGGATAGGCGTGAGAGTCGAGCAACGCAGGGGTGAGAAGCGAGGACCCGCGGTGGGGGAAACCGCCACTGCGGGTCCTGGCTTCTCACTGCTGCGTTCCTGGACTCTCACGCCTATCCAGAACTCGGTTCTGAGCTCTGAGCTCGGGTTCTGAGATCTGAGAACTCAGATCTCATCGAACCGCCGCCGTCACTGTGACATCGCGATACCGTCCGTTCCCGTACACCCGGAGCGTGATGGTCTTGCCCGGCTCGACCTTCTGCACTTCGCGCACGAACCGATCGACTCGCGCCGACACCACCTGCTGGTCGTCTGCGTCCTCACGCGGTACGCGCACATCGATGCCATTCACCGTCGCGATTCGCTCCCCCTCAATCACGCCAGCCTTCTCGGCGGGGCCACCGCTCACGACGCTGCTGACGAAGAGCCCCAACGTATCGCGCAGATTGCCCGCCGCCCCTACCGTCACGCCGACCATCGCGCGCGGAGCACCAACGCGGCGCTCTATCACGGTGCCATCGGGCCCGCGCGTGATCACTCGCTCGATGACACGCGGCTCGCTGGCTTCAAGTGATTGCGGCGAGACAGCCTTGACCGTCACCGCGCGCGAGCGGCCGCCGCTCGTGACTTGCAGCGAGACGTCGTCACCCGGGTTCACCTTACCCATGACCCGCTGCAGCCGACGCTGCGCGAGGCCGGCCAGCGCGAGATCTTCGGCGTCTTCCCTGGCCACCTTGAGGCTCACGCCGTTGATGCTGGTGATGATGTCACTGGCCTTGAGTCCGGCCTTGGCCGCCGGACCGTTCTCGTCGATGGACTCGAGCTTTACACCGGCGGTATCGGCGCGCGATCCTTCGCCAAGCATGACGCCGAGGACGGCGCGGTTAGCGGGTGCGAGACGACGAGTCATCAACCCACCAGGTGCGCGAAAAACTCGGACTTCGCGCTCTTCGGGGAGCTGAGCGCGGCAGGGAGACACCACGCCGCCAAGTGTGAGAGCGGCACCGGTCATCACGACGGTACTCAGCAAACGGCGCGAGCGCGGAACAAACAGAATCATGGGAAACCTCGTGAAGTGTTCGGCCATACGACACGGCGAATCCGACACAGGGTTTCCTGCCCTCCGCGCCCCCCCTCAGGTGGTGGACGACGTGTTCGGCAACGCGCGCAGCCGCAGGGCAGCGCTGAGCTGCTTCCGCCCTACCGGCTTGTCGAGCACCAGCACCGTTCCCGACGCCGCAAAGGCCTCTGCCTCAGGCGTCGACGCGCCACCCGTGAGCACGACCAGCGTTTGCCGCAGCTGCGGATGACGCTGCGCCAGCTCGGCGGCGAACTCCCATCCGGACATGCCGGGCATCATGAGATCGGTGACGACCACGTCCACCGCGTTGTGTTCGAGCCACGCGATCGCCTCCTTCCCCTTCGTGAAACCGGTGGCGATGATCTGTTCGGCTTGCAGCCCACGCAGCAGCGCGCGCATGGCATCGACATCGTCTTCGACGAGTAGTACACGGAGTGCTCCATCCGTGGGTACTGGCGCCACGAGGTGACCCGCTGGTGGTGTGCTGAAGGCGACACTGGCGGCATCAGCATTGGGCAACTCGATGCGCACCGTGGCCCCACCACCGACATTGTTCTCGAAGTACATCGTGCCGCCGTGTGCCTCGACGATACCGCGCGAGACGAACAAGCCGAGCCCCGTCCCGCCCTGCTCCGAGCGCGTGGTGACATACGGTTCGCCGAGCCGCGAAATCACGTCGGGGGGAAAGCCGGGTCCTCCATCGACGATCTCCACCTGTGCCCATCCCCGCGCTGTCGTACGCGTGCGCACGATCAACGGCGCCGATGGCTCGTTCGCCGCGTGCGGCGTGCTCTGCATGGCGTTCACGAGCGGGTTGAGCACCACTTGCACCAGTCGGCCTTCGTGGCCGAGCACCATGGGAACGTCATTGAGTTCGGTGATCACGGTGAGGCCCTGACGCGCCTGCGGGCGGCTCACGCGAAGGGCAGCCTGCACGACCTCACGCACATCCACCGGGACCATCTCCACGGCACGCGGACGCACATACGTGCGTAAATCTTCAACCACCTGCCGGATACGATCGACTCCTTCGAACGAGCGGTCGATCGTGTCGAGTGCGTCGGCATCGTTGGCGCGCTGCGCCAGCTCCCGCAGCTCTTCGAGTGAGAAGCGCAGATACTGCAGCGGGTTGTTGATTTCGTGTCCGACGCCGGCGGCGAGTCGCCCTAACGCGGCAAGGCGCTGCTGTTCGACGACCTGCTCGCGCGCACGATCACGCTCGTCGGTACGGCGCTGCACTTCGTCGGCCAGCTGATCCGTAATCTGGTCGAGTTGATTGGCATCGTCGCGGAATCGGCTGAAGATCTGCAACGTGACCGGCACGACCACGCACACGTAGCCGATGTCACCCAGAAAAATGAACTGGACGACGCCGGCGGCGACCAGCAATTCCTCGACCGCGGCGACGAGAAAGAGCACGAACCCGATGAGCACCGGCGTGGTACCTCGCACGCCGCGACGGCGGTCTTGCCAGACGCCAATCATGCTGATCAACAACAACAGGAACGGCACCACCCCGAGCGCATTGCCCAAGGGGCTGAGCACGGGTCGTTCGTAGGAGATCCCCAGCGACGGGACCTCGAGCATCTCGCGCTGCGGCGCGGCCACCAGACCACTGAGACTGCCGGCGCCCGCCACCAGCACGGCGACGATGATGACGCGTTTCACCCATGGGGGCACCGAGCTCCATCCACCCTCGCGGCCCGCGTAGGTGAAGAGCATCCACGACGCACCGTGCAACGTCGCGATGAACAGATTGAGTCGCAGGCTCCAACTGACATCGGGAGAGCCCGGCGCCCGAAGCGCCGCGACCGCGTCGACGGCGCTGTAAAGCGCCGCAGTACATGCGACGGCCCCGAACCAGCGCACTCGGCGCCAGCGCGGGGCCTGCCCCAGAATCAGGAGCGCAGCGGTCATCCCCACCTGCAAGGTGAGGCTGACGACTGCCACGATGAACATGATGTTCATCGAACGCCGGCTCCTGCTATGGGGTGAATCACACCACGATGTTCAGCAACCGCTTCGGCACGAAGATGACCTTCTTCGGCTCGCCCGTCACGAACTTCGCCACGCCCTCTTCCTGCATCGCGAGCGCCAGCGCCGCGTCCTGCGTGATGTCCACCGGCACGTGCAGCTTGCTGCGCACTTTGCCGTTCACCTGCACCACCAGATCGACGGTGTTGTCCACGAGCATGGCGGCATCGAATACGGGCCATCCGGCGTCGAACACGCTGCCACTGTGCCCGAGCTGCTCCCAGCACTCCTCGGCCAGGTGCGGCGCAAACGGCGCTACCAGCTGCACCAACGGCAACAGTTCGTCACGATGCGGTGCGCGCTCACCGCGACGCACGGCGTTCATGTACTCCATCATCGCCGCGATGGCCGTGTTGTAGGCCAGGTTGGCGGTGTCTTCGCCCACCTTTTTGATGGTGCGGTGCATCTTGCGCAGCACGTCGGCGTCGGGCGCGCCCTCGGTGCTCGCATCGCGCACCGACGACCACAACCGGTCGAGGAAGCGACGCACGCCGCTGATGCCCTGATCGCGGAAGTCGCCGCCCTCTTCGTACGGGCCGAGGAACATGAGATACATGCGGAACGCGTCGGCGCCCCACTCTTCCATGTACACATCGGGGTTGATGACGTTGCCCTTCGACTTCGACATCTTCGCGCCTTCGCGAATGATCATGCCGTGCGCGCGGAAGCGCGTGAACGGCTCTTCGAAGTCGATGAACCCGCCGTCCTTCAGCACCATGGTGATGAAGCGCGAGTACAGCAGGTGCAACACCGCATGTTCGTTGCCGCCGATGTACGAATTCACCGGCAACCACGTCTTCGTGCGTGCTGCATCGAAGGGGACGTCGCTGTGGTTCGCACTCGGATAGCGGAGGAAATACCACGCGCTGTCGAGGAACGTATCGCTCACGTCGGTTTCGCGACGCGCCGGCTTGCTGCACGTGGGGCACGGCACGCGATACCACTCTTCATGACGCGCCAGTGGCGAGATCCCGCTGTCGTCGGGCTTGAAGTCGGAGATGAACGGGAGCTCCACCGGCAGCTGCGATTCGGGCACCGGCACGGCGCCACAGTCGTCGCAGTAGATGATGGGGATGGGCGGCCCCCAATAACGCTGCCGCGAAATGCACCAGTCGTGCAGACGGTAGTTCGTGACCGCCTTCGCGTGCTGCTTGCCTTCGAGCCACGTGGTGACGGTGCGCTTGGCCTCCTGCACCGCGAGACCGTCGAACTGGCCCGAGTTCACCAATCGACCATGATCGTCGTCGGTGAATGCGGCATCGCCGAGCGGCGTGTCGGCGTGGTCATCGGGACCGGCCACCACGCGCACGATGGGCAGGTTGAAGACCTGCGCAAACTCGAAGTCGCGCTCGTCGTGTCCCGGCACGGCCATGATGGCACCGGTGCCATACTCCATGAGCACGTAGTCGGCGATCCACACGGGGATCTGCGCACCGGTGGCCGGATTCACAGCGTACGAGCCGGTGAAGACGCCCGTCTTCTCCTTGCTGCTCTTCCGCGAGATGAGGTCCTGCTTCTTGGTGGCGTCGACGTACTGCGTGACCGCGTCGCGCTGCGCGTCGGTGGTGAGCGCACCCACGAGCGGATGCTCAGGGGCGAGCACGAGATACGTGGCGCCGTAAATGGTGTCGGCGCGCGTCGTGAACACCGTGACGCTTGCGTCGTGCGCGGCAATATCGAACGTAAGTTCGGCGCCTTCGGACTTGCCGATCCAGTTGCGCTGCGCCTGCCTCGTGACGGGCGACCAGTCGAGCCAGTCGAGATTGGCGAGCAGTCGCGGCGCGTACTCGGAGATGCGGAAGAACCACTGCTCGAGGAAGCGCTGTTCGACCGCTGTGCCGCACCGCTCGCAGAGTCCGTTCTCGACCTGTTCGTTGGCGAGCACGGTCTTGTCGGTGGGGCACCAGTTCACCGCCGCCGCTTTCTTGTACGCGAGCCCCTGCTTGTGGAGCTGCAGAAAGACCCACTGCGTCCACTTGTAGTAGTCAGCGCGCGAGGTGTCGACCTTCTGATTCCAGTCGACCATGAAGCCCGCCCGTCCCAGCTGCCGCGTGAAGTTCGCGACGTTCTTGGGGGTGAGCTCCATGGGATGCGCGCCGACCTTGAGCGCGTAGTTCTCGGAGTGGATGCCGAAGGCATCGAAGCCGAGTGGCTGGAAGACGTCGTGTCCGAGCAGCCGGTGGAAGCGCGCGGAGATGTCGCTGCCGGTGAAGGCAAAGAGGTTCCCCACGTGCAGCCCTTCGGCGCTCGGGTAAGGGAACATCATGAGCGCGTAGAACGGCCGCGTGGGCGCGTCGAGCTTCGCGGCATTGGTGCCGCGCTCAGCCCAGCGCGACTGCCACTTGGGCTCGACCGCGGCGGGAACGTACGGAGTAGGGACGTCAGTTTCGGACATCCTGCAATTTAATCGAATTCCGTTGACTGAGAGCTGAGATCTGAGACCTCAGACCAAGACTGAGAGGCGAGCCCCAGACTCGAGAGCCGAGTTCCGGATAGGCGTGAGAGTCGAGTAACGCAGCCGTGAGAGGCGAGGACCAGCGGCCGCTGGTCCTGTCTTCTCACCCCTGCGTTGCTGGACTCTCACACCGATCCAGAACTGAGTTCTGAGTTCTGAGTTCTGAGCTCTGAGTCTGAGTTCTCAGGGCTCAGACCTCACCGCTGAAAAAGGTGCGCCGCTGGCTCGAGCCTCGCCCCCCGCTCGTCGCACACCGCGAACTTGCCGCCCGAGTACAGCGTCGCGCCTCCAAAGTCGCCGTTCTTGGCGAGTGCGTAGAACTCGAGATCGAACTTCGGACGGCCGCCGGGCCCCATGAGCCGGGCTTCGGTCATGGCCACCACCCGCTCGAGGGCCTTGAGACAGGCCGCCTGCGGCGCCATCCCCTGCCGCATGAACTCCACGATCAGGAAGGACGCGCAGGTCTTGATGTTCGCCTCGCCCCGCCCCGTGCTCCCCGCCGCGCCCACGGTGTTGTCGCAGTACTGCCCCGCCCCCACGATCGGCGAGTCGCCGATGCGCCCGGGCACCTTCCACGCCATGCCGCTCGTGGTCGTCACCGACCCCAGATCGCCGCTGGCCGTGACCGCGTTCATGTTGATCGTGCCCGTCGTGAACTTGATCTTGATGTCGTCGTTGTGATCGAGCCACGCGTCGTTCGCGTTGAGGCGCGACTTCCAGCGCATCCAGTCCTGGCGCGACTTCTCGGTGAGGAGGTTCTGCTCCTTGAAGCCCATGGCCTTCGCAAAGCGCGTCGCCCCTTCGCCCACCAGCATCACGTGGTCGGTGTAGTCCATGACCGCCTTGGCCACGAGCGACGGGGTCGCGATCCCCTCGATGCACCCCACCGCCCCCGCGCGGCGCGTCGGGCCGTGCATGCAGGAGGCGTCGAGCTGGACCACCCCTTCCTCGTTGGGCAGCCCGCCGAGCCCGACGGACTGATCGTTGGGGTCGAGCTCCTGGATGTTCACGCCGGCGATCGCGGCGTCGAGCGGGTCCTCACCGGCGACGATCTTGTCGTACGCCACCTTCACGCCGCGGATGCCGTTCGACGACGACACGACGCACGGCCGTCCCCGAAATCCCGCCGGAACCGGTTCGGCGGCCACCGGCCACGCGTCGGGGAGGCGCGGCATGAATCCCGCTGCGGAAATGGCGGCCGATCGCTCGAGAAACTCGCGGCGGGACAAGGACATACGGCGGACTCCGGAACAGTGAAGGCCCTTCATGGGATATGACAGCTTCGAGGTTACTCGAA
>CANGXD010000113.1 GCA_947457545.1 Gemmatimonadaceae bacterium
AGCAGTACCCCGACCCCCACCCCCAACCCCGACCCAGACCCCAGAACGAAAAGCGCCGCAACAGCGTAGGTTGGGGCATGTCCAGCCCTCGCCCCGACCAACTCGATCCGGCCGTCCTCGCCGCCCTCGGCCAGCTCGAGCTCGTCGCCCGCTGGGTCGTCGATGGCTTCATTACCGGTCTCCACCGTTCCCCCCGCAAAGGGTTCAGCGTCGAGTTCGCCGAGCACCGGCCGTACATGCCCGGCGACGATCTGCGCTACCTCGACTGGCGCATCGCGGGTCGCGCCGACCGCTGGGTGGTCAAGCAGTTCGAAGAAGAAACGAACACCAACGCCATGCTCGTGCTCGATGTCTCGGCCTCCATGCAATGGACCGGTGACCCCGCACGCCTCACCAAGCTCGCTTACGCCGAACGGCTGGCGAGCGCCATGGCGCTGCTGTTGCTCCGTCAACGCGATGCGGTGGGGCTCGTCCGCTTCGACGCGACACTCCGCGACGTCGTCCCGCCGCGTTCGCAGCGGACCCAGTGGCGCCGCCTCATGGCCGCCTTCAGCGAGCCCGGGGGCGGGAGCGAGTCCAACGTGAGCGACGCGCTCATGGCCGCCGGCAAGCTGGTGCGCCGTCCCGGCTTCGTGGTGCTCCTCAGCGATCTGCTCGCCGACCCTACCTCCACTGCCGACGCGGCGCGAACCCTGCGGGCGCGTGGGCACGAAGTGTTGGTGCTCCACATCATGGACCCCGCCGAGCGCGATTTTCCCGAGGGGGGCGAAGCGCTGTACCGCGATCCCGAATCGGGGGCGCAGGTGCCCGCGAGTCCCGGTGATGTGCGCGCCACCTATCGCACCACCGTCACCGAAGCGCTCGACGACTGGCGCGGCGCGCTTGGCCGTGCCGGCGCGCGGTACGCGCTGGCCTACACCGACGAACCGTTCGGCCGTCCGCTGCGCCACCTCATGGGTTCGAATGGCCGTGGGGCACTTATCTGATTCGGCGCGCCGGGCCCGTTCGCCACGCGAGCAGGGCGTTTCGCGGCAGGCGCCGTCAGATCACGGCACGAGCTCGATGGTGCGCGTCGCGGAGACGGCCCGTCCACTTGCCGTTTCGATCGTGATCGTGAGGTCGTAGCGTCCCGGCGGGGCGGTGCGCATGTCGAGGTCCGTCGTCACCGATCGTGGTTGCGCCGGTTGACCGGTGTCGGCCGGCAACCGCCAAGCAATGCGTCCATCGCGCACGCGTCCGCTGCTTCCGGGAACGATGGCATCCTTGAGCCACGCCAGTGCGCCACCCTGCGAGCGCGATCGGAACGCGAGCGTGACCGACAGGCTATCACGCGCGTGGGTGCCGTACACCTCGAAGAACAGCCCCACCGCGGCAGAATCCCGACGAAGCGTGAGGGAGGGTCGTACGCGCGACAGGGAAACGGCGTCAAGCGTACTGCTGCGCGCTAGGCGGGGAACGGTCACGAGGAGGTCCGAGACCGACATGGTCTCACTGTCCGCGCAGTCGGGGAGCGTTGAGACACCGGTGCGGACCCGCCACCATGCGGTGGCGCCAACTCCCGCCTCCAGGCGCTCCGACTCAAACGAGAGCACCCCGTCTTCGCAAGGGACGGCGATCTGCACACCGTCAACGCTGCCGCGTTGCACAACGCGGGTGCCTGGCGACGACATCCACACACCGGTCGACTGCTCGGAGTTACGGGATGGAAACGAAGGTGGGGGCGCTGTGGCCGCTAGGAGCAGTTGGGCCCCGTTTCGGCGGAAGCGCGCGACCTGTACCGACGTCGATGTGGCAATGCTGAAGGGAAAGCGCGCGTGTTCCGCTGGCCATGGATTTCGGAAGCGATCCGACCGGTTCGTCCCGAGCACCCAATCGCCGGCCTCGGTTCGCTGCGGCGCATTCCAGACGGCACGAGGGGGAATGGTGGCCACGCGGTCAAGGGAGAAATTGAATGCGCCGCGTGGGCGTAGCTTGTCCGGCGTATCGCCCTGATGCCAGTGGGCGCCTCCGCTTCGGTCGCGCCGATGATCCGATCGCGCGCGGAAAGCGGTGGCTTGTCCGTAACGCACGTGAAAGGCCAGAGCGCTCGCCACATAGCTCTCACGGGTGTAGTCGAGAAACTCGTCGCGCCCCACCTGCAGGCGCATCGCATGATCGAGGCGGCGGCGTTCATGCTCGATCCGTCGTTCATTGTACGGGGTGCTCCAGAGCGGGTCTGCGGCCCACCAGAGCTGTTCCTGTTGTGGCGGAGACAGCGCCGCAGCATCGCACGGATCGAAGACACTCTCGAACTCGGCGAGGAGGTACGACAACCCGGCATCACAGACGGTGCGTCGCACCGCGCGCACCGCCGAAAACAGCGAATCCGCCGCGGCCAGACGGCCATCGGCATAGGCAAGCCGCGCCTCGAGTTCGAGGCAGAACACCCGGGTTGCCGAACAGGACCGCACCACGGGCAACGCGAGCTCGATGCGGGAGGCGTCGATCGCGAAGCGTGTGAGTTGCCCCAGCGTCACGGAGTCGAGGGGCTCCGCGATCAGCACGGCGCGCAGTGAGTCGAGTAACGCGAGCCGAAGGGCCCGGACCTTGGCTGCGCTGGCGGACGGCATCTCCAGCTCCACTTGCTGGACCAGCGTGTGCGAGCGCTGTCGCTCCAGCCCCCAATACGGGCAGTACCCCGTGGAGGCGAGAGGCGGCAGGCGCAATGGCTGATAGAGGTCCTGAAGCAACGGGGCGAAGTATGTGTTGAAGTTACCCTCCTCGCGGGTGCTGTTGCTTCCGCAGACGGAACGCATGTCCTGAAACACGGCGAGCGACTCGGCCACCGTACGCATCCGCTCCTCGCTGACCGCACTGCCGTACTGCACGCTGAACAGCGGGGAACCCGGTACGGTGGCGGCTGCCATTTCGCGCCGCCACGTCTGAATGAATTCCACGACCAGCCGTTCTGTCCGTCGCTGCATTTCCGGACGCGGCGGCGCCGCAGGGGGTTGCCGGCACGCGAGTGCACCAGTCAGCAGCAGGGTGAATACGGCCAGACCTCTCAATACGCTCTTCATTATCTGCAATGCCTCATCGACCTAATCCCCGAGGTTGTGCGTCGCCGGCTGCCCATTGGTTACGCGCCCGTTTGTCGAAAGCTAGCGCAAGAGAGGCACCGTGGCTCAACAGAATGCGCGGCTGGGGCGTACCCAATCACATTCGGCAGCTCCCCTGGGCTCGCTCTGGCCAGGTGATCGATGTAGGTTGCGTATGACGGTCATCGATCGATCGGACCTTTGGGAGGCATCATGGATGTAGTTACGATTTCGCCGAAGTATCAAGTCGTCATCCCGCGCATGGTCCGCGAGCGCCTCCAGCTCGAACCTGGCCAGAAGGTGCAGGCGCTGGTCTACGACGACCGCGTGGAATTCATTCCGCTCAGGCCGGCGCGTTCCCTGCGTGGATTTCTCAAAGGCATCGATACCACCATCCCGCGCGAGGGTGGACGCGGTGCCGATCGCGTGTGAGCAGCGTCCGACGTATCTCCAGTGCGAAGCGGGCGCAGGCCAATGTGGTCGATTCGTCCGCGTGGCTGGCTTACTTCACCGATGAGCCGAGTGCGCCGCATTTCGCCAATGCGATCGAAGACGTCGATCGACTCGTGGTGCCCGCTATATGCCTTACCGAAGTCTTCAAGGTGGTCGCCCGGCAGCGTGGCGAAGGCGACGCCCTGCAGGTCGCGGCCGTGATGCAGCAGGGGCGCGTGATCGAACTCGATGCCACGCTCGCGCTGTCGGCCGCGGCGTTGGCGCTTGAGCACAAGCTGCCGCTCGCCGACAGCATTGTGTACGCGACGGCCCGGCTGGTGGACGGTATGGTCTGGACGCAGGACAACGATTTCGAGCATCTTCCGCACGTGCAGTACGTCCTCAAATCACGCGCGCGCTGATGGCGTTTCTCGCCCCCGCATTCCTTGCCCTCGCCGCGCTCGCCGGTGTCCCACTGCTGGTGCACCTGCTGCGCCGGCGGGTCGGTCGCGTCATCGACTTCCCCGCCGTGCGCTATCTCGAGCGCATGGAGCAGGAGCACAGCAAGGATCTCAAGCTGCGCAACCGCATGCTCCTGCTGTTGCGGTTGCTCGCCGTCATTGCGGTGGCGCTCGCGGCGGCGCGCCCCATCGCGCGTCTCGTGGGCGTCGGACACGCACCCATCGCCGTCGCCGTTGTTCTCGATAATTCGCTCAGCGCCGGCGTCGTGCAGGATGGCCGCATGCACTTCGACAGCTTGCGCGCCGACACCAAACGCCTGGTCAGCGAACTCACGAGCGATGACCGCGCGTGGATCGTGACCGCCGACGGCCGTGTCATCGGCGGCGCGCCTGCCGCGCTGCAGGCCGGTCTCGATGCCCTCACGCCACTCGGCGGTCGCGGCAACCTCGCCGAGGCCACGCGTCGCGCCGTCGGGCTCGCCCGAAGCGGAGCACCGCGCACACCGGTCGTCGCCCTCGTGAGCGACGGACAGCGTAGCACCTTCGTCAGCGATTCCGTGGTCAACGTCGACGAGGTGCCCGTCGTCATGCTGCGCCACGGCGTTTCGCTGCCACGCAATCGTGCGGTGGTGCAGGCACTCGCCGAGCCCGTGCGGTGGACGCCGGGCGGCGCGGTCACCCTGGGCATCACCGCGCCTGACTCCGCCGCGTGGCGACTCACGCTCGACGGTCGTACCGTCGCCCGCGGCACCGTACCGCCAGCAACGCTCGACGCGCCCTCGCGGGTTACGTCACGACTCGCCAGTGCGAGCACGGGCTGGGTGCGCGGCAGCGTGGAGCTCGAGGCCGATGCGCTGCGCGCCGACGATACGCGCTGGTTTGCGGTACGCGTGGCGTCGCCGCCCACCGTCAGTGTGCGCACCGAAGGCGGACCGTTCCTCGGCGCCGCGCTCTCCACCCTGGTCGACGAAAAACGTCTCGCGCGTGGACGCGAGGGTGACACGAAGGTGGTCACCGTCAGCAGCGCTGACGCCGCCGGGCTCAAGCTGCCCGTGCTGCTAACGGCACCGCGCGATCCGCTCAGTGTGGGTGAGGCCAATCGCCAACTCGAACGGCTCAATATCCCTTGGCGCTTCGGCGCCATTGCACGGGCACAGGTGCTGGCGCGCGTGCCCGCTCGTGGCGGCGCCGCCGATACCGCCGCGCCGTCGACGCGCGCCTTCGATGGCACGCCCGTGCGGCTTCGCTATCCGCTCGTGTATTCGCCCGGAGGAGCAGGGGGCAAGCCGGCTACGGCGCCCGATACCATTGCCACCGCCGGTGGCACGCCGTGGGTCGTCGCCGGCGACGGGTATGTGCTCATGGGGTCGCCCATCGATCCCGACGCCACCGACCTGCCGCTCGACGCGGCCTTCGTGCCGTGGGTGCTCGAAGCCTTGGCCCGGCGCCTCGGGGACGACGGCCGACTCATCGAAGCGGTGCCGGGGCAGACGGTCACGGGCATGCGCGACGTGACGGGACTCGAGCGTCCCGACGGATCACTGTTGCCGGTCTCCGGCGACCGCCTCATCGTGCCGGGACAGGCGGGGGTCTACTTCCTGCGCCGTCAAGCCAATCGCACCGGCGCGCTCGTGGTCAATGGCGAGCCGAGTGAGTCCGATCTCGCCGGACTCGGACCCGATACCTCAGGCGCGCCCGCATTGCTGGCGGGCGTCGTGAAGGGGAAGGATGTGGTCGCCATCGCGACGGCATCGGCCTGGCAGAAATCCGTCTTCTCACGTGCCGCCGGACAGGCGCTGCTGCTACCCTTCCTTGCGCTCGCGCTCGTGGCCCTGATGGCCGAGGCGTGGATCAGCGGGCGCTGACCACCCCGCTCCCCAAAGATGGCGGGAGCAGAAAGCATCGATTGGCTGTTCAGTTTCTTTTCAGGTAACAGGTTGTAGATGGGACTTCCACGTCTGCTCGACGCGATCGCCGGCCTCCCGGCATTCGATCGCGTGCTCAAGACCCTCCCCGGTCCGGGTGGGTCTCTTCGTGTTGGCGGCCTCGCCGGTTCGTCCGATGCGGTGTTGGTGGCCGCGCTCGCGCGCGCCCTGCCGCAGCGCTTGGTGGTGGTCATCACCGACCAGGTCGGCGACGCCGAACGGTGGCTCGCCGATCTGCAGTCGCTCGTGGACGACGTGCCCGTAGCGCTCTATCCGCCGCGCGAAGGCTTCGGTGAGGTCGAGCCGCATGCCGAAGTGGCCGGTGAGCGCGTGGAGACGCTCGAAAAGCTGGGACGCAGCGGCGTTCGCATTCTGCTCACCACGGCGCGTGCGGTGCTCGAGCGCACCGCCCTCCCTGCAGCGCTCAGCGGCGCGCGCCTCGAGCTGCGCAAAGGCGATGTGCGTCGCCCCGAAGATCTGGCCACGCACCTCGAAAGCATCGGCTTCGAGCGCGTGCCCATGGTCGAAGACGTCGCGCAGTTCAGTGTGCGCGGCGGCATTTTCGACATCTATTCATTCGGCATGGCCGAGCCGGTGCGCCTCGAGTTCTGGGGCGACGATATCATCGAGCTGCGCCACTTCGATCTCAACACGCAACGCAGCACGCGCGATGCCGACGTCGCGCTCATTCTCCCGGTAGACGGGCGCGTACAAGCCGCGAACGACACCGACGAACGCGTCACGCTGCCTGAACTGTGGCCGTCCGATTCGCTCGTGGTCATGCCCGCTGGCAGCAGCGTGCTGCCGGAGCTGGTACGCACGTGGGATGAGGCTCGCCACCATATCGAGCTCGCGCTCCGGCGCGGCGAAGAATACACGCACCGTGATCGGCTCTTTGTGGAGCCGCCGGTCATGGCCAGCACGCTGGCCCGCTTTGGCACGCTGCGCTTCAACCCGCCGCCGCAAAAAGCCGCCAGCACCAACGCTGCCGATCAGGTGCCGGCCGGCCCCGAGCCCGACGTGGCGTTCCCGGTTCGCAACCCCGAAACGATCTCGCGCGACCTGCGCGTGTTGCGCCGTCTGCAGCGCGATGGCCTCAACACGGTCATCCTGTGCGACAACGCCGGTCAGGCCGAACGCCTCGAAGAACTCCTCGGCGAAGACGGGCCGCTCGCGGCGTCGCTCGCCATTGGGGTGCTCGGCGGCGGCTTCATCGTGCCCAACGTGGTCCGTGTTCTCACCGACCACGAGATCTTCCGACGCGATCGCCGCCTGCGTCGCACGCGGCGCTATACCACCGGCGCCTCGCTCGAATCACTCGGCGCACTCAAGCCCGGTGACTTTGTCGTGCATCTCGAGCACGGCATCGGCATCTATCGCGGCATTGAAAAGATTTTCTATCGCGAAAGCACGATTGAAAGCGCGGTCATCGAGTACGAAGGCGGTGATCGGCTGAACGTGCCGCTCTATCGTATCGATCAGATCGAGCGGTATCGCAGCGCCAACGACATCTCGGAAGACGCACCCGCCCCGCGGTTGCACAAGCTGGGCGGCAACAAGTGGAAGGCGCAGCGCGAGAAGACGCGCATGGCCATCCTCGAAATGACGCAGGAGCTGCTGCAGCTCTACGCGCGCCGCAAGGTGACCACGCGTCCCTCGCACGGCGTGGATGGCGCGTGGCAGCGTCAGCTCGAAAGCAGCTTCCTCTTCGAGGACACGCCGGACCAGCGCAAAGCTACGGAAGATGTAAAGCGGGACCTCGAGGGCGAGCGCCCCATGGACCGTCTGCTGGTAGGCGACGTGGGCTACGGGAAAACCGAAATCGCCATTCGTGCCGCCTTCAAGGCGGTGCAGAGCGGCCGACAGGTCGCGGTGCTCGTGCCCACCACCATTCTCGCGGAGCAGCACGCGCGCAGCTTTGGTGATCGGTTGGCCGACTTCCCGGTGGCCGTCGAAGTCATGAGCCGCTTTCAGACGGCCAAGGAACAGGCCGTCATCGTCGAGAAGCTCAAGAAGAAGCAGGTCGACATCATCATCGGCACGCATCGGCTCCTCAGCCCCGACGTGGAGTTCGCCGAGTTGGGACTCATCATCGTCGACGAAGAGCATCGCTTTGGCGTGAAGCACAAGGAACGGCTCAAGCAGCTCAAGCTCAGCACCGACGTGCTCACGCTGACGGCCACGCCCATTCCGCGCACGCTACATCAGTCGCTGGCCGGATTGCGCGACCTGACACTCATGCAAACGGCGCCGCGCGACCGGTCGCCTGTGCTCACGTTCGTGGAGCCGTTCGACGATGCGCTCATCGAGGAAGCCATTTCGCGCGAGCTCGACCGCGGCGGGCAGGTGTTCTTCGTGCACAACCGGATCGAAACGATCACGGCCATTGCCGATCATCTGAAGCGTGTGGTCCCGCGCGCGAGGGTCGCCGTTGGCCACGGGCAGATGAAGGAGCGCGAGCTCGAGAAGGTCATGCGGCAGTTCGTCGAGGGCGAGGTGGACATTCTCGTGTCCACGCTCATCGTCGAAAGCGGTCTCGACGTCCCCAATGCCAACACGATGTTCGTCAACCGAGCCGATCACCTGGGCTTGGCCCAGCTGTATCAGCTGCGCGGGCGCGTTGGCCGGTCGCACCGCCGGGCCTACTGCTACCTGCTCGTCCCCGACCGCGTGGACGAGGACGCCGAGCGCCGCCTGGCTGTGCTCGAGCACCACACCGAGCTCGGCGCCGGCTACCGCGTGGCCCTCAAGGACCTCGAACTGCGCGGCGCGGGTAACCTGCTTGGGCCGGAACAGTCGGGCTTCGTGCACTCGGTGGGTTTCGACCTGTACCTGCGACTGCTCGACGAAACCGTGCGCCAGCTGTCGGACGGGGGCGGGCAGAAGTCCTGGATTCCGGCCGATGTCACCCTCGACTTCCCGTCGTACCTCCCGGACGAGTACATCGCGTCGCAGGAGGCCAAGCTGGACGTGTACCGCCGCCTCACGGCGTTGCGGGACCCGCAGGCCATCGAGGCGCTCAAGGGGGAGGTGCGCGACCGCTTCGGGGCCTTGCCGGCGCCGGCCGACGCCCTCTTTGGCAGCGCCATGCTGCGCGTCATCGGGGCGTCCCTCGGGGTGGAGGGGGTGCTTGTGCGCGCCTCGGAGGCCCGTGTTACTTTCAGGGCTGACGCAGTTCCGCGCCTCAAAGGGCTCTCGGCGGCGTTCCACGGGGTGCAATTCCAGGTGGACGTCCGGCGTGCCCAGCCCTTGGCGCTCAAGCTCACCCGCTTGGGTGGCGCGGAGATGCTCGAGGGACTGATCCGCGCTTTGAAGGCTCTCGTTCCCTGACAGATTCCCTCGGCAACGGATCCGGCGCCAGCCGGGTCCCAGTCAAGACACTCACCCTCAACTCCGCTTTCGGAGTCTGACCTGATGAAATCGTATCGTTTGACCGTGCTTTCTGCCGTCGCGTTCGCCGTGGCCTGTGGTGCGGCGTCCAATCCCGACGTGGCGGCGACGGCCGGCAATCAGCAGCTCTCCACCGCGCGCCTCGCGGAAATTCTGGGTTCGTCCCAGGCGCCGCTCGAGAAGGATGTCGCGCGTTCCATCGCCGAGTTGTGGGTCAACTATCAGCTCGTCGGCGTGGCTGCGGCCAAGGGCGACTCGCTCAACGACCCCAAGGTCATGCAGGACGCCCTGTGGTCGAACCTCGACAACATCCGCGTCAAGAAGTTCTACGATCAGGTGTCGAAGGGCTGGGATGCGCAGGTCCCGGGCACCGACGAAGAGCGCTACAAGTCGGGCGAGGCCTATGCGGCGCGCCACATCCTCATCAAGACCGAGCAGGGCGCCACGCCCGAGCAGATCGCCGCGGCCAAGGCCAAGGCGGAAGGCATCCTGAAGCAGGCCACGCCGGCCAACTTCGCCTCGCTCGCCGCCAAGTCGGACGAGCCCGGCGCGAAGGAGCGCGGTGGTGACCTCGGCCTCTTCGGCAAGGGCATGATGGTGCCCGAGTTCGAGAAGTGCGTGCAGACGATCGACATCGGCACCGTCGGCAAGGACCTGTGCCAGACGTCGTTCGGCTTCCACATCATCTACCGTACGCCGTTCGCCGAAGTGGCCGACAAGTTCGCGCCCGTCGCCAAGCAGCGGAACGTCGCGATTGCCGAGAGCACCTACCTCGCCAAGCTCGAGACGGGTAACGAAGTGAAGGTCGCGAGCAACGCGAACGTGAAGGCCAAGGCCATCGCCAAGAACCCGCTCGGCTACGCCAAGGACGACGAGGCGCTCGCCACCTACAAGGGCGGCAAGCTCACCGCCGCGCGCTTCGCCGAATGGCTGGCGGCGTATCCGCCGTCGTCGCAGATCCGCCCGCAGCTCGTGCAGGCGCCGGATTCGCTCGTCACCAAGTTCGTCTCGCAGATCGTGCGCAACGAGCTCGTGCTCCGTCAGGCCGACAGCGCCAAGGCGACGGTCGACACCGCGGAAATGTCGAACCTGTTCCTGAACTACAAGAACGCCGTCTCGCAGGCGTGGAACGCGCTCGGCGTCGACCCGGTCAAGCTGGCCGACGAAGCCAAGACGGCTGGTGGCGACAAGGAAAAGTTCGTGGGCACGAAGATCGACGAGTTCTTCGGCAAGCTCGTGAAGAACGAAGTGCCGTTCGTGGACGTGCCGTACCCGGTCGCCCGCGCGGTGCAGAAGAAGTACTCGTTCGCCATCAACGAAGCCGGTCTCGACAAGGTGCTCGAGAAGGCCAAGACGGTGCGCGCGACGGCCGATTCGCTGAAGGCCAAGAACGGCGTGCCGGCGACGCCGGGCGCTCCGGGTGCCGCTCCGGCGGCGCCGCAGCCGATGCCCGATACGACCAAGAAGTAAGCTGTAGCACCGGATGACCCACACCCCGGCCGATCTCCGGCCGGGGTGTGTCGTTCCGGGCCAGCGTGTCCGCCTGTGCAACCCTGTTCTCTCCCTCGGGTACTTACCGGGATGATGCCTCGACTCGCTTTCCGTGCGCTGGTTACCGGCGCCGCGCTCGCCGCGGCGCCTTCGTTCGTTCACGCGCAGGCTGGCGCGCAGACCACGGGCGCGGCCAAGCCGCCCGCGGCGTCCGATTCCGTCAAGGGACTGCCGCTCGACGGGATCGCCGCGATCATCGGTGATCAGATCATCCTCGTGTCCGAGGTCGTGACCGCCGTGAATCAGGCGCGCGCCGGCGGGGCGAAGGTGGAATCGGCCAAGGACCTGGCCCGGCTCGAGAAAGATGTGCTCGATCAGATGATCGACGCCGAACTGCTCGTGCAGAAAGCCAAAGACGAAAAAGTCGAAGTGGCGGACGCCGAAATCGCGTCGGCCGTCGACGATCGCGAAAAGAAGATTCGCGGGCAGTTCAAGAGCGACGCGGAGTTCCGCGCGGCGCTGAAGGAAGCCGGCATGGGATCGCTCGAAGAGTGGCGCAAGCTCGAGGGCGATCAGGTCAAGCGCTCCAAGTTGCAGCAAGGCGTCATGCAGAAGCTGCAGCGTGACGGCAAGGTGACCTCGGTGAATGTGAGTGAAGCTGAAATCGCCGAAGCGTTCTCCGTGTTCAAGCTGCGCGTCGGGCCCAAGGAGGCGCGTGTTGGCTTGCGGCAGATCGTCGTGGCCACCAAGCCGAGCGATGACTCGAAGAAGCGCGCGAAGTCCAAGATCGATTCGCTGTACGCGGAGCTCATGAAGCGTCCCGAAGACTTCGAGCTGATCGCCAAGCGTGAGTCGATGGACGGTACGCGTGAGTTGGGCGGTGATCTGGGCTGGAACCGTCGTGGCCGCATGGTGCCCGAGTTCGACCGCGTGATGTTCTCGCTCAACCCCGGGGTTATCAGCCCGGTGGTCGAAACGGCGTTTGGGTTTCACATCATTCGCGTCGATCGCGTGCAGCCCGCCGAAGTGAAGGCGCGCCACATCCTCATTCGTCCGCAGCTCGACAGCGCCGATGAACGTCGCGCCAAGCTCCTCGCCGACAGCATCGCTGTGGCGTGGCGGGCCGGCGGCAGCTTCGATTCGCTGAGCGTCAAGTTCCACGACAATGCGAGCGGCGAAGACAAGACCATTCCCGAGTTCCCGCGCAGCGAATTGCCGGAGCCGTACCGGAACGCGCTCGAAGGGAAGACGCTCAACGAGATCATCGACGCGTTTGCGGTGCCTGATCCGGCGGCGGGCGTGAACAAGTTCGTCGTGGCGCAGGTCACCTTCCTCGACGACGCGGGCGAGTGGACGCTGGCCGAAGCGCGCGACCGTATTCGCGAGCAGTTGTCGGAGGAGCGCAAGATGCGCCGCCTCATCGACAACCTGAAGAAGAAGACCTACGTGAGTGTGCGCTACGACCCCGACAAGCAGTTGGGCAGCGATCGGTGATCCGGCTTGGGCTGACGCTCGGCGACCCACGCGGGATCGGGCCGGAGATCGTTGCCAAGGCGCTCAGTGATCCGCGAATCGCGGCGCTGGGCGCCTTGTGGCATGTGGTCGGCCCTGCCGGGACCGGCGTCGAGGTGCAGGAGCCGATCGGTACCTGGGCGCCCAGCGGTAACGCGACGGCAGACGAAGCCGAGGGCGGACGGTGCGCCGGCGTGGCGGTCGAACGTGCGGCGCGCATGGCCTTGGCGGGTGAGCTGCA
>CANGXD010000114.1 GCA_947457545.1 Gemmatimonadaceae bacterium
CGCCGCCTTTGCGCAGCCCATGGGCATGCTCCCCACACAGCCGCTCAACGCCAACGCGCCCGCGGCTGCCACCAGTTCGCGCGCGGCCACCGAACAGATCTTCGGCAAGTCGGCGACCGCCCTGCGCGTGGGTGACACGGGCGCGCCGGTCACGGCGAACTTCCGCCACCAGTGGCGCATGTCCGCAACGCCGGCGCGTAACGTGATCGCCGTGCTCCCCGGGAGTGACGCCAAGCTCGCCACGGAGTACGTGCTCGTGGGCGCGCACAACGATCACGTGGGCGTGAACACCGTCGTCGTCGATCACGACTCGGTGCGCGCGTACAACACGGTCGTGCGTCGGCAGGGCTCCAACGATCCGGTTTGCACGCCTACCGCCGAGCAGCAGCGCAAGATCGACTCGCTCATCAAGGTCGCCCGTGCGGTGCGCGCGCCGCGCCGCGACAGCATCATGAACGGCGCCGACGACGACGGCTCCGGCACGGTGGTGATGCTCGAAATCGCCGAGAAGTTCGCGAAAGAAAAGCCGGCCCGCTCCGTCGTGTTCATCTCCCATCAGGGCGAAGAAGGCGGCCTCTTGGGCTCGCGCTGGTTCACCGACAATCCCACCATTCCGCTCACGCAGATCGTCGCGGCGCACAACATGGACATGGTGGGCAAGGGACGCGACTGGCAGGTGAAGTACGGCGGCCCCAACTCGGTGCAGATGCTCGGCGCGCGCCGGCTGTCACGCGAATTCGGCGACATCATTGATTCGGTGAACGCCAACATCGCCGAGCCCATGGCGATCGACAAAAGCTGGGACGTGCCGGCCAACCCACTCAATCGCTTCTGTCGGAGCGATCAGGTGAACTACGTCCGCAAGGATATTCCGGTGGTGTATATGTCGCTCGGGTATGCTATCGACTATCACCAGCAGACGGACGAGCCGCAGTACATCGACTACGATCACTCGGCGCGCCTGGGACGGTTCGTACACCAGGTGATGACGGCCGTCGCCAACCGGCCCAACAAACCCGCGATTGCCGGCCCGGACCCCACCATGCCGACCTGCAACCGCTAAAGCGCCTCACAGCCCAGATTTGTCCACACCCCCGCTTGCTGCGACTGCGCAGGAGCGGGGGTGTGGCGTTACTTTCGCTGCGTGACGATGCCTCCTCTCCAGCAGGCTCAGCGATCGCGGCACGGCATCGGCACAAAATTGCGCCGTGTCGCGGTATTCGTGGCGCTCGTATTTCTCGCGGTCGCGTACGTGCGCGCGCGCGAACGCCAGCTCGCCGAACAGAATCGACTGGGTGAACGGGCGCAGGACAATGCGGCTACGATCTCGCGCTCACTCGATGCCGTCATGCTGCAGGCGCAAATCCTGTTGCAGTCGGTCGCCTACGCGGTCGACCCGTCGGCGGCGCCGGAGACCAACGACGCGGTCCTGCAGTCGCTCTTCGCGAAAACGCCGCAAAGTACGTTTGCCAATTTGTATGTCGTCGATACGCTGGGGCGCAACATTGGCGCCGGCGTGGTCCCCGTTGGTGGGCGGAAGACCATCAACCTGTGGAAGCGCGCGTATTTCCAGGCGGCGCTGCGCAGCAAGCGGTTCACTGTTGGCACGCCGGTTCCGTCGCAGACGCTCGCGGGTGCGCCGTGGGTAGTGCCGTTCATTCTTCCCGTGGTCGATTCCACCACCGGCCGCATTGTCGCGCTGACCGGGGCGTCCATGCGTGTCGATTCGCTCGATGCCGTCCGCATTGCCCGGCGGCTGCCACCGTTGTCGGTGCTCACGGTGCTCGACTCGACCGGTATGGTGCTCATCCGCACGCTCGACGCGAACAAGTGGATTGGCAAGATGTTTCCCAACTATCCGCAGCGGGCGGTCAACCTGCAGCCGTTGGGGAGCGACACCGTCGTGCCGAGCGATATCGACCGCATCGACCGCCTCTTCGGCACCGATTCCGTCCGGCGGGTCCGGTGGCGGGTATATGTCGGCATTCCCATCTCGGAGGTCTTTGGCCCGTCGCGGCGACAGTTCATCCAGGATATGCTGCTCGGCCTCATCCTGTCTGCCAGCGTCGTGCTCATCGGGTACTGGCTCACGGAACGGTTCGTCGCGCCCATTGAATCGCTGACGCTCGACGCGCGGGCCATTTCCGCCGGTGACATGACGCGACGTTCCACGCTGAACAGCGACGACGAAGTGGGTACGCTGGCACGCGCGTTCAACCAGATGGCGGATGACATTGTCGAGCGCAACACCGAACTCGCCACTTCTCAGGAACATCTCCGGCAGGTACAGAAGCTCGAGGCGCTCGGCACCTTTGCCGGTGGCATTGCGCACGACTTCAACAATTACCTGTCGTCGATTATCGGTCACGCGGATCTGGCCATGGAAGAGCTCGACGTCAACTCGACGGCGCGCCTGGAGCTGGCGAGCATGTTGACGTCCGCGCATCGCGCCGCCGACCTGACCAAACAGATCCTGGTCTTCAGCCGCCGGCAGGTGGTGACGCCCATCGATATCGACGTCAATGCCACCTTGCGCTCCATGCAGCGCTTGCTGGTGCGACTGCTCGGGGAGAACATCGCGTTCCGCACCGAATTCGCATCACGACTTGGTAGCGTGCACATCGACCAAGGCCAGTTCGAGCAGATCATCGTCAACCTCACGGCCAACGCGCGCGATGCGATGCCGCGAGGTGGGCGCTTCGTGCTGCGCACGTCGCGATGCACGGTCGACGGCATCGACTTCATCCGCATCGACGCGGAAGATTCCGGGGATGGCGTGCCGCCCGAATTGCGCACACGGATTTTCGAACCCTTCTTCACCAAGAAGGACCGTAGTCATGGGACGGGACTCGGCCTGTCCATCGTGCACGGAATCCTCGGTGCGGCCGGCGGTTCCGTCGAGGTGGACGAGCGCCACACCGACGGGGCGCGCTTTACGGTGCTGCTCCCCGAAGGCCCGCCAGTGGAAGCACCGGCGCCGGTGGCAGGATTGGTCCCGCCGCAGGGGCACGCCGAGCGTATTCTGCTGGTCGATGACGACGCGGGCGTATTGCTGGTGGCTGAGCGACTGCTGCGACGCGGTGGGTATCAGGTGGAAACGGCGCCCGACGGCGCGCACGCGTTGCAGCAGCTTGCGCAGGCATCGTTCGATCTGCTCATCTCCGACGTGGTCATGCCGGGACTCAGCGGCCCGCAGCTGGTGCAAGAAGCCATGAATCGCCACGGCGCCATGCGCGTGCTGTTCATCAGCGGATATCCCGACGATGATCTGCTGCCGTACGAAGTAGCCTCCATGCATGCCGGCTTCCTGGGCAAGCCGTTCACCAGAGACAGCTTGCTGCGAAAAGTCCGGGAAATGCTCGAAGCGCCCGTCGCGTAAGGGGCCGTGTGCGTGAGGAGTTGGGCGCACAGCGTCCTGCCATAGTGCCGTACCGTGCTCTACCTTGCGGGATATGATGCGTTTCGCACTGAGAACTGAGCACCGCACGCGCACGGTGAGCCTGTTGTTGCTGCTCCTCGCGGCATGCGCTGAACCCGCCCCGGTACAGCCGGTCGTCGACCCGGCGCCAGTGGTGGTCGCCGGGCGCTTTGCCACACTGACGGTGACGACCGCCGGCAGCGCGCCCATTACCTCGCGTGAGACGTATGTGAACGGCACCTGGCGCCTGCACAGCGCGGACTCGGTGCTGCTCAAGGAGGGAACGCTCGAGATCCGCGGTCGCGGCAACTCGACGTGGTCCATGCCCAAGAAACCCTACCGGCTGCGGCTTACATCAGCGACCGACCTGCTCGGCATGCCCGCCAGCCGTCATTGGGCGCTGCTCGCCAATTATGCCGACAAGACCCTGCTGCGCACCGACCTCGTGTTCGACCTGGGACGCCGCATGGGATGGCAGTATGTCCCACGGTCGCAGTTCGTGCAGCTGCGCCTCAATGGGCAGTACGATGGCGTGTACCAGCTCACCGAGCATATTCGCGTTGAAACGAACCGGGTGAACATTCCGGAACTCAAGGTGGCCGATACCAGTAGCGCACTCGTGTCGGGCGGTTACCTGCTCGAAGTCGATGAGCTGTACGGCGAAGACTTCTGCTGGAACACATCGCGCGCGCAAATGCCGGTGTGCGCCAAAAGCCCGGAAACGTTGCGCCAGCCTGGCTGGGAAAAACATCAGGCCTACATCACTGGCTACTTTCGCGCCCTCGAAGACGCGCTGTACGGCCCCAACTTCACCAATCCCGCCGTTGGCTACGCGGCGTTCATCGATGTGCCGTCGGCCGTCGACTATTTCCTGCTCAACGAACTGATCAAGAACGTGGACGGCAACATGCGCCGCAGCACGTTCCTCACCAAACCGCGCGGCGGCAAGCTGTATTTCGGCCCGCTGTGGGATTACGACATCACGGTGGGGAACGTCAACTACGGCGGCGCCGACGCTACGTCGGGATGGCAGATACGCGGCGCGCCGTGGTTCGCGAGACTGTGGCAGGACCCGGCGTTCGTGCAGCGCGTGAAGCTGCGCTGGCAGCAGATCCGCAACGACGGCACGCTGAGCAGCTGGCGACAGAACATGCTGGCGCGCTGGGACTACATGAGCGTCGAACAGCGCCGCAACTTCGAGCGGTGGCCCATTCTCAATACGTGGGTGTGGCCCAACCGCGTCGTCACGGGCGCCTACGACGGCGAAATGGCCGCGATGCTGGAGTGGCTCTCGTTGCGGACGTCGTGGATGGACGAACAGCTCAAGCCGTAGAAAGAACCGCAGTTCCCCCGCGCCTGCCGTCTGAGTGGCTGCCGTCTGCCGTCTCGGCGAAATCCCGCCGCATCGCGCCGAGACGGCAGACGGCAGCCACACAGATGGCAGGGACGGAGGAGAACCGCCCTCGCAGGAGAATGGTGCGCGCTGCGCGCAGCTCGTATTTTCGCTCCATGCGACCACTCACCAGTTTGTTCTCGGCGATCGCGCTGCTCGCAACCGTTCCCGTGTGGGCCACGGCGCAATCACTGCAGCCGGTCGGCACGATCTCCGGCGGCAACGCCGTCGCGCTCGAGACCCGCACGGTCAAGCGCGCGGCCAAAGAAATCACGGCGACGCTGCGCACCACCTTTCTCAAGCCCGCCAAGGCGCCCGGCGGCGACTGGTACGGTTCGCGCACCAAAGTCGCGGTGCGCTGCGCCGAGGGTACGGTGGCCGTGCTCGAAAATCGCTACTACGGCGACGACAAGTTCACGAAGATCGCCAACGAACGTATCGTCAAAATTCCTGGCTACGCAGCCCCCGTGCCGGGCTCCGTACCGGCACTCGCGCTCAAGCAGCTCTGCCCCGCGAAATGAACGTCAGGGCGTACCGGTGGCTCGCACGGCGTTCATGAACGCGTGAAGCTTTGCCACGTCCAGGCGTCCATGACTTCGCACACCACTGCATAAATCGAGACCGTATGGGCGGACCGTGGCAATCGCGTCCCCCACGTTGTCGGCATTGAGGCCGCCGGCGAGATAGACCGGCACGGCGACGGCATCGCGAATACGCCGGCTCAGTTGCCAATCGTGGGTGCGGCCGGTACCGCCCAACTCCTGTACTGTCAACGCAGGGTTGCCGGAGTCGAGCAACAGCGCATCCACGGCCCCGGCGCATTCGCGGGCATACGCCACCGAATGCTCGTCGAGAACATGAACGACCTGCACGAGGCGTACGCCGGGCAGCAACGTCCGCAGACGCTCATGCATCTCCACCGGAAGATGATCCACCAGTTGGAGCGTCGTCGTGCCACAACGGGCGTGCTGCGCGGCAATGTGCTCGGCGTCCCGCAGCGACGTCAGGAGAAACGTCTCGATGCCCGCAGGAGCAGTCGGCACGATACGGGCAATCTCTGCGTCATCGATGACACCGGGCCCGCTGGGCATATGCGATACCAGGCCAAGCGCTGACGCTCCAGACGCGATCGCGGTTGCCGCTTCGTGCTCGGACATGATGCAGCAGATCTTGACCCGCGGCGTGTCCACGCGTGTCTGCGGCTTACGCGCCCAGCTGATCGCGCACAACCAGCAACGCGCCCAGCGCCGTCGCCGATCCGCCGTCGTGCGGGATCTTGATGCTGGCGTGATAGTATTGCCCCACCAGCTCGAATGTCCGGCGCACGCACGGCAGGTCCGTGAGGTGCCCCACGATGACCGTGTCGTTCATCTGCTCGGCACGGGCCGCGTTGATGGCGATGACGGCGATGACCTGCCCCACCATGTTCACGAGCGCGGCCGCCGTGTCTTCGCGCGACGCCTCTACGGCATGACGGGCCACTCGGCCGAAGTTCACCGCCGTCGTTTCCGGCGGCAGCGACCCGATGGCCTGACCGAGAATTTCGCCGATGGTGAGATTGAGCGACGTGTCCTTGCCTTGGAGCGCCAGCGCGTCGATCTCGCGCGGATCGACGGTGCCGAGCAACAGACGCGAGAGCCCCACGAGCGTGCCGCCGCCCACGCCCGTGCCGCTCACGTGCTTCGCGATGCCTGGGCCGGCCGCGACGACCGCCGTACCAGACCCCGCACTCGCCACCACCGCGCGCTCGAGCCCTGTGAGGGCAAGACCGCCGCGCCCGATCGCCTGCACTTCGGGCACGTGATGAACGGCGCGCCCGTCGAGCGCCGCCGCCAGTTCCGTGCGATTACCGCCGGTCACCGCAATCCAACTCACCTCGGCGGGGGTCAGCTGTCCTTGTGCCAAGGCATATCGCACGCGCTCGTCACTGGGCTGCCCTTCGCTGGGCAAGCGCCAGTGACGCGAGGTCGTGCCGTCGTGGATCACGACATCCGTGTTGCTCGCGCCGAAGTCGATTGCCGCTGCCGGCAGGGGCGCACTCACGGTTACTGCCCGGGCTGGTACGTGCGCACCGCGTGCTTCTCGACATCTTCGCGGTAGAAATTCACGTCCTTGAACTGCCCCGTCGCGTAACGCTCGCCTTGGTTGAAGAAGTACGGCGAGTTGGGATCAGCGTTCACGCCGCCCGCCAGCACGCTCTTGGCGCGAATGCGCGGGCCGAACTCCACCGCCGCCACGAAGCTGTTGCCGCGGTTGCCGTAGTACTTCTTGGTAGTGCGCTGGCCCGTCTGTCCGTAGGCCGCCAGCGAGCCCCAGTTGGCCGAGGCAAACGCCACCGGCAAGCTGGGCTTGCTGTCGTCGAAGGTGCCGTTGATATCGCCGTTGAGTCGCTGAAAGCGATTGACGTCGCCCCACGGCGTCTGCCACGAACCGAAGTCGCGGTCGAGCCGCTCCGATGCCGTCGCGAGCGCGGCGAGCACCGCCGCCGGCTGCGCCTTGGTGGCGATGTAGTCGAGCACCGGCACACCAGCCTGACGCGCCGCCGACGCCGACGCCATGGTCACCTGCTCGCCGTAGGCGTTGGCCAAGGTCATGGCGACACTCGCGACGCCGAACCGGTAATCCCATGCACGCAGTGTTCGCACCTGTACGGCGAGCTTCGCGCGCAGCGGGTCGTCGGACGGCAGCGCATCGTGCGCCGCGATGACCGGCGGAATGAGCTGCTCCATGGCCGGCAAATAGCTGTCGTATGCCGCTCCAATGAGCCCGTCGACGGTGAAGTCCTTGCGGTTCTGCAGCACACGCACCGCGTGCACGCCGCGCGCGTTGTCTTCGCGCTGCGCCGACATATACACCGGCCACTCACTCGCTTTGGGGCTGCTCGCGCCCGATGCCGTGAACGGCCAGTTGTTCGTGTTCACGAGCCACCCGGTTGCCGGGTTCTTGAGCGTGATCATCTCGTCGAGCGCGTGCAGCCCCTGCCACTCAGTGCGCGGATCGCTGCCGTCCACCGGCTTGGTGAAATCGATTCCGGCGTTGCGCTTGGGGATGAAGTTGCCATGGAAGTACGCAATCACGCCATCGGCGTCGGCATACACCGTGTTGTTCGACGAATTGGTGCGCAGCGACATCACCTGCTTGAACGTCTCGTAGTTCGTCGCCTTGGTGCGGCCGTAGCTCTGCTGAATGGCGTCGAGCGGATTGTTCATCATCTTCACCGCCACCCACTGCGCCCCGTCCATGCGAATGACGGGGCCGTGGTGGGTGAAGTACGCCGTGATCACCTTCTCCGCCATGCCGTTGGCCGTCTTGTACGGCAAACGAATGACCTTCGACGTCACCGCACGCGTGCCGGTGCCGTACTTGTACGTCCACTGCTTCCCCTTCGGCGCGACGGTCTCGAGATACTCGTCGATCACGTCGCCACCACCTGAGGTGTGCATCCACCCCAAGCGACTGTTGAAGCCCTGATAGATGAAGAACTGCCCCCACGTCACCGCGCCATATGCATTGAGTCCTTCTTCGCTCACCATGTGGATCTCGGGGCGAAAGTAGAAGGACGTGTGCGGATTGATCATGAGCAGCGCACGGCCGTTCACGGTGTTCTGCGGCGCGACGGCGAAACCGTTGGACCCGCCCGGCTCTTGGCCGAACGGCGCCGGCGTCGCGTCGTCGTTGCGCGAGGGCGCCGGCGTGGCACTGCGCGGGCCATAGAACTGTTCGAGATTCCGCAGATTCACGCTCTCGATGTCACCACCGATGGAGCCCTCGCTGAAGGCAAGCGCCATCCACGGTGCGAACGTCGTGATCAAGCGCGGCTTCACCTGCGGATGCGTGCTGAGATAGTAGTTGAGTCCATCAGACCACCCCACCATCAACGCCTGGAGCCACGCCGGGCTGCTCACGTACAGCTTCTTGAGCTCGAGCGTGTCGATGAACAGCTTCATGCGCAGGTCGCGCCAGACCTCACGCTCCCCTTCGACTTCGGCCAGTCGACCCAGCGCGTTGATGTAGTTCGTCTCCACGCGATTGAAGTCGTCTTCCGCCTGTGCGTAGATCATGCCGAACACGGCATCGGCGTCGGACTTTCCGTACACATGCGCGACGCCCCACTGATCGCGCATGATCGTCACGCGCTTGGCCTGCTCGGCCCACTTGGCCGGCTGGGCATGGAGAACGGTGCTCGCCAGCAGAACAGTCGCAGCGGCAACAGCGCGAAGCCGGAGGGTCATGGCTCGGTGGGTGAGTCGGTCGGTGGGAAAATCGGCGAAACAACCGTATCGGACACGGGCGCGACTTCTGGGACGATGATGGGCGCGCGATACACCGAAATCGAAGTGTCTTCGAGGACGTGAATCCTGGCGCCCTTGGGGAGCACGTGGGTTTTGAGATGTTCCGCCACGAGCACGCGCGACCACGGCGCCCGCTGCCATCGCTCGATGAGTCGGTCGAGCATGCGTGACTCGTACGGCGGATCGACGAACGCGATGTCGTACTTGTCGGGCACCAGCGCATCGGCAAAGGGCAACGCGTCTTTCTTGTACACGCGGCACTTGGTCGACACGCGGAGCGCGGCAATGTTCGCCTTCAGCGCGTGCAGGCTCGACGGACGGAACTCGACGAAGTCGACATACTTGGCACCGCGCGACAACGCTTCGAGTCCCAACGCGCCCGTTCCGGCAAAGAGATCGGCGACGCGGGCGCCGGCGAGATCCTCCGCGAGCAGCTTCATGATCTGCACGCGCACCGCTTCCGCCGTGGGGCGTACGCGAAAATCCTTGGGTGACGTCAGACTGCGGCCACCAAACTTCCCACCGACAATTCGCACCGATTACTCCGGCTGGTTGCGCATGTGATCCGCCAGCTGCTGCAGCCGCTGGCGAAGTAAGGTCTTCAACTCGTCGGGCGCCTCGTGCTCGGCGAGCGCGCGGTCCATGCACCACAGCCACTCGTCGCGCTCTTGCGCGCCGATGGCAAACGGGAAGTGTCGCATGCGCAGACGCGGATGGCCGTACTTCTCGGTGTAGTGCTGGGGACCACCGGTCCAGCCGCACATGAAGAGGAACAGCTTCTCCCGCGACACCTTGAGATTGGCGGCATGCAGCGCGCGAATCGTCGCGGCCTCAGGCGCGGTGTCCATGAGGTCGTAAAAGCGGTCTACCAGCGTCCGGATGCCGGCTTCACCGCCAAGCTGTTCGAAGTGCGTGTTCACTCGCGGAAGCCTAGCGCAGCACCGGAGGGGGGAGCAAGCAGTTTGGCCGAGGTGGGGGGCGAAATTTGCTTACACGGGAGGCAATACGCCGTCAGCGCGCCCTGTCATTCGACAAGGCGCGCTGACGACACTCGATCTCGGACCCGACGGCGTGCCGGCCAGCGCTCAGCGCGGGAACGTGGGGCGAACGATGCCGCCGCCGTTGGCAATGACACCGCCCATGGGGCCCATGCCACCGCCCACCATGATGATCCCGCCGCCGCCGCGGCGGCCGTTGCGGCCCGCGCGCCGGCGATCGTGCTCTTCGCAGTTGTCGATCCCGGCGGCCCCGCCACGAATGATCACCCCAATAATGCCGCCCCAGCCGCCGCCGCGTCGGCCGGTGCCGGTCCCCATGTCGCCGTGGCCTTCGGCCTCACCGCTGCCCGCCGAGGGACCGCGGGATGTCGCCGTGCCCACTACGGGCTCGGGCTCGGGGTACTGAATGCCGGGTTGCGGCGTCGGCGCTGGCGTCGGCTCGACCGTCTCGGTCACCGCCACCGCTGGGGCCGTGGCCTCCTCGGGGAGGTCGGAGACCGCAACCTCCTGCACCTCCGCCTGCGGACGAGGGCGAGGGGTCCGACGCGGGGTGTTGACCGCATCGCGCGCCCCGCGTTCGGTACCGCTTGGCGCATTGCGCGGGCCGCCCTCGATCGCCGAGACGACGGCCGTTTGCGGCGCACGCGCGTTCGCGGCCAACTGCAGATCACGCTCCAAGTCGGCGGTCATCCCCCCCTGCTCCCGATCACCACCACAGGCGAGCATCCCGACGGCGACCACCATCCCGGCGGCCACCCTGGCGCTCCGTCTACGCACGTTGCTCTGTCGCACAGCCCCTCCACTCACCGCGGCGTGCGCGTCCGACCCCCTGCCGGCGTGCCACCGATATGGTTGGGCAAGGCAATTGCTGGGCCATATGGCCGTTGCGGACCGTTCCGAGTGATCGCGAGCACGTTCAGTCTCGCGCGCGTCTCTTTTCGGGGACAGGTTCGCTCAGAAAGTGTCCGCGCCGCGAGACCCTCCCGTCCCTACACTACCCGGTATGATGCGCGCCCTGCCCCCCACTGTTCGCACGATCGTGCTCGCTCTGACGCTTGCTGGCACCGTTGCGCTGGGCTCCGCCTGCCGGAACCCCGAACAGATCGCCCCCGAGGAGCGCTGGGCGATTGCCGATTCGCTGAGCGCGCTGGTCGTGCAGGCCTACGACTTTTCGCAGCCCGACGCCCCCGACCGGTTGCTGGCACTCTACCCCGAATCCGGTCGCGTCATTTCGGCCGTGGCGGGACGGGTCACCACGACACGCGACACCCTCGCGGGCGAAATTCGCGGCTTCTGGCAGCGCGTAGGGCAGAACATGCGCGACCCCAAATTCGTGCTGGGCTCCACGTACGTGGACCTCATCACCCGCGACGCCGCCGTGGTAACCCTCACCTACAGCATTCCCCACCTCACCCCGCGCAACACCCCCCACGTCGTGAGCGGGGCGTGGACAATGCTCTGGCGACGGCAGGGTGGGCAGTGGCGCATCGTGCAGGAGCACCTGTCGGACACGCCGGAGAGTACGGCGCCGGGGGTGGACAGTACGCGGAGTCATTCCCACTAAAGCTCCGTCCCTGCGGTCTAGAACCCTGCCGTCTGCAGTCTCGGCGCGGTGCCGCGGGATCGCGCCGAGTACGCAGACGGCAGCCACACAGACGGCAGGGGCGCAGTAGACCCGCGTCGCCTCCGCGCCTGCGGTCTGGGCTCCTGCCGTCCGCCGTCTCGGCGCGGTGCCGCGGGATCGCGCCGAGTACGCAGACGGCAGCCACACAGACGGCAGGGGCGCAGTAGACCCGCGTCGCCTCCGTACCTCCCGTCTGGGCTCCTGCCGTCCGCCGTCTCGGCGCGGTGCCGCGGGATCGCGCCGAGTACGCAGACGGCAGCCACACAGACCGCAGGAGCGCAGGATCCCCCCCACCCGCGCGAAGTTTTCCGTGCGTTTCCAGCCGATTGGCCGTAACGTATCCCGTCCCCTGATGCCCCGGATCGTTCCCTCCTTTCGCCTGCGGAGCCTGTCATGACCACGCGCGCCTTCAACCCGCTCTCCCGCCGTCAGTGGCTCAAGTCTTCCGGCCTCGTGGCGGGTGGCGCGATTGCCACGCAGTCGCTGTCACCGGCGTTGCTTCCGGCGCTCGAGGCCCCTGCCGCACCGGCGGTCGTCAACGGACAGACGACGCTCGAAGGGTTCCTCGCCCTCGAACGGGAGATCGAAGCGATGCGTCGCGCCGACGGCCCCATTCGGCTGGCGTCGAACGAAAACCCGTACGGCATGGCGCCGTCGGCCAAGCAGGCCATCAACGACATGTGGAAGGAGCACGCCTGGTATGGGGCGGCGGCCGTGCCCGAG
>CANGXD010000115.1 GCA_947457545.1 Gemmatimonadaceae bacterium
ATGCTGGGCGCGTAGCCGCGCGACCGCGCCACGCGATCCAGCGCCGCGATGACGCGCTCGGCCGGCAGCGAGCGCTCCACCTCGATGACGAGGCACTCCCGCGTCGCGTCGTCCACCACGGTCAGATTCCGAAACCGGCGCCCATCGGCCAACGCATCGCTGACGAAATCCATGCTCCATCGCTGGTTGGCCCCGCTGATGGCCGGCTTGGGGACGCGCTCGAGTGCCACACGCTTCCGTGGTCGCTGGCGCACGTGCAGCCCGGCCTCGCGGTAGACGCGCTGCACGCGCTTGCGATTGACCCGCAGCCCTTCGCGGCGCAGCAACCGATACAGCCGGCGATAGCCCCACCGCGGCCGCAGGATCGCCAGCGTCCGCAGGCGCTCGCCCAGCGCCGCATCATCCTTGGTCGACTGGTAGCGCTGCGACGAGCGCGCGAAGCCCGTGTAGCGGCACGCTTGGCGCTCCGAGAGGCCGGCGGATTCCATTGCGTGCTCGACGACCGTCCGCCGCTGCTCGGGCGTCACCACTTTTTTCCCAGCAGGTCTTTCACCACCTGGAGATTCAGCGCTTGGTCCGCCACGAGCCGCTTGAGCTGCCGATTCTCTTCCTCAAGCGCCTTCAGCCGTTTCGCTTCCGAAACCTGCAGGCCACCGTACTTCTTCTTCCAGCGATACAGCGTTTGCTCAGTGACCCCGTGGCGCCGTACCAAGTCCGCCGTCTTCGCCCCCGCGTCCCACTCGTGCAGCACCGCCACGATCTGGGCCTCTGTAAACCGACTCTTTTTCATGCGTCCCCCTGAGGCTGGGACTAACATGCAGTCTGGATCAGGATTCGGGGGTCACGTCAATATCCCTATTGCAAATGAGCGTTGCCCATCGCATGGGTACATGGCCGACGCCACGCATACCCGGAGTGCTTCGTCGCACACCGCGGCACAATCGTCGTGCACGATGCAGTTTACTCACATGAGAATATCCGCTTTGCCCTTTCCAATCTCCCCACTACCGATCGCCACGCTAGCCTTGCTGGTCGCTGGGTTCGTGGCACCGTTGTTTGGCGTGCCTGATGTGTGGCGCGATCGCGGCTGGCTGCTGGGTCTGCTGCTCACGGGTTTGCCGGTCGCGTGGCGCACGCTTCGTGGGATGCTGCGCGGTGAGTTCGCGGCGGATGTGGTCGCCATGCTCGCAATTGTCGGTGCGTTACTGCTGGGGCAGCCATTGGCAGGTCTTGTGGTGGTGCTCATGCAAACGGGCGGTGAGGCGCTCGATGCGTACGCGGTGGCGCGCGCCTCGAATGCCGTGTCGGCCCTCGAGGCTGATGCGCCCCGTACAGCGCATCGTGTAAGTGATGGGCGTGTCGCCGACATCGATGCCGACGCCATTGTGCCTGGGGACGAGCTGCTGGTTCGTCCAGGCGAACTCGTCCCCGCGGATGGCGTCGTCATCGATGGCGCGTCGCATGTGGATACGTCGAGGCTCACCGGTGAACCGGTGCCGCTGCGCGCGTCGGCGGGCTTGCGTGTGTACTCGGGGAGCTTCAATCAGGAAGGCGCGCTCACGATGCGCGCCGAACGGCGGTCGCAGGAAAGCCAGTACGCGCGCATCGTGGAACTGGTGCGCAGTGCTCAGGCCTCGAAGAGTCCGCTGCAGCGTACCGCCGACCGGTGGGCGGTGTGGTTCACGCCGCTCACCTTGGCGGCGTGTGGGGCAGCGTGGATGATTTCCGGCGAGTGGTCACGAGTGCTGGCGGTGTTGGTGGTCGCGACTCCCTGCCCGCTCATTCTTGCGGCGCCCGTGGCGATCATTGGCGGGATCAACCGCGCAGCCAAGCGAGCCATCATTGTGCGTCATGGTGGGGCGCTCGAGGGGCTCGCCAAGGCCGACACCGCGGTGTTCGACAAGACGGGTACGCTCACCGTAGGAAAGCCGCGGGTGTCGGGAATTGTCGGCGTGGGGGACGTGGTGTCGTTGGAATTGTTGGGGAAGGCTGCGGCGGTCGAACAGGGGTCTGGTCATCTGCTGGCGCGCGTGCTCGTGGCCGAGGCCGAGTCGCGTGGCGCACCACTGGTAATGGCCGCCGATCTGCAGGAGACGGCCGGGCACGGCATCACGGGGCGTGTGGGCGGCGAGGCGGTGTTCGTAGGCGCGCCGGACTATGTGCGTGAAGCGCTGCTGCGTGTGGCGCCTGTCGCGGCGGGCGTACTGGCCGAGATGGAGCGTGACGCGAGCGGATTGCGCGCCTATGTGGGCACGGAAGCCGGCGAGGTCGCCCGCTTCGAGTTTGCCGACGAAATGCGCCCTGAGTTGGCGCCGATGTTCGCCGAGCTGCGTGCGTTGGGCTTTACCGGGCTGCAGCTGTTGTCGGGGGACAAGCGGGCGAACGTGCAGGCGGTGGCCGACGCCGTGGGCATTACCGAATACGCGGGTGAGCTCTCAGCACAGGACAAGGTGGCGCGAGTGGCCGCACTGGAGAAGGCGGGGCACCGGGTGCTCATGGTAGGCGATGGCACCAACGACGCGCCGGCGCTGTCGACGGCGACGGTGGGCATTGCGCTAGCCGGCCACGGCGGCGGCGTAGTGGCCGAAGCGGCCGATGTCGTGCTGCTCATCGATGATCCCTCACGCATTCCCGAAGCGGTGCGCATAGGGCGTCGCGCGCTCATGATTGCGCGGCAATCGATTGCCGTTGGGCTGGGGTTGTCGCTGGTGGGGATGGGCTTTGCCGCCGCGGGGATGCTGACGCCGGTGGCGGGCGCGCTCATTCAAGAGGTGATTGATGTGGCGGTCATTTTGAATGCGCTGCGCGCGGCGACGCCGGGCCGGACGAGCTGAAGGCAGCCGGTGAACTGATAGGCGAAAACCTGCACTACAAACGACGAACTCCCCGCGGTGTCCGAGATCTCGGCATCCGCGGGGAGTTTGCAGTATGTAGTGCGAGTCGACGGTCGTCAGTTACAGCGTACGTTGCCGAGCGGACTGCCGACGATTGCGCTACTCAGGCCTGGTTACGACGGCGACGGGCAATCACACCCATTCCAACGAGACCTGACGCCAACAACAGGACCGACGACGGCTCGGGTACTTGTCGGGACGCGACCGAGAAGACGCGAATGCCGGAAAGGCCCTGCGCATTTCCTTGCCCGTTGGTAGCCGACCCAATCGTATTGAAACTGATCGCCCCCTTATAGGACTCGTAGTAGTAAAAGCTCGCCGTGTTGGATGCCTTCAGACCAATGACGAACGGACCGGTGATGCCAGTGCCAGTGATCGTACCGGCGGTCGAGTTTCTCCCGACAACGTCCAATTGCCGACGGTCGCATTCGCGTCGATCAAGCTCTCGTACGTGATCTGGGAGGGGAATGGCTGATCGAAGACATTCGTCCCAACCTTGTCGGCCCACAGCTCTGTTTCGAGGAAGTCGGAAAATGACTGACCGTTGGAGCTGTTGAGATTCGTCACACCGTACGCGCCCGTGCACAAATCCCAGTTCGAGATCCACGCATAACGGTTTGGTGAAGTACGCGTCCACTGGGCGTGCGCCGATGACATTGGCACGGCGAGCGCGAGCGCAAAGACAAGGAATGCTTTTTTCATGATTTGGTCCACACGAAGGTGGTGAGTGTCAGCAACAGATTTCTCTGGCGGGTACATCACGAATCGTACCAAACCGTAAAGACCACGTGGCACTTCATGATGCTCCGCTAGTGCTGCAACCCTATATATCTGATGCACTTACAATCATGATACGAATATCACATTGGGCACGTTTTCATGTACCCCCAAACCGTTGCTCACGGACCACAAGCCATGTAGAGCCGTCCCATCAACGCATTCGGACCAGCCTGGTGTCCGAAAGAAGCAAACTGTCCGCCACGCACACGCGCTCGCGGCCGTTCTGCTTGGCCTTGTACAGCGCCTTGTCCGACCTCGCCACCCACTCCTCGACTTCCTCGTGGATCTCGAGCTGCGCCACACCGATCGAGGCGCCAATCGAGAACTCCATGCTCGGATGCGGGGCCGGCATCGCCGACAGCTGCTCCTGCAACCGCTTCGCCAACGTCTGCGCCATCTTCCAATCGGTGTTGTGCAGAATGGCCGCGAACTCGTCGCCGCCCAACCGGCACAGCACGTCGCTCTGACGCAGGAAGGTACGCGACAGCGCCTTGCCCAAGTTCTGAATCGCCACGTCGCCCGATTGGTGACCGTACATGTCGTTCACCATCTTGAGCTTGTCCATGTCGATCATGAGCAGCACGACCGGCTGACGGCCCAGCGAGAACATCTGCAGCGCGCGCTGCGCCATGACATCGAACAGCTTGCGGTTGCCCAGCCCGGTGAGCACGTCGGTCGTACTCTCACGACGCGCCTCTTCCAGCTGCTTGCCCAACCGATCGAGCTTCGTCGCGAGGCTCACGTACTGTTCCTGCTGCTGCTCGCGCCGCGTCTGCAGCGCGCCCTCGATGGCCAGCACCGCGCCAACGACGTCCGACTTGATCGAGCCGGTCTGCATGCGCTTGAGCGCGACCTTGGCCCGCTCCATCTGCGTTTCGGTGGTGACGTCGGTGGTCTGATCCACCTTCACGGCGTTGTGCACCGTCTCCACGCACGCCCAGAGCGCATCACGCAACTCGCTGATCGACGAATCGACATATTTGTGTTCGTCGCGGCGCTGCTCGGTGATCGTGCGCACCACGCCGTCCCAGTCGCGATCATGAACGCCGAGCGACCCCTGCGCCTGCTCTTCGAGCGGATAGCCAAGGGTGACGTGACGATGCCAGCGCGAAAGCTCGCGCGAGATGTCTTCGCCGGACCGATCCGGAAGATCGATGGGATAGCGCGAGAGCGCCGAGAGAATGCCACCCAGCGCATCGAGCACGAGCCCGAGGCTTTCGTCGGCAGACGCGTTGGCAGTGGCGGCCGTGGGCGCTGACGGCGCCGCCCCACCAAGGATTGCCTTCAGTACCGGGGAACCACTCGCGCCGTTCGAACTTCCTCGTTCGGACGAGGGGCGGGGCTCGGAGAGCATCTTGAAGAACATGGATTGGGAAAGAGGTTGCCTAGATCATCGGCAGATCCGTCCCGAGGGTTAAATCCTTGCCATGCTCATGTAGTCCAGAATCTCACACAGCGGGCACCGAATTGCTTCGATGCCCGCTGTTTCCGTCATTTTCCACCTAGTGGTCAGAATTCGTCGGCGGCAAAGGCCATAATGGACGCACTTCCAGACTGAATCGCCGTCAGCAACGTCGCCGTTTCGGGGAGTACGCGCCCGAAGTAGAAGCGTGCCGTCTTGAGCTTGGCCTCGTGGAAACGGGCATTGGCCGCCCCCTCCGCCAGCTTCCGCTGTGACACCGTGGCCATGCGCAACCACTGCCAGCCCACCGCCACGTAGCCCATGAGCTGCAGGTACTCGGTGGCCGCCGCGCCCACTTCGTCGGGATTCGCGAAGCCCTTCTCCGCGAGAAGCATGGTCGCCTTCTGCAACTGGTACAGCGACGCGCCGAGCGCCTTGGCAAAGTCTTCGAGACCATCCACCTGCGCGGCGGCGTCTACGTCACCCTTGACGAGTTCGAAGAAGCGCCGCACCAACCGGCCCCCTTCCATGGGCAACTTGCGCCCCACGAGGTCGAGCGCCTGCACGGCGTTCGTCCCTTCGTAGATCTGGGCAATGCGCGCGTCACGCACGTATTGCTCGATGCCGTATTCCTTGATGTAGCCGTGCCCGCCGAGCGTTTGCAGGGCGATGTTCGTGTTCTCGAAGCCCTTGTCGGTCAAAAACGCCTTCACCACCGGTGTCATGAGCGCGATGATGTCCTCGGCGTCCTGACGCACCGCCGCATCGGGATGGCGGTGCTCGATATCGATGCGAATACCCACCGCATAGGCGAGCGCGCGCATCCCTTCGTTGAGCGCCTTGATGCGGAGCAGCCCTTTGCGCACGTCAGGGTGCACGAGGATGGAATCGGCCGGCCCCGACGGGTTCTTGGGACCCGTGAGCGAGCGCCCCTGCAGCCGGTCCTTGGCATACGACAGCGCGTTCTGATACGCCACCTCGGAAAGCCCGAGCCCCTGCAACCCGACCGCGAGCCGTGCGCCGTTCATCATGACGAACATCGCGCGCATCCCCTTGTGCGGTTCACCCACGAGGAAGCCCTTGGCGTTGTCGAAGTTGAGCACGCACGTGGCCGAGGCCTTGATGCCCATCTTGTGCTCGACACTGCCGCAGGTGACGCCATTCCGCTCACCCACGCCGCCACTCTCCGTCGGGAGAAACTTGGGGACCACGAAGAGCGAAATGCCCTTGGTACCACCGGGGGCATCGGGAAGCTTCGCGAGCACGAGGTGGACGATGTTTTCCGTGAGGTCGTGCTCACCGGCGGAGATGAAAATCTTCGTGCCGGTAATGTCGTACGCCCCATCCGCCGTCGGGACGGCTTTGGTGGTGATGATACCGAGGTCCGTGCCGGCATGCGCTTCGGTGAGGCACATCGTACCACCCCATGAGCCGTCGATGAGCTTGGGGAGATAGCGCGACTTCAGTTCGTCCGACCCGTGGCTCATGAGCGCACTGTAGGCGCCATGGGAGAGCCCCGGGTACATGGAGAAGGAGAGGTTGGCCGAGCAGAGCATCTCCTCCATGACGAAGCGCACCATCTCCGGGAGCCCCGTCCCACCATACGCCGGTTCGGCGCTGATCGCGGTCCATCCATCGGCGGTGTAGCGCGTGTACGCGTCCTTGAACCCGGTGGGGGTTTTGACCTCACCGTTCACCAGCGCGATACCTTCGGCGTCACCGCTCTGGTTGATGGGGAACAGGACGTCTTCGCAGAACTTCGCCCCACCGGCGAGGACCTCGTCGATCATCTCCGGCGTCGCGTCTTCGAAGCCGGGGAGCGCCGAGAGCTGGCCGATGTCGTGCACATCGTTGAGCAGGTAGCGGATATCGTCGAGCGGAGCGTGGTAGGCAGGCATGGGCGAGGGCTCGGGGTGGGGTGTACCTCTGAAGCTGTGGCGCGGACCGACGGGCGGCAAGGGTATTTTGCGACGGTTCCGTCATGTTTTGTGCAAAAACCCGTGGCCGCGGAACCGGACGCGACCGAATGCCGTATCGGTTATTGTCCCTCTACCCTGAATGGAGCGAATCCTGGTATGAAGCAGTTCTTCACCGCCCTGGCGGCGAATCTCGTCACGATCGCGGTGTGTGTCGTTGCCGCAGTCCTGCTCATCATTGGTGTGGCGGCGTCGGCCGGCTCGCGCCCGGCCACCGTAGTGCGGCAGGGGTCGGTCATGATTGTCGATCTCGAGAAGGCGTTGTCCGATCAGCCGGCGCGCGCCGAGGCCCGATCCGTGTTCGACGACGCGCTGTCCCCGGGCACCGATGCCCTGCCGCTGCGTTCGGCGCTGTTGGCCATCCGCGCGGCAGCGGACGACGATCGTATCAGCGGGATTCTGCTGCGCGGCTCCGTCGCGGGCGACGGTGTGCGCTCTGGCTATGCGGCGCTCCGTGAGCTCCGGCAGGCGCTCGTGGCCTTTGCCGCCAGCAAGAAGCCGGTGCACGCGTACCTCGTGAACCCGGACGTCTCCACGTACTACGTGGCCTCGGCGGCCACGCAGATCACGCTCGACCCGTTTGGTTCGCTCCTGCTGCCCGGCATGGCCTCGGAGCAGGTGTTTCTGAGCGGTCTCTTCGAGAAGTACGGTATTGGCGTGCAGGTGAGCCGCGTGGGGCGTTTCAAGGCGGCGGTCGAGCCGTTCACGCGCACCAACATGAGCCCCGAGAACCGCCAGCAGGTCGCGTCCTACTTGGGCGACCTGTGGAGCGAAGTGAAGCGCGGCATTGCCGAGAGCCGCAAGGTGGATACGCTGACCCTGCAGGGCATTGTGGATGCCCAGGGGATCATTCTGCCCGCCGACGCGCAAAGCGCCAAGCTCGTGGACCGCGTGGCCTACTTCGACGTAGTACTTGCCGACTTGCAGAAAATGACCGGCAAGGCGGGCGGCACGGTCGCACGGAGCGCCAAGGACAGCGCGCGTGACGCCGAGCTCGCGGCGGTCATCGAACAGCCCTCGATGCCACAGATCACGCTCGATGCGTATGCGCCCATTGCCGTGGCGAAGGACCGCATCATTGGCGGTAGTCAGGCGATTGCCGTGGTGTACGCCGAAGGGGATATCGTCGACGGCGAAGGGGGCGACGGTCAGATCGGTGGCGCCGCGTTGTCGCGCGAGCTGCGCAAGCTCCGCGCGAACAACACGATCAAGGCGGTCGTGTTGCGGGTCAACAGCCCGGGCGGCAGCGCGATTGCCTCGGAGCAGATTCAGCGCGAGCTCACGCTCATTGCGAAGAACAAGCCGCTGGTGGTGTCCATGGGTTCTCTGGCGGCGAGCGGCGGTTATTGGATCAGTACCGCCGGCTCCCGCATTTTTGCCGAACCCAACACGATTACCGGTTCCATCGGCGTGTTCTCGCTGGTGCCGAATATCAAGGGACTCGCCGATAAACAGGGGATCACGTTCGATACGGTCAAGACCGGGCGGTACGCCGATCTTTTCTCGTTGGCGCGGCCGCGTACCGAAGCGGAGCTCGCGGTACTACAGCGCGGTACCGACGCGGTGTACGCGGCATTCCTGCAGCGCGTCGCAAGCGCCCGCAAGCTGACGATCGATTCGGTGGGGATGATCGCCGAAGGGCGCGTGTGGTCGGGCGCACAGGCGCTGCGCATCGGCCTCGTCGATTCCATTGGTGGCCTCGACATGGCACTCAAGAGTGCCGCATCGCTCGCGAAGCTTACTGGCGATTACGAGGTGCGGGAGTATCCGCGTGTGAAGTCGGCCACGGAGCGCATTACCGAATTGCTCGAAGACACACCGGCGCCGGTGGCCGCACGGGCGAATGCGGCGCTTCGCGAGATGGGCGCGCGCGGTGCGGCGGCCGATCTGGCGCGCGACGTGACACGTGAGCTCACCATGCTGCTGTCGTACAACGATCCGCGCGGGGTGTATGCGCGGATGCCGTACATTTTGCGGGTACGGTAACGGCGGTTGAACAACGGGGGGCTGGTCCGGCGGTCTACTGGCCGACGGCACTAGCTCTCAGTGAAAAGAATGCAAGAGAAAAGGGGGAAGCGCGGTACGATCCACTCGGAACAACGATCTCGTTGTTACCGGCGGAGAGAACCGCGCTTCCCCCTTCTCCCTTGCGTTCTTTCTCCTGAGGGCTAAATCCGTCGGCCAATAGACCGACGGACCGCTCAACTGCGGTTTTGACGCATCAGCCCTCGAACACCGGCGTCGTCCACGCGCCGTAAGTCACCTTGCGCGCGGCTTCGAGGCGACGGCCCTGCGCTTGCCAGTCGGCGAGATCGGCGCGCATACGCGCCAGATGAGCGCCGGCCTTGGCGATACAGGCGGCATTGCCACGTGTCTGCACGTCACCGAGCGCCCACTCAGCCGCCTTCACGCGCGCGCGGGCAATGACGAGTTGATCGACGCAACGCGCGGCGTGATAGCTGCTCCACGCAGCCATGGGCCGATCGTCATCGATGCCGTACAGCGCCCACACACCATCGGTGGTCGGGATGGCGTCGAGGAGAAAGCCGTCGAGATCTTCAGGAATTGCGTAGGTCGCGTCCGTGCTGGGCATGCTCATGGGGAGGCACCGAAAGGGTGGGCGGAACGCATCGAGCCGATGAAAGTCCGGCTGCTCGTAATGTGCTGTGCTTCCGGACACTAACTCAAGCCGCGCGCCGTGTTTGGTGGTTCCCAAGCCCTCTAGATTTCACCCATGCCTATTCGACATTTCCCGTCGCGCGCCGTCTTGGCGCAGGCGACGCTGCTGGCCCTGCTCTCTCCCGTCGACCAGCTGGTCGCGCAAGCCTCCGTCGCGACGCCCAGCAAGCCCACGGTGTCAAAGCCGACTGCCTCGCCCGAGGCGAAGGACAGCGGCGCCAAATCGGCGTACGCCACGGGCGGCACATCGGCCGCCGCCCGCGCACTCGCCGGCAAGCCGGCTCCGGTGTGGCCGGTGCCCGGACCAGCGCCGCTGGCCGGCAGCGTCCTGCCGGCCAAGCGCATTATTGCGTACTACGGCAACCCGTTTTCCAAGCGCATGGGCGTGTTGGGCGAGTATCCGAAGCCCGAGATGCTGTCGCGTCTCGATCGTGAAGTCGCGGCCTGGAAGCGCGCCGACCCCGCCACGCCTGTGCAACCGGCGCTGCACCTCATTACCACGGTGGCACAGGGCGACCCGGGCAAAGACGGCAAGTACCGCATGCGCCACAGCGACAAGCTCACCGAAAAGGTGTACGGGTGGGCCAAGGAGCGGAACGCGCTGCTCTTTCTCGATGTGCAGGTGGGGTTGAGCACCATTCAGGAAGAGCTGCCACGACTCGAAGCGTGGTTGTCCAAGCCCGATGTGCACTTCGGCATGGACCCCGAGTTCTCGATGAAGGACGGCACCAAGCCCGGTCGCAAAATCGGCAGCTACGACGCGGCCGATGTGAACTGGGTCATCGATCAACTCGCGCGCATTGTGACGGCCAACAACCTGCCGCCAAAGATTCTGGTGGTGCACCGCTTCACGAAGCCGATGCTCACCAACGCGACGAAGATCAAGCGCGATCCGCGTGTACAGGTCGTCATTCACATGGACGGGTGGGGCCCGCCAAGTCTCAAGCGCGATTCGTACGCGGCGTACGTGTATGCCGAGCCGGTGCAGTTCACCGGTTTCAAGGTGTTCTACAAGAACGACACCAAGTACGGTGGCCCCATCATGACGCCGGCGCAGCTGCTCGCGCTCACCCCGAAGCCGCTGTACATCCAGTATCAGTAAGTATCAGCAAGTATCAGTAAGCCGCAGGCGTCAGCGCCACGACACTGACATGAGGAACGACACGCGACGCGGAAGCCCGGGCTCGAAGAACCGGTTGCGCGTCGCGTTGATCACGAGGCTCGACGCGTAGCGTCGGTCGAACGCGTTCTCGAGCGACACGGTGGGTTGCACGCGCACACTCCCGACTGACGGCACGTCGTACCCTGCGCGCAGATTCCAGACGCTGAAGCCGGCGCCGTACACCGACGCCGCGTCGTTGGCACTGGCTCGGGACGACGCCGTCCACTCGACGGTGCCGAAGAGTCCACGCGCGCGCACCGTCCCGAAGCTTTGCGCGTAGTGCTCCGGCACACCGGGAATGCTTTTGCCAGCGAACGACACGGCGCCTACGTCGTAGCGATCGAAGCGAAAGCGCGAGTAGGTGTACGCCGTGCCGAACTCGAACGCCTCCCACTGCCCGCGCACACTGGTCTCGGCACCCGTGCGCGTCGAGCGGCCGGCGTTGCGGAAGGCGCGACGCCCCGGCTGGTTGGGCACATCAAAGGGTACGAGCTCGTCGAGAACACGTGCGCGGAAGATCGCGAGATCGGCGCGAATATGCTGACCAAGCACCGCCTGCGTGCCCATCTCGAACGTGCGTGTCCGTTGCGGCGCGAGCGTGCTGTTCAGCCCGGCCGCGCCATTCTCCTGATTGGTGAGCTCCGTGACCGTCGGCGTTTCGAAGGCGGTCGACAGATTGGCATAGAGCGACCACAATGGACGCGCGCGCCAAGTCAGTCCGAGCATCGGACTGACCGCATCGAGCGTACGATTGCCGGAGTCGTCGGCATTGGTGGCGGTGATGAACTGATCGCGGACACGAAACCCAACCTGGTCGTAGCGCAACGCAGCACTCGCGAACAGCTGGTGCGGCGCTTCGACTTCCACGCGACCGTAACCGCCCACGTTGGTGGCGCGCTCTTGCTGCTTGAGTCGCGTGGCGCCCCGCTCGGTACGTGCCACCGGACAGAGCGCGGTAACTGGCGCGGTAGGTGCCACGGCGGCGCAGTTTTCGAAATTGGCGCGTGCATCCACCTGCCGCTGCGCATCGATACCGGCACCGAGTCGCACGGGCCATGCAAGCGCCCCCACCCGCCATGCGCCGTGCATGCTGCCCCCCACCACGCGACGATCGACATCGACGATGGCGAACGGCAACGGATTATCGAGGGAACGGGTGCCGGTAAAGAGCGATCCGCGCACCGTCCCCGAGGAGAGATCTCGTTCGGCGAGCAGCGCGATCTGCGACTGGACGACGGCCTTCCGCGAGCGGCGTGTAATGTTCAGCGAATCGGGGAGACGCGGATCGCGCGCGAGTTCTGCGGCGGTCAACGCCCCGGTGTTTTCGGCGCGCGGCGCATCGTAGTGTGTGCCCTGCACTTCCAGTCGTGTGCCCGCCACGGTGGCGAGCGCACGTGCAAAGACACTCGAGGCATCGAGGCGCGACCAGGTGCGCGGTCCGTTGCCCGCGGTGCGCGTCGCGGAGAGCAGCCATGCCGGCTGTCGCCACTGTCCCGACGTGTCGGCCAT
>CANGXD010000116.1 GCA_947457545.1 Gemmatimonadaceae bacterium
ATCGTCTGGCGCTCCGGCCCCTTCCGCAAATCGTAGATTGTGACATCGTACATGCGGTTGGTCGATGCGTTCACCCGCGCGACGCGCAAAAAGAATTGATCGGTGATGGGGTTCATCACCTGTTCCTTCAGCGCGAGTGTGGGACGGGTCTTGGCGATATCGTTGTTGAGGATGCGTAGTTCATGATTCGTGCGTGGCAACAGCTGGTCGTTGAACCAGACCATGAACAGCGACAGCCCCAGCGCGCAAAGCAGCACTGGCGCCATGAGGGAGCGTACCCGCACGCCGCTCGCCTTGAAGGCGGTGATCTCGTGCTCCGCCGCCATGCGGCCGAACGCATAGAGCGTGGCCACCAGCACGGCCATGGGGAGCGTCATGGCGATGGTGAACGGCAGGGACAGCACGAAAAACTTGCCAATGGCGCCCCAGGGCAGCCCTTTGCCGGCAAGATTGGCGAGCTGGCGCGCGACGTACTGCAGCATGAGCAGCGACGTCAGGGCCGACAGGGCGAACACGAGGGGACCCACGTGCTCGCGGATGACATAGCGGGTAAGGAGCTTCACGACGTAAATTCCCAGTTCACCACCCGCTTTATCAAGGGCGCGACGCCTCGGATGTTGGCGTGACGGGCCCATTGTTCGAGACCGGAGGCTGGTCTCACGGGCAGATGCCCGGCGGGAATCCCGTTGTACCCCACGGCCGGAGTTCGGTGCGCAGGTTGTTCAAGGCGGTATGTCTGACCGCAGCGGCCATCGGAAGCCTGTACGGGTCCCCGCTGGCCGCCCAGGACACCACCCCCCGCTCACCTCTCCCCCCAGCGGCCCGGCTGCTGCGCGATTCCCTCGTGCTGCGGGTCGGCCGGCGCCCGGGAGCCCTCGACCGGTCCCAGGCCATCCGCCCCGACCCGGTCGCGGTCGGCGATCGCGCCGTCATCGCCGCCACCCGCCTGCGCGTGCAGCGGCTCGCGGCCCGCTGGGAGCGGACCGTCGTGTCGGCCAACCTCGCGGCCCTCGCGCCGGCCGAGTCCACGGCGGCCGATCGTCCGGTCGCGCCGACCAACGCCGGCCCCACGCCGGGGGCCCTTGTCCCGTTGCTCCCGTCCCGGGATGCCGCCGGGGCCAATCCCGCCAACGCCGCCGCGGGCGAGAACGACTTCCTCGCCGATATCGGCAACCTCGGGATCTCGCTACAGTCTCGTTTGGAGTCGAAGGTGCAGCGCAGTCGCAATGAACGCTGCACCACCGCACAGCTCACCATCGTGGGCAACAACTGCTCGGGCATTTTTCAGCCGGCCTTCGACTTCCAGTTCAACGTGCGCTCCGGGGGCGTCGTCGCCGACCGCGTCTTCGTGAATGTCGACTACGACTCCCAGCGCGAGTTCGACGCCTCCAACAACATCTCGGTCCGCTATCAGGGCAAGACCGACGAAGTGCTGCAGGCGCTCGAAGTGGGCAACGTCACCTTCCAGCCCCCGGCTTCACGCTTCCTCACCTCCGGCATTCCGTCGGGCAACTACGGCGTGCAGGCCACGGGTCAGCTGGGGCCCATGCGCTTCACGTCCATTGTGGCGCAGCAGCGAGGCAACGTCTCCAAGGACAATGTCTTCACGGTGGGTGAACGCACGCAGCAGCAGGTCGATCGCGTCATCGAAGACATCCAGATCGAAACGCGGCGCTTCTTCTTCACCATCGATCCGCGCCAGCTTCCGGGCTATCCCAATGTCGATCTGCTCAACCGGCAGCAGATGCAGCAGCTGGCCGCCGCGCTCCCCGATTCCATCCGGCCGGTGCGCCTGTATGTGTACCGGCAGCTGATCAACGCCGCCAATCAGAACCCGCGCGCGCCGCAGTTCTCAGTGCGCGGCGCCCGGAACAGCTCCCGGCAGATTTACGAAGTGTTGCGGGAGAATGTCGACTACTACGTCGATCCCTCCATGCTCTGGATTGCGCTCGTTCGGCCGCTCAATCTCAATAACGAACGGCTCGCCGTCACGTACGCGGTGAACGTCAACGGGCAGGCGGGGCGCAATCCCAACACCGGCGGCACCCCGGACATCGAATTCACCCCGCAGCCGCAGTTCGCGAACCTGCTGTGGGAACCCGAGCTGCAGCCCGACAACCCCGCGTACTTCTTTCGCGAGATCAAATCGGTCTACCGACTTGGCGGCGAAGACGTGCTGCGGGAGTCGATCGCCATGAAGCTGGTCACGGGTACGTCGGGCGATCAGGAAAAGCCCATCGATCCGTCGCGCGGCGAAACGTATCTCCAGCTGTTCGGACTCTCGCAGCCCACCAACTCGGCGAGCTTCGACGTCGAGAATCGCGTCTGGCCGCGCCCTAACGATCCCAACTTCCGCGCCAACTTCTCCGGCGGCGGACAGCAGAAGCTCATCCCCGACTACTTCGTCTTCTTCCCGTCGGTGCAGCCGTTCGCGCGCGTCGGTCTGGCGCAGCCGGCGGCCAATCCCGCCAACGATACGCTGTATCGCTATCCCAACGAGTACCTGTACTCGGCGCAGCGCCCACAGGCCATTTACCGCATGGCGGTGAGCTTCCAGTCTGAGGGCGGGGGGAACAGTCAATCCATTCGGCTCTCCACCATTCAAGTCCGTCCCAACTCGGAACGGGTCGTCGTCGAAGGGCTCTCGCTCGTGAAGGAGAAGGACTACACGATCGACTACGATCTGGGGCTCATCACTTTCAATCGCCCCGACACACTCTTCTCGCGTCCCCGACAGGTGTCGGTGCGCTACGAAGAAAATCCGCTCTTCGCGGCGGCGCCCACCACCATTCTCGGGTTTGCGTCACAGTTCCCCCTCGAAAACGGTCAGATCGCCTTCACGGCCATCTCGCAGCAGCAACGCTCGGCGCTCAACCGACCGCCGCTCGGTTTCGAACCCGTCGGTTCGCTGGTGGCGGGTGTGACTGCCAACATGCAATGGGACGCCACGGCCATCAGTTCGCTGCTGCGCAAGATTCCCGGAACTCCCGCCACGTCGCGCTCACGCATTGCGGTGCAGGGCGAATTCGCGATGAGCAAACCGCAGCCCAATGCGGCGGGTCAGGCGTATATCGAAAGCTTCGAAGGCGAGGCTGAACGACAGCTCCCCATGTCGGAAGCGGCCTGGTACTACGGGTCGCGCCCCGCGCTCGGCAACACGCTCGCCAGCGTCGGCAGCAGCGTCTTCTCGCTCAACCGCGCCACCACACTCGCGTTTCAGAACAACGGTGTCGATGTCGCTGGCAACTTCGTGCAGTTCAACATTCAGCAGATCGATCCGGCGGTGCGCATTGTCGGCGGCGGCGTGTTGCCGTCGGAACAGCTGCTGTGGATGACGCTCTACCCGCTCAAGACCGGCGGGATATTCGACTTCACTCCCGGATCCTCCGCGCGGCGCTTTGCGTGGACGGTGGGCGACAACAGTCAGCTCGGCGCCACGCCCACCGGCCGTCGATGGCGCTCCATGCGTACCGTGTTGAGCCCCAGCGGCGCCGACCTCTCGCGCATTGAGAACATCGAGTTCTTCGCGCTCGTGCGCAGCGAAGATTCCAAGGTGCGCCGCAATCCCACACTGGTCTTCGACTTCGGTGACGTCAGCGAAAACAGCGTGGCCTTCGCGCCGGAAACGCTCACCGTCAACGCGCCGATACGTCCCGGTCTGCCGGTGGACAGTACCTATCGCGGTAAGCGGCTCGTGGGGTACAACCGACTCGACTCCGAACGGGATCCGCTCTCTCGTGCCTTCAACGCCCTCGAGAACGATCGCGGCGTCGCCGGTGACGTGGCCGATACCCTGGTGGTCGTCAACCGTACGGGAGCCACGCCGGTCACTACCACACAGACGCGGGTGCCGATCTGCACGCAGTCGCTACAGGTGGTGCAGGTCCTTGGCGATAGCCGTGCCAACTGCACCGTGCGCAACAACCGGCTCGACGAAGAAGACATCGATCTCGATGGGCAGCTCAATCTCGATGCCAACGCCGGCGAGCAGGAGCAACTAAAGCGCTTCGTCGTCGACCTCGGCGACAAGCGGAACTGGACGCGCGTGGGGCGCTGCTATCAGCAGCGTGATTCGACGTCGGCAGGGGTCACCAGCGATTCCCTCTGCTGGGTGCAGGTAAAGCTCAACTGGCGCGCGCCGGCCGAAGAGATCAACAACCCCAACGACCGTCGCATGCGCGCGATGCGCCTCACGATGGTGTCGAGCGGCGCCGCGGCCGATGACGAATTCAGTCGCATCGCACTGGCGCGCATGCGGTTGGTGGGCGCGCCGTGGCTCAAGCGCGGCGCGGAACCACTGTCGGGCCTCGCGGGTGACTCGTCGGGTACGTTGGGTGGGTACGTGGTCGCGAGCGTGGTGGGCACACTCGACTCCACTGCTGCGGTCCCGTACACGGCACCGCCCGGGGTGGCCGAAGCGCCGGAGAACCGGCAGTCGGGGTACGAGAACCAGCGCATTCAGGTGAACGAGCGGGCGCTGCGCCTGCAGACCGGTTTGCCCGGGCGGCAGTTCCGTACCTTCGACCGCGCCGAAGCGTTCTTCCGCTTCCCCGAAGGCACCAAGACGTTCATGGGCTATCGCACGCTGCGCTTGTGGATGCGCGGCCGCGGCAACGGGTGGGGCGAAAACGGTGAGCTCAACGGCTATGTGAAGATTGGCCGCGACGAGCACAACTTCTATATGTATCGAACGCCGGTGAACGCCGGCGTAAGTCAGAGCAGCTGGCTCCCTGAAGTGCGCGTCGATCTCACGCGCTTTCAGGCGCTGCGCGCCCGGCTCGAAAACGCGTTCCTCACCGGCAGCGCCGACTCCGTGCAGTGTTCGGGCGCCGATCTCGAACTCATCAAGCGCTCCGGTAAGCCTCGCGGACTCGCCGTCCGGCGCTATGCCGTCTGCGAAGACGGCTACATCGTGTACAGCGCCGACCCGGCGGTGACGCCCCCCAATCTCGCCGGTGTGCAAGAACTCGCCGTGGGCATGGTGCGCGTCGACAGCATTGCGCGTGGCGGTTCGGGGATCATGAACGGCGATACGCTCGAACTGTGGGTGAACGACGTGCGGCTGACCGATGTCGTGGACGACATTGGCTTTGCCGGTGAAGTGGGTGTGAGCATGAATGCCGGAGAGCTCGCTGACTTCCGCCTGAATCTCAGTCGACGCGACCCCAACTTCCGCCAGCTCAACGAAACGCCGTCGTTCCTCACGTCGAGCGGTGTCTCCGTCGGCACCACGTTGCACCTCGAGCGCATGCTGCCGTCGCGGTTGGGTATCGCGCTGCCACTCACCGTCGATTACGCGTCGAGCGGTGTGGAGCAGCTCTTCATCAACCGCACCGACGTGCGCGCCGATGGCATCAACGGTCTGCGCAATCCGCGTGACCGGCGCGTGAACTATTCACTGGCGCTGCGCCGTATCGCGCCGCTGGAACGCGGATGGTATGCGCCGCTCGTGAACGGACTGGCCCTCAACGGCACCTGGTCGACAGCCGGTTCACAGAGTGCCTTCCAGGAGCTGAGCAGCAACGCCTATGCGTTGACCGGCGGGCTCAATCTGGCCAGCGACGTACGCGAGGGAAGACTGCCACGCGTGATCGATGCGCTCTTCCGTCTGCTCCCAGAACGATTGCGACGCGCCGACGCCGTGCGCTCGTTCCGCGACCAGCGTATTCGCTGGGCCCCCACTGCCTTTCGGCTCAGCAGCTCACTCGCGCGCAACTCCAACTCCACCACGTCGTTCACCAAGGCGGCAGCCTCGCTCACCGACACGGGGCAGGTGACATCGGGGCTCACGCACTTCTGGCAGAACAACGCGGCGCTCGAATTCCGTCCAACGCCCACACTCTCCGGTAGCGTACAGGCGCGGCAACTGCTCGACTTGCGCGACTACCGCACGGCCGAAGCACGCCCTGACAGCACCGATCGCGGACAGGCGGCGTTTGCCGAGCGGCTATCGCTGTTGGGGAGCAACCTCGGTCTCGAGCGCGAACGCACGCTCACGTCGGCGATCAACTTCGCGCCCGTCATGGCGGCGTGGCTGCGGCCGCGCATCGATTTCACCAGCAACTTCACGCTCAACAAGGATCCGAATGCCCGCGCATTGTTGCGCGAGCAGGATACCACGGGCGCGTTCCGTCTGCCCAAGCGACTCGGCGTTGCGCAGTCGCTGAACCTTGGCACCACCCTCGACATCGGGCGATTCACCACGGCCCGGACTCGTGATCGTTCGTTCTTGCGGCGGTTCGGCACGCTCTTCGCCCCAATCGACGTCCAGTGGCAGCAGAGTCTCACCTCGAACTACGACAACACCGCCTACATCCCCGGGTTCGGCTATCAGTTCGGCCTCGGCGGTGTCGACATGTTCCGTGGCACCAACGGACGCCTCGCCACCACCGCGGGTCGACTCCGGCGCGGCACGCTCTCCGGCGCGCTCAACTTGCCCTTCTCACTCACGGTGCAGTCCCGTGTAGAGAACGGCACTACCGAAACGTGGACCCGTCGTACCCTCGACGGTTTCCAGGCGGTCATCACCAGCACGCAGATCACGCGCCCCGATTTCACACTGCGCTGGAGCTGGCGTCCGGTCCGCCTCAAGAAGCTGATCTCGCTGGTCAACCTGAATGGGCGGTACGTCATCACCGAACAGGAAACGACCATCCCCAATGAAACGGGTGGTCTCGCCGATCGCAGTCGCTCCATTGCCCGCAGCCAGCCGATATCGGGCACCATCACCTGGACGTTCCTCGGCAATCTCGCCACGAACGCCTCGCTCGACCATTCGCGACGTGAAGACCTGCGCCCCGGCGCCGTCACGCTCGGCGACACGCGCCGCATGTCGTTCGATGTCGCCCGCACCTTCCGCCTGCCGAAGAAGTGGAATACGCGCAACGGCACCATGCGCTCCTCCATCTCGTACCAGAGCGAAGAAACGTCGAGCATCGTGAGCGGTACGTCGGTGAGCTCGCCCGACGGGGAGCCGGTGACGTCGCAAACGAGCGTACTCACCAACAACGGTCGCCGCGCGTTCAACTTGAACGCCAATACCGATCTCACCGAACTCGTGAGCTTCACGCTCACCGGCAGCCGCGTGCTCAACTTCGATCGCAACTTCAACCGCCAAACCTCCAACATCATCTTCTCGGCGGTCCTGCAGCTGCGCTTCTTTGCCGGCGACATGCGCTGAGTTGAAAGCCTAGTTGGGTTGAACAGCGCTCACGGAGGCATCCGAGGGACGGAGGTCGCGGAGCGTGTTGCGCGCGGCTCCTGGGCGTATGCACCTCTCCGTGACCTCCCATCCTAGGATGCCTCCGTGAGAGCAGTTCCGAGGTGTTGCCGCAAGCGCAGAGTCGCCGCGTCGCCATGACCCAACCGCCGTAATCGCGGTACCGCACCAAACGGACAGGCGCACTATGCTGCGCCCATGGCCACCAAACAGGAACGCATCGCGCTGTCATTTCTCACCGGGCTCGCCCTCACCGCGGTCGCGGTGCGCGCCGTTGGGGTGCACCGGTTCGAGGCCGAGGTCGCCCAGGCCACCGGAACGGCCGCGCAGGTCGGGGTGGCCGATCGCGCACTGGCGGCCCAAATCGCCGCCGTCGACTCTGCGCGAGCAAATCCCAAAAGGCGGAAAACGAAAGCGGCGCCCCGGTCGTCAAGTCGGACAGGGCGAACGCCGAGACTTCCACAAGAAGTGGCGCCGACGCCTCCCCCCCGCGTGGACGTGAACGCTGCGACCGCGCAGGAGCTCGAGCAGCTCCCCCGCGTCGGTCCCGCGCTCGCGAAGCGCATCGTGGAGTGGCGTGAACGTCACGGCCCGTTCAACAGCCCCGACGACCTCCGTCACGTGCGCGGCATCGGTCCGTCCACCGTTCGGTTGCTGGACTCGCTGGTGACGTTTTCCGGGCGGCACCGTCCATTACACAGTGAGGGAGCCCCCTCGCTGGAATATCACCCAAAGACCGTGTTCTGACGGAAATCAGGTCCTATGGCTGCTCCCGCTGCTCCGCTATCCGGTCGCGCTTCCGAGCGCATCGGCGACCTCCTGATGAAAGAGGGGTTGCTGACCAAAGAAACGCTCGCCAAGGCGCTCCAGGAGCAGGCCAAAAATCCCGGGCAGCGCCTCGGGCTGACCGTGGTCAAAATGGGTCTCGTCCCCGAGACCGAGGTCGTGCGCATGCTCGCACGCCAATTCCGCATGCCCGCTGTCGACCTCGCACGCTTCGAGGTGGACACGCGTCTCCTCAAGCTCATTCCGGCGGAACTCGCGACCAAGCATACCGTCCTGCCGCTCAAGCGCGACGGACGGCAGCTCACGGTCGCCATTGCCGACCCGACCTCCATGTCGGTCGTCGATGATCTCAAGTTCATCACCCGCTACGACATCATCCCGGTCCTTGCCGGTGAGTACTCGATGCGTGCGGCCATTGAAAAGCATTACGAGGCCAATGAAATCCACATGCAGTCCCTGCTGCAGGACATCGCAGCGCAGGACGAAGAAGATGTGGAAATCCTCGAAAGTCAGGACGACAATACCGAAAGTGCGATGGCCGCGCAGATGGACGAAGCGCCGGTCGTCAAACTCATCAATGCCATTCTTGTCGACGCCGTGAATAAGGGAGCCTCGGACATTCACTTCGAATGCTTCGAGCATGAATTGCGCGTGCGCTACCGTATTGACGGTGCGCTCGCCGAAGTGATGAAGCCGCCCCTCAAGATGCGCGCGGCGCTCATTTCGCGTTTCAAGATCATGGCGTCGCTCAACATCGCCGAACGCCGCGTGCCGCAGGACGGTCGTATCAAGCTGAAAGTCGGCAAGAAGGTCATCGACTTCCGCGTGAGCACCCTCCCCACGCTCTTCGGCGAAAAGGTCGTGCTCCGAATTCTCGACAAGGGCAACCTCACGCTCGACCTCGAGAAGTTCGGCATCGAACCGCGCGCCGAACGGGAGCTCATGGAGGCCATTTCCAACCCGTATGGCATGGTGCTCGTCACGGGCCCCACGGGCTCGGGCAAGACCACCACGCTCTACTCGGCGCTCTCCAAGATCAACACCGGCGACACGAACATCATGACCGCCGAAGATCCCGTGGAGTACAACCTCTACGGCATCAATCAGGTGTTGGTGCGTACCGAAATCGGCATGACCTTCGCCGCCGCGCTGAAGGCGTTCCTCCGGCAAGATCCCAACGTCATCATGCTCGGCGAAATCCGAGACCTCGAGACCGGCGGCATTGCCATCAAAGCCGCGCTCACGGGGCACATGGTGCTCAGCACGCTGCACACCAACTCCGCCCCGGAAACCATCGTCCGTCTCCTGGACATGGGGCTCGAGCCCTTCAACGTGGCGTCGGCGCTCAATCTCATTCTGGCGCAGCGTCTCGTTCGCCGCATTTGCAGCAAGTGCAAGGTGAAGTACATCCCTGACGTCGCCGAACTCGCCGGCGCCAAGGTCAAGTCCGATACCACGCTGCGTTCGCTCCGGTTTACTACGGAGGCGCTCGACAACGCCCGCGCGCGCGCGACGCCGGACGCCATGCCGTTCCTCTCCAAGCTCACGCTCGACACCACCATCGGGGAACTCCCCTTCTTCAAGGGGCACGGATGCGACGCGTGTGGCGGCACGGGGCTCAAGGGACGTCAGGGTCTGTACGAGGTCATGTTCATGACCCCGACGCTCAAGAAGCTCGTCATGCAGAACTCCGATGTGCAGGTCATCCGCGATTCGGCGATCGACGAAGGCATGCTCAGTCTGCGCATGGACGGCTGGCTCAAGGTCCTCAAGGGGGTCACCACCCTCGACCAGGTCATCCGTGAAACGTCTGTGTAGGAATCTGTGACACCGCCGTTTCCTGTCGCTCCCAGACTCGTCCAGCCTTCGGAACGCGAATGCGCGCCGAGCCTCCTCCTGTGATCCTATGACCGCTCCCGCACAGTCACCTGTCTCACTCCGCACGCTGCTCGATGAAATGATCGAGCGGGATGCGTCCGACCTGCACGTCACGGCCGGCGATCGACCCAAGTTGCGGGTGGATGGGGACATTGTGAATTCGACGGTCGATCACGTGCTCACCCCTCGCGACACGCTCCAGCTGGCGTACTCGGTGCTCACCGAGAACCAGAAGAAGCGTTTCGAAATGGAGGACGAGCTCGATTTCTCGTTCGGTATTGCGAACCTGTCGCGTTTCCGCGGCAACGTCTTCAAGCAGCGCGGCTGCGTGACGATGGTCATTCGTCGCATTCCGTTCCAGATCAAGACCTTCGCCGAGCTGCAGCTGCCGGCGGTAATCGCCAGCTTCGCCGAGCGTCCGCGTGGACTGGTGCTGGTCACGGGGCCGACGGGCTCCGGCAAGAGCACCACGCTCGCGGCCATGATCGACAAGATCAACACCGAGCGGCGCGGGCACATCATCACGGTGGAAGACCCCATCGAATTCATCCACCGCCACCGCAACTGCATCATCAACCAGCGCGAAGTGGGGGCCGACACGAAGAGTTTTGCGTCGGCGCTCAAGTACGCGTTGCGTGAAGATCCCGATGTCATCCTCATCGGCGAAATGCGCGACCTGGAGACCATCCAGGCGGCGCTCACGATTGCGGAAACGGGTCACTTGGTCTTCGCCACCCTGCACACCAACAGCGCGGCCGAAGCGATCAACCGTATCATCGACGTGTTCCCTGCGCACCAGCAGAGCCAGGTGCGGGCGCAGCTCGCCTTCGTGCTCGAGGGGATCATCACGCAGGTGCTGCTCCCCAAGGTGACTGGGCGTGGCCGTGCCATGGCGGCCGAGGTGCTCGTGGTCACGCCGGCCATTCGCGCGCTCGTGCGCGACGACAAGGTGCACCAGATCTACTCGCTCATGCAGTCGGGCAAGAAGTTCGGGATGCAGACCATGAACGACGCGTTGTACCAGCTGTACGTGGCGCGTCAGGTGAGCGCCGACGAGTGCGTGCGCTCGTCGGGCGATCCCAACGAGTTCCTGCGCATGATCGGCAAGGGGCCCATGGATGACGGGCTCTCGGCGCCGACCCCCGCCAACGGCACGCAGAACAACCGTGCCACTGACCGCCCGCTCACCGGCGGCCTACGACGATAAGGTCATGCGTCTGCCGCTGTAGCCGTCTCGTTGTATCGCTGTTCCTGCTGTCTGCACTCTGCCTCCTGCTTCCTGATCTATCATGCCTACGTTCACCTATACTGCGCGCACGCAGAACGGCGATCTCAAGAACGCCACCATCGACGCGCCGAGTCGCGACGATGCCGTGGCGCAGCTGCGCCGTCAGCGGCTCACCATCCTCAAGGTGGACGAGTCGAAGGCCACGCCGACGAAGACCGGCGGGTCGGTCGGCATGCGCGACATCGTGATTTTCACGCGACAGTTCTCCACGATGATCAACGCCGGCCTGCCGCTCGTGCAGGCGCTTGACATCCTGGCGCGTCAGTCGGAAAACAAGCACCTCGCGGCGGTCGTGCGTCAGGTGGTGTTCGACGTGGAGTCGGGCAATACGGTGGCCGACGCGATGCGCAAGCATCCCAAGGCGTTCTCCGACCTGTACACCAACATGGTGGCGGCCGGTGAGGCGGGCGGTATTCTCGATACCATCCTGAACCGCCTCGCGATTTTCATGGAAAAGAACGACGCCCTCGTCCGCAAGGTGAAGGGCGCGATGATCTATCCCACCGTCATCATGTGCGTGGCCGGCTTGTGCGTGGTCATTCTCTTGTGGAAGGTCATCCCGGTATTCGCGAGCATGTTCGGCAGCGTGGGCATGGAGCTGCCGCTCCCCACACAGATCGTGATCGGGCTGTCGCACTTCCTGACCAGCTACTGGTGGGCAATTTTCGGCGGACTTGTGGGCGGATCATTCCTTATCAAGCAGTATTATTCCACCAGCAACGGGCAGCTCATGATCGACAAGCTGCTGCTCAAGGTGCCGGTGCTGGGTGATGTACTCCGCAAGTCCGCCGTGTCGCGCTTTACGCGAACGCTAGGCACGCTCATCTCGTCGGGCGTGAGCATCCTCGATGGTCTCGAAATCACGGCCCGCACGTCGGGTAACCGCGTGGTGCAGGACGCCATCATGCAGAGCCGCGCGAGCATCGCCGGCGGCGATACGATTGCCGGCCCGCTGCAGAAGAGCGAAGTGTTCCCGCCCATGGTGATCAGCATGATCGCGGTCGGCGAGCAGACCGGCGGTCTGGATGAGATGTTGAGCAAGATCGCCGACTTCTACGATGACGAAGTCGACGCCGCCGTGAGCGCACTCCTCAGCTTGCTGGAGCCGGTGATGATCGTGTTCCTGGGTGTCGTGGTGGGTGGTATGATCGTGGCGATGTACCTGCCGATCTTCGACATGGTGAACTCGGTGAAGTAAGGCGGGTGAG
>CANGXD010000117.1 GCA_947457545.1 Gemmatimonadaceae bacterium
GCGGGGCGCGGCCATCATGAGTTCGCACACGGCGGGCGGAATTGGCTGTGGTACAGCGCCCCTCTCTCGACCGCTGGCGGGGCACCTGTAGGAGGCTATGTGGTCGCGCGCCCTGCGGATGACGCGCTGGCGACGCTTGCGCCCGTCAAGCAGTCACTCGCTCTCGCGGCGATCGTCGGGATACTCTGCGCATTCGTGGCGGCCACCCTCACCGCGCAGCTGATTGCGCGTCCCGTGGCGCAGCTCGCCGAGCAGGTGGCCGCGCTCGTGGAACAGGGAGAGCTGGCGACTGACGGCACGTCGTCGTCCTTCGATGCCGAGTCGCCTTTGGCGCCCGCCGAGATAACGGCGCTTGTGGGGGCCGTCGATGCGCTGGTGCGCACCAGTCATGATCAGGATCTCTTGCGTCCGCTCATTGCCGCCGTGCCGGAAGGAGTAGCCGCTGCAGACCGGGCGACGTTGCGCGAAGCGCACGCACCGTCTGCGGCGGCCGCGGCGCCGCGCGTGAGAACACTGACCTTTCGCGCACCGCCGACGGAGCACACATCACGCACCCCGATTGGCCGGCTGCTCGCACAGCGCTATCGGCTCGACGCGGAGGTCGGCCATGGGGGCTTGGGGACCGTCTATCGTGCTCACGATGTGGTCCTCGACGAGACCGTCGCCATCAAGCTGCTGCGCCCCGAAGCGATGGGCGGAGCGAGCGACAGTGCCACCCTCATGGCGGCCGAAGTCCGCTTGGCACGACGTGTGACCCACCGGCACGTCGTGCGGCTGCATGACATCGGCGACGCCGACGGCGAACCGTTCATCAGCATGGAGTACGTCGATGGCGTGTCGCTGGCACAGCTCATTGCGGCGCACGGATCACTCACGCCACGTGTGGTCGCCGCGCTCGCCCGGCAGCTGCTGCGCGGGTTGGCGGCGGCGCACGCACAGGGCGTCGTGCATGGTGACATCAAGCCGCACAATCTGCTGGTGTCGCGCGCGGGAATCCTCAAGGTGAGCGACTTCGGTCTCGCCCGCCTGGTTCGCGCGGAATGGCGGAGTGGCGGCGGCGCGAGTGTCGTCGGCGACGTCATCAGCGGACGCCTGCACGGCGCGAGTATGGGAACACCCGAGTACATGGCGCCCGAGTTGCTGGTCGGCGCGGAGCCGTCGCCGGCCTCCGATTGCTATTCGGCAGGACTCGTCCTGCACGAGTGCCTGGTGGGGGGAACCCCGTTCTCGGCGCACACGCCTGTCGGTCTGATTGGTGCCAAGCTGCAGCCGACGCCACCGCGCGGTACGCGTATCACCCCGCTGGCGGCAGAGGCGGTGCGGCGGCAGTACCGGATACCGCCGGCGGTCGAGGCGCTGGTTGGTCGCATGACCGCGTCCGACGCGACGCAACGTCCCACCGATCTGGCGCCGCTCATCAGCGCGTGGCAGCGGGTGGAAACCGGTCTGATGCTCTCGTGACGGACCGCCGGGAATAAACGGAGAGCCCATCCCGTCCGCGATGCGTGAGGCGCATGGTGCGCCGCGTGGTCACCTTTGCCGGAGAGATGCTGATGTTGTCATCGCGACAGTGGGTTGGAGCAGGGGCCACGCGGGCTCTTGGTGCAGGACTGGTGTTGGTGCTGTCGGCGTGCGGTGGCAGTGACAGCGGCGGCACGACGCCCGCGCCGGTGGCCGCGACAGTGGCCGTGACGGCGGCCACGACCGGCACGCTCGTCAGCGTCGGTGACACCCGACAGCTCACCGCAGCCGTGGCGGCGGCGAACGGGACCGTGATCGCGGCGCCTTCCGTCACGTGGACTACCAGCGACGCCAACGTCGCCACGGTTGCCGGTACCGGCATCAGCGCCACCGTCACGGCAACCGGGAATGGCTCCGCGACGATCACGGCAACGAGCGGGGCGGTCAATGGCACCGTTCAGGTACAAGTGGCGCAGCGATTGGCAGCGGTAACCGCGACGACGACGGCGACCAGTCTCAGCATTGGTGCCACGGCCCCGCTCACCGTCACCGCACGCGACGCGCGTGGTGTGGCGATCGCCGGAGTCACGGGAGCCACCTTTACCACCGGCGATCGGACGCGCGCGCTCGTGAGTGATGCGGGTGTCGTCACCGCCATCGCGCCGGGCGCTACGACCATCACCACCTCGCTGACGCGCGATGGGGTGACCGTCACGGCCAACAGCCAGGTGACCGTGAACGCACCCGTGTCGGCTTCCGCGGCCGCCGCCGTGCAGGCGACCGACGCGAACGTATTCACGCCACCCACCATTACCGTCGCTGAAGGCGGAACGGTGACGTGGACCTTCGGTGGCATCGGCCACAACGTCATCTTCCAATCGGCCGGCTCGCCCACCAATGTGGCCGTGACTTCGTCGGCAACGGCCGCGCGTGTCTTCGCTACCGCCGGCAGTTATCCGTACGCGTGTACGCTCCATGCGGGCATGACCGGCACGGTGAACGTCGTGGCGAACGCGCTGTTCACGCAAATGAACGGGGCCAACGAACGCCCCAATGCCGTACCCACCACGGCCAACGGTGCGGCAGTGTTCACGCGAAGCGGCAGCACGATCAACTACGTCGTCAGCTATCAGGGCATTGCCAGCAGCCCCACCGGTATGCACATCCACGCCCCCGCCGGACCGAACAGCAACAGCGGCATCATCGTCGATCTCATGCGGACGCCGATGGTCGGAACGAACGGCGTCCTCACCGGCAGCTTCACGGCCACCGACATCCGCAGCATTGCCGGGCAGCCGCCCATCACGCTCGACTCGCTCACCAGTCTGCTGCGCAACGGGCAGGGGTACGTGAACGTGCACTCGTCGCAGTATCTGGCCGGTGAAATCCGCGGGCAGCTGGCCAACCCGCCCATCTGATCACCAGCGCAGTCAGTCGACGAACATCGCGTCAGCGATCGCCGCAATCTCTTCCGCATCACGCCAGGCCTCTTCGAGCGCTCGTAACTCGCCCTGCATGGCCTGGCGTTCGGCGTCTTCGTTCATCGCAATCTCGAGGGCGAGTCGCTCGGTCGGGGTCAGGCCCAGTACCCCCACGTTGTCGTCCCAGAAGATCGCGTTCTTGCGGCGACGCTGCTGACGCATCAAGGCGCTCGTGCGAATGTACCGCTCCGCATCACCCGCTTCGGTAATGCGGCGCGTCGCATCCGTGACCTGCAGCCGCGAACCGCCGCGGATGTTCAGGCGCGCCAGCAATGGACTGGCTACCTGAACGGCGTGCGCCGCATCGAGGTCGAGCACGCCGTCGCCGTGCGCCACTCGCAAACGCCACGGTGACGCGGTGTCCCCCGCAATCAACTCCAACCGCGCCATGTGGCTGAAACGCAGTGGCCGAAGGACGCCGTCAGGGGTGCGCACGTGCGCCACCGCACGGTCGTACTGCAGCCGCGACTCGAGCAGTTCTAGGGGGCGCTGCACCTGCCGCTGCCAGCGCTTGCTGCTCGTCAGCTCATAGGCCACGCCCGCCAGGGCGGCGACGCTCCCAACCACCACGGCCGCGCTGGTCGATATGATCGCCCCCGCCGCCTGCGCGGGCTCCGGCAGATGCAAGCGTCGACGGCGCAGCCGTGACCCGTAACGCCACGCGGCGAACTCAGGACGCAGGGGGGTCCCCACCCGCACGAGATCCAATCCCTCGGACAAGGTGGCCAGGCCGATGTTGTCGGTGCTCACACGTACCGTGGTCGCGCGAAACAGGCGCTCGCACGCTTCCACGGTTTCCCAGCGTTCCTCGAGCGGGGACAGATTCCAGTTCGTGCACTTGCGGCAGATCACCCAGAGCCGGCCCCGGTGCTGATCGAACGCCAGCCGACGTCCCACGGGGAACTGCTCCAGTACCTCGTTGCGGCCCAACCCACTGTGGCAATACAAACAGGTCGAAAACACGGCACACGCTCCCTGGCAGACGGAGAAGCGACATGGTCGCCGACTTCTGACAGTGCGGACCGGAGCCGGAATACTCAGCCCGACTCCAACGCCGCAGACTTCGGAAATGTGCATCCGGTACCGTTTCGATGCTACAATTCATGCGTCGGTGTGGTGCGTCCCGCACCGCCCACTGCACGTGCGGTAATCCGTTTCCAGCCCAATACGCTCATGTCGCCGGAACAGCTTCCCGAGTCGATCGTCCCGTCCTGCGCCGGTTGCTCACGCCAGGACCGCCGCCAGTTTCTTGCGTCCGCGTCGGTGTTGTCGCTCGGTGCCCTCGCCACCGCCGCGTGCGGTGACGGCGTCTTCAGTGGACCGGAAACGATCCCGGCATTTCCCGCGGCCACGTTCTCGTTCGATCCGCGCACGGTCGCTGCGCTCCAACAAGTCGGCGGTCGGACCGTCGTCCAGAACGGGAACGCGGCACCGGTGCTCGTGGAGCGACTCGGCACGTCGCAGTATCGCGCACTCTCGCTGGCCTGTCCGCATCGCGGCACCATTGTCGATGTCAGCGGCGACGGCTTTCTGTGCCCCAATCATGGTGCGCGCTTTGCCGCCGACGGCACCTGGCTCAGCGGTCAGGCTACGGTCGATCTCGCTCCGGTGGCCGTGCGTCTCAATCCCGACGGCACCCTCACCATTGGCGGGTCGCCACCACCGCCGGCGCTCGGTCTCTCCGCCGCCTCGGCGGTGTTTACCACCACCGTAACTGGCAGCAGCCCCGCGGCGCAGAGCATTCAGGTCACCAACAGCGGCGGCGGCTCGCTGGGCGCCTTGCAAGTGGGGCTCGCCTACGCGACCAATCAGCGCAGCGGCTGGTTGTCGGTCGAGCTCAACACCGCGACCGCGCCAGCCATCCTCACGATCGCTGCCACCAAGGGGACGTTGCCGGCCGGCGTGTACAACGCCACCATCACGGTCAACGCTCTCGGGGCGACCAACGGCCCGCAGGCCGTCGCGGTGTCGTTCGTGATATCGGATCCGGCGACGGCCCCGTCCATGCAGCTCTCGACCTCGGCGCTGGTCTTCTCGGCGCCGCTCGGGACAACGGCGGCCGCTCAGTTGGTGCAAATCAGCAATGCCGGCGGTGGCTCCGTGTCCGGACTCGCAGCGCAGGTGGCATACGGCGCCGGTGCCACCGGGTGGCTCGCCGCCACGCTCCTCCAGACCACCGCGCCGGCCACCCTCACCGTCCGCCCGACCAGCACCACGCTGGCCCCGGGGACCTACACCGCCACGATCTCGGTGAGTGCTACGGGGATCCCGCCGCGGACGATCACCGTCACGCTCACGGTCACCCCGGGCGGCTTACTCGTCAACATTGCCGCGTGGCCCGCGCTGGCCAACGTCGGCGGGATCTCGGGAAGCGTCGGGAATGTGAACGGCGGACCCGTGGCCGTCGTCCGCACCAGCGACACGAGCTTCAGCGCGTTCTCCATGGTGTGCCCGCACGCGGGGACCACCATCAACGTGATCAACGGCACCAGTTTCCGCTGCCCCAACCACGGGGCGCTGTTCAACGCCAGCGGCACGTTGCTGCCGAACTCGCCGCAACGCACCGAAAACCTCACGCGCCTGACCGTGATCTATACCCCCGGGTCGAGCACGCTCACGGTCACCTGAGGGGCGGCGACGGGCTCGCCCGCGCGGAATGATCGCGCGATGGCGAGCCCGGCCCCCAATTGAACCCGCTCCCGAAACTGGCTACGTTTAAGGGCTGTTTGACCTTAGCCAACTTTCGTAGCCATGCCGACTTACGAGTTTCGCACGCCCGACGGCACCATCATCGAGCGGATCTTCAAGATCAGCGAAGTCCCTGAAACCGTCGAGTTGCCCGACGGCAGCGTGGCCACACGCATCATCTCCGGTGGTGCCGGCCTGCTGTTCAAGGGCTCCGGGTTCTACATCACTGACTACGGCAAGGACGGGAAAAAGGACCAGCGTCCGGCTGCTCCGTCCTCGGGCGACGCCAAGCCAGCGGCACCGGCCGCGCCTTCTGCGCCCAAAGCCGAGTGACGGCGCACCGCCGTCCTTTCTCTTGCTGATCTCTCTGTGACTCAGGCCGACGCCCTGCGTGCCGAACTGGCGCGCGCGGCGCGCACCCTCGGTGCGCCCGATGACGTGTCCCCCATTCTCGAGCGGCCGCGTGATCCCGCGTTCGGCGATTGGGCTACCAACCTCGCCATGACGCTCGCGAAGCCGCTCGGCAAAAAGCCGCGCGACATCGCCGAAGCGCTGATTGCGGCACTCGATATGCCCAGTGTCGGTATCGTCTCCGCAGAGATCGCCGGACCGGGCTTCGTGAACATCCGCCTCGATGCCGGTTTTCAGGCGCGCGGATTGCTCGCCATACTGGCGGCGCCCGAACAGTGGGGCCGCCATGACATCGGCCGCGGTGAGCGTGTCTGCGTCGAATTCGTGTCGGCCAATCCTACGGGGCCGCTGCACGTGGGGCATGGCCGTCAGGCCGCGCTGGGCGACGCAATCAGCACGCTGCTCGAGTGGACCGGCTGGGCCGTCGATCGCGAGTTCTACTACAACGACGCCGGTGCGCAGATCGCCAATCTCGCCAAGAGCACGCAGGCCCGCGTGCGCGAGTTGGCCGGACAGCCGTTGGTGATTCCCGAAGGCGGCTATCACGGCGATTACATCCGTGAAATCGCCGAACGGTACGTCCAGGAAAATCCGGACGATCGCGCGGGCGACGATCTCGACGCGATGCGCCGCTTCGCCGTAGCCGCCCTGCGTCACGAGCAGGATCTCGATCTGCAGGCCTTTGGCGTCAAGTTCGAGACGTACTACCTCGAAAGCTCGCTCTACACCGACGGCCTGGTCGACAAGACCGTCGAGGCGCTCAAGCACTCCGGCTACACGTACGAAGAAGAGGGCGCGCTCTTTCTGCGCACCACCGAGTTCGGTGACGACAAGGATCGCGTGATGAAGAAGAGCGCAGCCAAGGGCGGTGACTACACGTACTTCGTGCCCGACGTCGCGTATCACGTGACCAAGTGGGAGCGCGGGTATCACCGCGCCATCAACGTGCAAGGAGCTGACCACCACAGCACGACCACGCGCGTGCGTGCCGGTCTGCAGGCACTCAAGGTCGGGATCCCTCAGGGCTATCCCGACTACGTGCTGCACCAGATGGTCACCGTCATGCGCAGTGGCGAAGAGGTCAAGATCTCCAAGCGTGCCGGCTCGTACGTCACGGTGCGTGATCTCATCGACGAAGTCGGGCGCGATGCCGTGCGCTACTTCTACCTCATGCGCAAAGGCGATTCGCAGCTCGTGTTCGATATCGATCTCGCGCGCAGCCAATCGGAAGAAAATCCGGTGTACTACGTGCAGATGGCACATGCTCGCATGTGCGGCATCTTCCGTGTCGGCGAAATCGACGCGACGACGGTCACGGGAAATGGTGTCGACCTCGGCGTACTCAGCGAGCCCGCCGAACAGGAGCTGGTCAAGCAGTTGCTCGACTTCCCGTCGATGGTGAAGGGCGCCGCCGATACGCTCGAGCCACACCGCATTGCCGGCTGGCTGCTCGAGACTGCGCGGGCCGCGCACACGTGGTACCACAAGCATCACGTCCTCGGCGAACCCGAGGCCATCACGCAGGCGCGCCTGGTTCTCGCGCGCGCCACGCAGCTCGGCATCGCCGCCGGCCTGCGCATTCTTGGACTGACCGCGCCGGAGCGCATGTGAGTGCAGCCGCAAGCAGCAGCAAGAACCCCGTCCTCGTGGTCGGGTCCGTGGCACTCGACTCCGTCGAGACCCCGTTCGGCAAGGCGGACGAAGTGCTCGGTGGCTCCGGGACCTACTTTTCCTCGTCGGCGTCGCACTTCACGCCGGTCCAGCTCGTCGGCGTCGTCGGCGATGACTATCCCGTCGAAAAGCTCGAGCCGCTGCGTGCGCGCGGCGTCGATCTCGCGGGGCTCGAAAAAGTCAGTGGGTCGAGCTTCCGCTGGCGTGGCCGCTACCGCCACGATCTGAACTCCGCCGAAACGCTCGAGACGCACCTTGGCGTGTTCTCGCATTTCCGGCCGAACATCCCCGAGCAGTTCCGCTCGGCGCCCTTCGTGTTCCTCGCGAACATCGATCCGCGGTTGCAGCTGCAGGTGCTCGAGCAGGTCAACAAGCCGCGCCTCGTCGCGTGCGACACGATGAACTTCTGGATCGAATCGCGCCGCCCCGAGCTCGTGGAGCTGCTGGGCCACGTCGATCTCATCACGCTCAACGATGCCGAAGCACGCCAGCTCACCGAGCATACCAATCTCGTGAAGGCGGCGCGCTGGATCATGGACAAGGGCCCCAAGCACGTGCTCATCAAGAAGGGGGAGCACGGCGCGTTCATGTTCACGCGCGAGAGCATCTTCTTTGCGCCGGCCTATCCGCTCGAAAGTGTGTTCGACCCCACAGGCGCTGGCGATTCGTTCGCCGGCGGTTTCATTGGCTACCTCGCCGCCACCGGTGACCTGAGCGAGCAGAACATGCGCCGCGCGGTCGTCGTCGGTTCGGCCATGGGCTCGTTCGCCGTCGAGAAGTTCTCCAACGCGCGACTGCTCGAAATCACGCGCGCCGAAATCGACAGCCGCGTGCAGGAATTCCGTCAGTTGGTCGCCTTCGACGCGGAGCTTGGCGCATGACCGGGACGCCACTCGACTATCGCTCGGCCGGCGTCGATATCGACGCCGCAGACGACGCCAAGAATCGCCTCGCGAAGCTCGTGCAGAGCACCATGACCTCCGGCGCGCGCGGCGCGTTCGGCGGCTTTGGGGGCATGTTCCGCGTACCCGAGGGGTACAAGGCGCCGCTGCTCGTCGCCAGCGCCGACGGTGTCGGCACCAAGATCAAGATCGCCATCGAGGCCGACCGGCACGACACCATCGGCCATTGCCTCGTCAATCACTGCACGAACGACATTCTCGTGCAGGGTGCCGTTCCGCTGTACTTCCTCGACTACGTGGCGTTCGGCAAGCTGGAGCCGCCCGTCGTGGAGGGGGTCGTCGCGGGTGTCGCCGCCGGCTGCCGCGAGAACTCGTGCGCGCTCATCGGTGGTGAGACGGCGGAGATGCCGGGCGTGTACACGCCTCCCGATTACGACCTCGCCGGCTTCATCACGGGCATCGTCGAGGAAGACCAGGTGCTCGGCAGTGCGCGCGTGCAGCAGGGCGACGTGCTCGTCGCGCTCGCCGGCGACGGCCTGCACACCAACGGTTACTCGCTGGCGCGTCGCATCATCAGCGAGCGACTCAAGCTGGGCGTACACGATGCGTTCCCGGGCGCCAACGGCGCGAGCGTGGCCGACGTGATGCTCAAGGTGCACCGCTCGTATCTGCAGTGTCTCAAGCCCGTGCTCGGCCATATCCACGCCATGGCGCACATCACCGGCGGCGGCCTTCCCGGCAACCTCAATCGGGCGCTCCCCGAGTCGCTCGACGCCGACGTCGATACGGGCACATGGACCGTCCCCAATGAGTTCCGGGTACTCGCGGAGGCGGGGCAGGTGGCCTCGCTCGAGATGTTCCGCGCGTTCAACATGGGGGTGGGTATGGTCGTCGTCACATCGAAGGACAACGTGTCGCACATCACGTCGCGCGCTGCGGCGTGCGGGATTGCGGCGTGGGAGTTGGGCCAGGTCATTCCCGGCACCGGTCGCGTTCGCCTCGACGGGCAGGTCACGTGAGTGTGGGCGTGCGACGGATCGGCGCCGCCGCGCTCGTCGCCGCTGCGGTGACCGCGCTACCGGCCGCCACACTCGCCGCTCAAACGACCTCGGGCAACTGTTCGACGGTGGTGACGGGGTTCAATCCGTTCGCGGGCCCCGATGCCTGCACCAAAGCACGTGATCTCTTCGCTTTCGTCATGCCCCAGGCCGGCGTCGCGTTGTCGGGAGGCAATCCGGTGCTGGGTGAAGGCGGCACGATGGGCGGGTGGGGCAAGCGCGCCATCTCGCTCCGCGTGACGGCGGTCGATGGGCGTCTGCCGAAGAACGTGGTGCCCGTGTCGCTCGGCGCGGCCACATCGTCCAACTTTGGCGCCGCTCGCGTACCTGTGCCGGTGCCCTCCCTCGATGCCGCCATCGGCGTGTTTGCGGGGCTCCCCGCCGGACTCACCAACATCGGTGGCGTCGACGTCCTGCTCGGGGCGACGTACCTCCCGGCGCTCGACGAAGACGAGTTCTCCATCGCCCCCCAGACGTCGAGTGTCGCCTTGTCGTATGGCGTGCGCATCGGGGCGTTGCAGGAATCGTCGCTCATTCCCGGGCTCAGCATCAGCTACATGCGGCGCAAACTGCCGACCGTGTCGCTGGGGTACGCGTCCGGCAACGACACCATCAGCGTCCGCAATCTGGCGGCGACGTCCAACAGTCTGCGACTGGTCGCCAGCAAGCGCATCGCGATTTTCGGCTTTGCTGCCGGCATCGGGCGTGACCAGATCGAGAACACCGCGGGTGTCTCGGCGGTCGTGAACGAAACCGTGCAGGGCGTATCGCAGCGCGGTCAGGTGCAGCTCTTCGATCTGCGCAATGCGGTCACGCGCAACACGGCGTTCGTCAACGCCAGCCTCGGATTGCTCGCCGCACGCATCGTCGGTGAGTTCGGCTGGTCGGCGGCCGGCGACAAGGATCCGACCACCAACACCTTCGATGGCCGCACGGCCAACGAGGGATATCGTTACGGGTCTCTTGGCGTCACGCTCAGGTTCTGACCCGTCGCCTCTGGGCGACCCTGAAGCGCACGCGCCGGGCTCATCGCCTGACGACGTGCGCTTCATGCGTCGGGCCCTGGCCTTGGCCGAGCTGGGCGCGGGGCAGGTGGCACCCAATCCCAAAGTTGGCGCCGTGATCGTCCGCGACGGGATCATCGTTGGCGAAGGATGGCACCAGCAGTTCGGTGGGCCGCACGCCGAGGTGCATGCCCTCGCGATGGCGGGATCGAACGCAGTTGGCGCGACGGCGTATGTGAGCCTTGAGCCGTGCAATCATCACGGGAAAACCGGTCCGTGTACCGACGCGCTCATTGCCGCGCAGGTGTCGCGCGTGGTGTGCGCCATGCGCGATCCCAACCCCGTGGCCGCCGGTGGCATCGAACGACTGCGATCGGCCGGCATCGAGGTGGTCACCGGCGTGTGTGAATCGGCCGCGCGGCTTCAGAACGCGCCATTTGTCCACGCTGTCCGCCATCAGGCACTCCCGTTCGTTACGCTCAAGCTCGCCGTCTCCATCGACGGGGCCATCGCCGGCCCATCGCGCCAGCGTGCCTGGCTCACCGGCCCTGAATCGCAGGCGGCGGTGCACGCCATGCGCGCGGACGCCGATGCGGTCGGCGTGGGCATCGGCACCGTGCTCGCCGACGATCCCGCCCTCACGGTGCGTCTGGCACCGGCCCCGCGCGTCTCCCCGGCGCGGGTCGTGTTCGACCGCCAGGCCCGGCTCCCCCAAGGCAGTGTGCTGGCCGCCACCGCCCGCGAGCTCCCCGTGCACCTCGTCACGGGCGTTGAGGCCCCCACGGCGCGCGTGGAGGCCCTTGCCGGGATCGGAGTGACCGTGCATGCCGTTGAACAGTTGGCTGATGGCCTCCGGAGCCTGCGTACGGCCGGAATACGGCATCTGTTCGTAGAGGGCGGGGCGGAAATCGCCTCGGCGCTCCTGAACGCCGGACTCGTGCACCACCTGATTATCTTTCAGGCTTCGGTCATTCTGGGGGCAGGAGCCGTTTCTGCTTTTGCCGCACTCCCGGGACAGGACGCCACCTCGGCGCCCCGTCTCACCGTGCTCGAACGCCGTGGATACGGCGCCGACCTGATGACCCGCTACGCTGTTTCCGGAGACTGAAGACAGGATGTTCACGGGGCTTGTAGACGACGTGGGGCTCATCGAGCACGTCGCCGACACACCGGCCGGGCGCGAACTGCGCATTGCCAGCCGGTATACCGACCTCACTGACGGCGAGAGCATCGCCGTGAACGGGGCCTGTCTCACGGTGCGCGAGCATGGGGTACGTGCCGACGGCCAGGGGTGGTTCACCGTCGCCGCGATCACCACGACGCTCGGCCGCACCACCATCGGCGACTGGGTCGGTGGCGGACAGGTGAATCTCGAGCGCGCCATGCGCCTCGGCGATCGGCTCGGTGGCCATCTGGTGCTCGGACATGTCGACGGACTCGGGCACGTGCTCGACACCCGAGATCAGGGCGACGCCTGGCTCATCGACGTCGAACTGCCGGTCGCCATGCGACCGCTGCTGGTCGACAAGGGCTCCATCACGATCGACGGCGTGAGCCTCACCGTGAACGAGTTGCTCCCCACCGGGGTGCAGCTCTCCATTATCGAATACACACGGCGCCACACCACGCTCGGGCTGCTCGCGGCCGGCGCGGCGGTGCACGTGGAAGCCGATGTGCTGGCCAA
>CANGXD010000118.1 GCA_947457545.1 Gemmatimonadaceae bacterium
CGTCACCCGCTGCGCGCTGTTGCTGTCGGTTGTCGGAAGTGTTCTCCTGCCGTCGGCGATGGTGGCCCAAACCACCGTCGACACACTCGCGGCGTTCAAGGTGGTTGCCCCCCGGGCACTGTCGGCCAAGCGCGTCAGTTCGACCATGCTGAATGACTTCGGCGACGGGATGGGGCTTCGGGGGCTGCGCGACGCGACGTTGATTGGCAACGAAACGATCGCGCTGATCGACTGGGGAGAGCCGCGGGTGCAGCTGTTCGCCTACACCGGCGAAGGCAAGGGCGAAATCGGCAGGAAGGGTCGTGCCATTGGCGAACTGTCGGAGCCGCATCAGGTCGTCTCGTGTGGGAACGGCAACGTGGCGGTACTCGACATCGCGAACCGCGCGGTAGTCGAGTACTCACGCGACGGGTTGCTGCGCTTCTCCATGCCGCTCATGGCACCGCCACAGACCATCGCCTGTTGGCCAACGGGCGACGCGGTGGGCGTCTTCGTACGCGCCGACTCGCTGGGAGCGCTGCGGGCCAACGTGTGGCCGCTCGATACCATCGATGTGCCACCTGTGCCATTGCTCAGCACTGATGCGGGGGAAACGCTGTTGCTTGGGGCGAGGCTGCAAATTGGCGCGTCGTCTCGTGGCGTATGGTACGGTACGGGAAACACACCCGAGATCAACTTTCAGCCGTGGCCACGCGGCGAAGTGCGCGTCGACTCCGTTGGTGTTGGTGGCCGGCCGGTCCTGCAAGTGCAGCGCACGTCCGCCATCGATGTCATCCTCGCCGAAGCGCCCGCCACGCGCATCATGCAACAGCAACTGCGCATTCAACTCCAGCGCGCTCCCATGCGCAAAACGTTGCCCGCTTATCGCGCCGTGCGAGTAGATGCCGTGACTGGCGACGCGTGGGTGGTGACATCACCCGTGGGGCGGACGCGTTTGGAAGTCACCGTGCTCTCGGCGAGCGGAAATGCGCGTGGCCAGATTCAGCTGCCCGACGGCTGGGAGCTCTTGTCGGTGCGCAATGGTGAAGCGCTGGTGCTCGCCGAGGATGACAACGGACGGGGAACGCGGTTGACGGTGTATCGGTTGGAGGGGTTCGCGGCGGGGCGCTGACGGCACAAAACAGTGTGTGGGCACGTCGTTGCGACGCGATCTTGACGCTACTGTTCGAGCTGTGTACCTATCGATTGAAGATCAATGCTGGCCCTGTAGATGTGCTTCGAAAGTGACGCGGCGGTTTGCCGTATTCCTCCCATGACACAAGCGCGATGTCGCGCGTTGCCGGTAATGCTATGAACTCCCAGGGCGAGTCGTGCGAGCCTCTGCACCGTCTCGGCGGGTTGCTCCGCCGAAGCTCCGTCCGCCGAGCGATTGTGCGATTGCTGCTAGAAGGGTGCACGCGCAAGCAGATTGCACTCGAGCTCAACCGCTCACAGCACACCATCGACGCGCATCTTGAGACGATTTACCGCGCGAGTAGGAATAGGCGAACGCGCCCGCGTGCTACGGACTGTTGATGGGCGTCCGAATGAGCTCGCAGGACCAAAAGATTGAGGTAGCTGCTGTCGCGTCAGTGACAATCCCGCGATTCGTACTCGCGCTGAACGCCCACGCTCTCAAGTGCTAGTGACCTGTGCCGCAAAACCCAAAACGTACGCCCGCACTCAAGCAAACGATGTTTTCCTGGAGAACCTTCTCGCTTCTGTTGCTCTTGTTGTCCGCAGAAAAGGTCGCGGCGCAACAGTCTGAACCGCCTCGGGTTTTCAGGAGACTCGTTCAATTGAGTGCCAAGCGCTCCGCAGGAGCCGCTTGGGTGCGGTGGTACTGCTCCTCGAACTGCGCGGGCGAAACACAGCCCAAGAGCTCCAGGATGCGCTGCGTGTTGAACCGCGCCACCCATTCAAACGTCGCATGCTCGACGTCCTCGAAACCGCGCCACGGCCGACGACGATGGATCACCTCCGCCTTGTACAGTCCAATGATCGACTCGGCGAGGGCGTTATCGTACGCATCGCCCGCACTGCCGACGGACGGCGCCGCGTCCAATTTCAAACTGTGCGCTTGACGGGGGAGTCTACGACCCGAAATCAACTTTCAGCCCTAACGACGCGGCGAACTGCGCGTCGACTCCGTTGGTGTTGGTGGCCGGCCGGTCCTGCAAGTGCAGCGTGCGTCGGCCATTGATGTCATCCTCGCCGAAGCGCCGACCACGCGCGTCATGCAACAGCCGCTTCGCATTCAGCTCAAGCGCGCCAGTACGCAAAACACTGCTCGCGTATCGCGCCGTGCGTGTTGATGACACTACCGGTGAAGCGTGGGCGGTAACATCACTGGTAGGGCGAACGCGTTTGGAGATCACCGTGCTGTCGGCGAGCGGAAAGGCACGTGGCCAGATTCAGCTTCCCGACGGCAGGGACCTGTTGTCGGTGTGCAATGGTGAAGCGCTGGTGCTCGCCGAGGATGACAACGGACGGTGGACGCGGTCAACGGTGTATCGGCTGGAAGGGTTCGCGGCGGGGCGTTGAACAGTGTGTGGGGACGTTGACTATCCGCGATCGCCGCCGCCGTCCAGTCTCGAAAACACCCATGGCGGGCCATATTGCGAGCTTGACGTTCTCGCGCCGGCGTCGTACATACCACGTCAGGGAAACAATGCCAGTGTCTATGCTCTCCTCATAACTGTGACCAAGAGACCGAGAAGCACTGGTGAGTGAAATGTTAAGCATTCTCGTGTCCACAACTCATGAATACTCAGGATCATCATTCGGAGCTTCTGCGTCGGTTTACATTGATCCTGCTTCGAAGCGCATCTCGTCGAGCGATAGTGCATCTCATGCTCGAGGGGTGCACTCGAAAGGAAATCGCTGCGAGGTTGAGTAGGTCGCAGCATACAGTCGATGCACACCTAAAGACGATGTACCGCGAGCTTGGTGTGGGAGACCGTGCCCGTCTCATGCTCTTGGCCGCTGCTCTGCGGGAACGTGGCGAATTGCCGCCCCCCCTCCCCATAACTGGGTAATGGCCTTGCTCGCAGTTGCGCCAAATAATGATTGCACTGCAGCGGAATCGGTCAGCCGTAGCTATGCTCAGCGGCTTCAGGAGCACTAGCGGTGACGGAAAGCGGGAGAGAGTTCTATCGGCTCGGCTGCGGTCGCCTTCGAGAAGAGTGTGAATCGTCAACAAACCGAGAACGGAGTCTCAATGAACACACGAAAGTTGCAGTTCCTCGCACTTGCCGCCGCTATTGTTTGCGCTGCAAACGTTGCGTACGCAAGCACAAGTAGCGCGTTTGACACTGCATGCAGTGGCGCTTGCACGTCGCACGAGCAGTGTGACGGAAAATCCGAGTCGCAGGACCCTCAGAATCCTTCTTCGCCTGAGGAAGCCAGCTGTATCTGTTTTGCCAACCCTTTCGGTCCACACTGCGCCAAGTAGCGAACAAGGCGCATTTCGTAGAAAGTAGTCTCTTTAGGGTCCGACCAGGCTTCACTGTTTCGGACGCTCTGAACACACTACGGTCTCACTCGCTCGAAGGCGACTGACGGTTTCTGGAGGCGGATTGAAATCACTCCCGATGACAGCACTCGCGATAGTGCTTTGTCTCTGCGCATTGGTCCTGACTGGACAAACCATCTCAACGGAGGCTCGACGTGCGGCTCGGCCACCCAGCGAACCACTCGATACCATCTCCGATTCACGACCGTACGCGTCGGCAGCCATGAGGGTTCGCGGCGCGAACGCCATGCCACGGGTCATCATCTTCACAGACTACGAGTGCGGCGCGTGTCGGCTACTAGAACGACTGATCCCTAGGGTGTCCAGGCAGCTCGACGAGTTGGGGCTTGGCTATGTCCAAACCCCTCTGCCCGGTCACTCTGTCGCCGCTGTGGCCGCACGCGCGAGCGTCTGCGCGGACGCACAGCGCAACTTCGCAGCGTATCATTCGGCGCTCTTTGCGGAGCGCTCTTTACGCGACAGCCCGTGGCTTTCCATTGCCGCTCGGCTCGATGGAATCGACACAGTGGCATTCACAAAGTGTATGGGGGGCGACAGCAGTCGAAGTGTGGTCAACCAACACCAGAAGCTAGGAGAGCAACTCGGGGTAGTAGGCACGCCCACGATCTTGGTGGATCGTGTGGTTTACGTCGGACTTCCAAGCGGCTTTCCCAAGATACTCGACGCTGCTCTCGAAAAGCGCACCGCACGCCAGTCGCTCTCTGGCGTGTCGGTGGCGGGAGCACGAATTGGGGAGGTAACGCCATGAAAGCTTTTCCGACGCAGACCACATATGCCGCAAAATCTGGCTTGGTCATTATCCTGTTGGCCGTTGCGGGGGACGCGAGCGCGCAAGCGATTCCCAAAGTGACGGCTACAGCCACGCTCAGCATTCCGTCTACGAAAGACGACGGGGACGTTGCCTTCGCGTATGCGTCAGGGGCTGTTCGACTACGATCGGGAACGGTGGTGGTCACTGACGGTCGCGACAATCGTGTGCACTTCTTCAACGCCGGCGGCCATTCAATAGCCTCGATCGGACGGGCTGGTGACGGGCCGGGTGAGCTGCGCGCGAACTGGCACATCTGCGAGTCCGCGCCGGACACGGTTATGGTACTTGATCGTCAGCTTAGGCGTCTGTACAGCTACACCGCGCGCGGACAACTATTTCGCACGCGTTCGCTGACGTTTGAGGCTAACAGCCTTACATGCAGTCCAGGGGGCAGCGTAGCCGTTACCGCCATGCCCGAAATGAAGGGGGCGCCAATAAACGGCGGCGAACGGATTGCTTATCGAGCAACGGTTCACCTCTACAATAGTCGCTCCGATTCTGTTGGGGCTCTGCGAAATGTTCAGGTCGGAGAACCTCGTACTCTAGGGCGCTTCACATACTTTGCCACGTCTGGTGACCGCATCGCAGCGGCTTTCGGTGATTCGGCATTCGTCGCCCTATTGAATCGTTCAGGTGAGGTCGTTGGCGGCTTCCCAGCCGGCGTCAGCGGGCGACGTCCAACGCCACGGCAGTATCATGCGGCGGCCGAGTTGCTTTCGGCACAATTGGCGGTGGAAGCCCAGCGGCGTACCTCGGTGAAGCTGATGCTCCGTCAACCAATGCCTGATCGGTTGCCGCCGTACAGCGCAATCGTGTCTTCTGCAGATGGCGGATTCTGGGTAGCTGAGAACTTCCCAGGTGATTCATTGCAAGGGTTGGTGCGGTACAGTCGAACCGGCGCGCCGGTGGTACGTACCTCGCTACCAGGCCACGCACGATTGCTGTCTGGGCGTGACGATGGCGTGCTCGCCGTACTTGAGGATGAACGGGGCGATCAGACGCTCACGTGGTACGCGGTGACGGCCGCAGGTCCGAACCGAGGCAAAGTGCGCAGGCAAAACTGAGGAGCGGCAGATGCGAGATACTCCGCCGAAAGTCTCCGTCTGCTGCGTTATGCGGAAGTGACCACAAGCAGCGATCTTGTTCTCTTGGGAAGTGCATTGCGATACTCGCAGCCCCCCCCGGTACTGGGGAGTGGTGGCACCATGCACTGCATGCAATGATTGGGCACCGTCAACGGTTCACGATGGCGTCGTCGAGTGCTGACGAATCGTTCGCTCACACTGTTTCTCGTCATTCAAGAAGAGGTGTTCAATGAAGGTGGGTCTGGCGATCAGAGCTTTTGCCTCGGTTGTATTCGTCGCAGCAAGTATGGCAGGCGCGCAGGGCGTAGTGCCATGCGAAGGAGAGGGCTGTGGGGGAGAAGGGGGGGATGGTGAGGGAGCAGCCGGGACGATCTGCGGCACGGTTAGGACAAATGGCCCAACGTTGGTCAATATTGGGTCGACGCAGATTTGCTATACATGGGCGCTAATCGACGTAAAAACTTGCGTCACTCAGGCTGGTACCTTGGTGTCGAGATCGGAGACGGTCGTTGGCTACCACCCCGTTTGGTGCGTACCGCTCTGATGGACGGTGAGTCGGAAGGGGTGCATGGGGCGGGCTCCCGAGTACAAAGGGAGACGCCCCAGCACATCCGACGTACCGTGTACAGGCTGGCAGTCGCTGGGTTGCTCCTTGGCGGCTGTTCACGTGACCGCGTAGAGAGGGGCGACCTGCCGTTCTCAGTCGAGCACCGCACGATCTACACGGTGGGGAAGTCGGACACCGATGCGTTTTCGGGGGCCCCGCTATCGTCTGTTATCATGCGTTCAGGCGGGATTGCGGCTGCGGACAGTCGGGATCTTGACGTCAGGCTTGTTGATTCAACAGGAGTCCAGACGTCGAGATTTGGCTCAAGAGGTGTTGCCCCCGGTCGATTCAGCGAGGTAACCTCCATTCTAGATAATCCAGACGGCTCAATTTGGATCGTCGACGCTTTGCTGAATCGGCTCACGCATATCGACGCGAGAGGCCGGAGCATTGGAACACGGTCGTTGCCGCCTCTGGATAGTCAGCCCATTCGAGTGTTTGACGTAGATGACAATCGGATCTTGGCGGCCGTGGCGATGTCTCCTTCGTCCGAGGAAGCGACGCCGAGTTTAGTCCACGATACACTCTTCATTTTTGAACTGCGCGGTACAAGTACTGAATGGGTGAAGATTGCTGAACTTGCAATCGGCGAGAGCGTCGTGTTCTCCTCGAACGGAGCACTCAGGAGGATCCAAGTTGTACCGGGCTCGCGGTTTGTTCAAAGCTGTCGAGATCATCTGCGTGTGTTCGGTGGCAATGGATGGTGGAAGGTTGATCTGCCCGGAGCTGTTTCCCCGCTTCCGTCCGCGGCCGACGTGTTTTACTCATCAGAGGCGGATGTGAATCGACATGCGCAGTTCGTGCTGCAGTACTTGCCTGACCCTAGAGCGCGTGCGTCCATTGCCGACTTTGTGCGCTCGATTGCAGGATCCTTGAAGAGCAGCCGATTAGCAGTGGTTGATCGACAAGGGCGAGCGTGGCTCAAGTCTTCGACCGAGACGCGAGGTCACTATGAGCAGTGGGATGGCAAAGAGAAGATCGGTGAGCTTCGTGTATCTGGTCCCCGGTTCTTTGTTGACGCAGATGACAATCGGCTGCTTGCCGTTCAGCCCGAGTCGGACAGTACGTCGTCGTCACTCGAGGTTATCCTTTCAGAACGCTCGGCAGGCAATCCTCGCTCGGCATCCGTCCGATGTGGTCCAGCCGTTCGTGTGCCTTTCGAATAAAGTGTTGACGATAGACTCGACTAATCCATGAGCAGACGTATCGTTTTGGGCATCGCCGTCGCAATCGGACTTGTTTCTGCGTATCGACAGGCGCAGGCTCAGCGACGGTGGGATCATGTAATCCTCTCCGAGATGCCGCTCAACGGAAGGGAACAGCCCTCCATTAGAAGCGACGGAGAAGGAATAGTCTTCTCCGGCGTATCCCAAAAACTCCTGCGCTTCTCCACGTCATCGAACAACGCCTCTCCGGGCCTCGTTCCACTCGACTCCCATTTGCTCGATCGCGGGTCTGTGGGCTCGATGGCACTCGGGAACGATGGCTCACTGTGGACGCGATCTCCGGATCGCGCTGTTGTGTTCTTGTCCATTTGGGAAAGATCTCGATATGTACTTGTCGATTCATTCGACATGAGCGACCGATTCTTTGCCATCGCCGATCTCGCCGAGTGGGGGCGCGACGGTGCAATTCTCAGGGCACTTGAGCACTTAAGCGAAGGTGACGACATGGCGAGGCAGCAGCTGGTGGTTCTCAAGCGCGGAGTGCGTCCAAAGGTGTTGCTCGATCTCACACCTTATGTTCCTCGCAGCGAAACCAGGATACGTGTGTCCTTCAGCACGTCGGGCTCTCGTGGAGAGCGACTGATTGACCAACCACTCCGAAGTGGTGCTGCGGTGGCGATCGGTGCTTTTGATGTTTTTGCGATTGGCGATCCAATTCTGCAGCGAATACAAATCGGCAGCATAGTCAGCGGTCGCATACTGCGCAGTATAGGCGATGGCGGCCCCGGAGACTTGCTTTCAGTGGTCGATAGCATTCGAGCGACTAAAGCTCTCCAAGCAACTGCAAAGAGTATCGGTACCCTGGTCGATAGTCTGCCTTGGGGAGTGCCGTCCAGGTGGCAGGCGATCGACGCAATCTGGATTGGTTCCGGAAAAATCTACGCGAGGAGAGCCGGAAGTCAGACAGAACATCAGGTTATCGATGTGTTTCTAGTAGACGGAAGACACGTTCAAACACTACTCGTGCCTCCCGCTGAACAGTTTCGATTCTGGGGGTATTCGGCTGGGGAATCCGTAGTTGGTGCGCTAAAAGGGCAGGATCGAAGCTTTCGCGTGGTCCGACTTACATCTCACGTACTTGACCGACCAGGCCGATGAAAGGGCGTCTCGACACAGCGGTCAACGGTTGCCTCCTCATTGCTACGCTGCTTCTCGTTTGGCGACTCTCAGCTGGAGCAAAATCGAAGGGATCCTCTGGGGCGGCTTTCGAGACTGTATCAGACAGCATCTGGAGAGAAAGTGTCTCAGGGGAACCGCTCAGGATTGGTCCGCCAGTCGCGGACACGGCTGTCATATTCACCGACGTGCAGTGTCCATTTTGCAAAAGTTTCGAGGCTACTCTTAATGAAGTTGAGAAGGCCGTCCCTCATGGCATCGCCAAGATTCTATTACACTTTCCGCTGCCGCAGCATCCCCACTCACGCGCTGGCGCAACAGCGGTAGAGTGCGCGCGTAGATTTGGAAAGGCTGACTATGCATACGGATATCTTCTTGAAAAGCAGGACTCGCTCGAGACTATGATTACTCCGAGACTAAGTCGCTCGTTCGGAATCAAAGACTCGATCGGTTTCTCAGGCTGCATGCACGATGGTGTAGCAACCATACTTGCGCGTCATGCGTCCATTGCAGAACGTCTTCAAATTCAAGGTACGCCAGCTGTTATGCTTAACGGGCGCCTTTGGCGTTACCCACCCAGCAAAGAACAGCTAACCACCGCGCTGAGGCGTTGAACTGTTCTCTTTGGTGGATATCGAGACGACTTTCCGCGTAACCGAATGCCCCACTCTGCACTTGTAGATCTCCACTTGTAAGCCGTGGCCGACGTGAAACAGGGGGACCCAAAGAACTCTGCCACCGGGCCCCACTCGCACGCTGTCAAGTTGTCCGTGCTCTGCGTGACCGAGGGTCCCCCACTTTGTGTACGTTGTTTTGCTTGTTTCCGCACAGTTGTGGTAATGCGGAGCTTCACAACTCGTGGTATTGTACATCAGTAGAGCGAGTCGCTGACGCTGTTATACGACAGACGTAAGCGCGCGTCATGTTTGGCTGCCTTTTATATGAAAAGTCTGAGTTCCCAGCTTCGCCAGATGGTCGCGCCAGCTGTCGTTGCGATTGCGATCTTCGCCGGCTGCACGCGTGAAGATGCAGCCGGGACTGATTCGGCCGCAGTTACCAAAGCGGTCGCTACCGGCGACGTCGCCAACGACGGCGCCGCTGCCGTCTCGCTCCCCGTCTCCGCCCTCGAAGCCCGCGACGGCGACCTCATCCTGCGCGTCGCCACCACCGGCCAGGTTCGCTCCGAGGCCGTCGTCCCGATGCGCGCCGAGGTGGCGGGTACGGTGGCACAGCTCCTCGTGCGCGCCGGCGACCAGGTGGCCGCGGGCACGCCGCTCGTAAAGCTCGACCCGTACCCCTTCGATCTCGCCGTGCGCGAAGCGCAGGCGCGCGCCGATGAGGCGGAACAACGCTTTCTCGAGAGCTACGTCCCGGAATCGCTCGTCACGGGGCGCGGCCCTACCCCCGAGCAGCGTAAAGCCCTGATGAACAAAGCCGGACTCGCCGGCGGGCGCCTGCTGCTCGAACGCGCGCGCTTCGAACAGGCGCGCGCCATCATCACGAGCCCGGTGGCGGGCGTCGTGCAAAGCATCGATGTCGCCGTTGGCGAAAAGCTCTCCGCGGGGCAACCCATGGCGACCGTCGTCGATACGCGGCGCCTGCGCGTCGAAGCGCAGGTGCTCGAACACGACTTGCCGCTCATTCGCGTGGGCGGCGAAGCGATTGTCTCCAGCGCCGGCGCCCCCGACCGGCCGCTGCGCGGACGGGTGGACGCGCTCCTGCCACTCGTGGATAGTGTGGCCCGCTCGGGACGCGCCATCGTGCGCCTCACCGGCGATGGCACCCTGCGCCCGGGCATGTACGCCGACGTGCAGCTCGAAGCCACACGCCTCCGCAATCGGCGCCTCGTGCCCACACGCGCGGTCATCGAGCGCGATGGACGCCCCTTGGTGTTCGTCGTGAAAGACGGCCGAGCGCAGTGGACGTATATCGTGCCCGGCCGCAGCAACGGCGTCGACACCGAGGTGCTCCCCGACAGCAGCACCGGCGAAATCCCCATCAAGGCCGGTGACCCGGTCATCGTGGACGGGCACCTCACCCTCACCCACGACGCGCCGGTCAAACTGCTGCCCAAGCCCGACGAACGACCGCGTACGAACACGCAAGCACGTATTCCATAACGCGGGAGACCACGCATGAGTCTCGCCGCCGCTGCCGTTCGCCGCCCGGTTGCTACCGTCGCGGCCATTCTCGCTGTGCTCATGCTGGGCGCGGTGTCGCTTACGCGTTTGCCGGTCTCGCTGCTCCCCGATGTCGCGCTGCCGGTGCTCACGGTGCGTACGGTGTACCCCGGCGCTGCGGCTCCCGAAGTGTCGCGCTTCGTGGCCGAACCCATCGAGCAGGCCATTGGCGCCACGCCGGGGCTGGTGGAGCTGCGCAGCGTGAGCCGCAACGGCGAGGCCACCACTACCGCGCGCTTTGCGTGGGGCACCGATATGCGCGCCACCGTACTCACGGTGCGCGAACGGCTCGATGCATCACGCAGCGCGCTCCCGGACAAGGCGGAACGCCCCACGTTGCTCACCAGCGACCCGGGCGAACGTCCCATTGCGGTGCTGGCCATGACGTCGCGCCCGGTTACCGCGCAGGGACAGGGCGGTGCCGACCTGCGCACGCTCGCACGGACCGCCGCCGAAGTACACGCACGACGTCTCGAGCAAATTGAGGGCGTCGCGAGCGTGGCCGTGGCCGGCGCACCGCGCGACGAAATTCGCGTGAGTCTCGACCCGGATCGGCTCCGCGCGCTGGGCGTCACCACCGACGACGTCGCCGAAGCCATCAAGCGGCAGAACGTCACCGGCGCCGGTGGCACCATTCGTCGCGGACAGTTCCGCTTCGCCGTGCGCGCACTCACCGAGTTCCGCAGCGCCGACGAACTGCTCGTCACCCCCATTGGTCCGCCGCAACGCGGGCTGCTGCTGCGTGATGTGGGCACCGTGCAACTCGCCCTCGCCGAACCCGACACGCGGACGCGGCTCGACGGCACCGATGCCGTGGGGCTCGTCGTGTACAAGGACGCCGGCGCCAACACGGTGTCGGTCACGTCGCGGCTCATGACGCAGGTGGCGCAGCTCGAACAGGAGTATCCGGGGCTCGCGCTCACCGTCGTCGCCGCGCAAGCCGATTTTGTCGTCGACGCGCTCTCCAACCTCGGCCAGGAAATCGTCGCCGGCGGGCTGCTGTCGCTGCTCGTCATTCTGCTCTTCCTGCGCGACTGGCGCCTCTCGCTCGCCATTGGCCTCACGGTGCCACTCTCGGTGCTCATGGCACTCGTGGCGCTGCAGGCGCTTGGGGTGAGCATCAATGTGCTCTCCCTTGGCGGTCTCGCCCTCGGCACCGGCCTGCTGGTGGATACCGCCATTGTCGTGGCCGAGGCCGTCGCGCGGCGCCGCGACGAAGGCATGCCGCTGCGCGAGGCGGCGGTGACAGGCACCAACGACGTGGCCGCGCCGCTCTTTGCCGGCACGCTTACCACGGTGCTGGTGTTCGGCCCCATTGTGTTCGTGCAGGGGTTGGCGGCGGCACTCTTCCGCGACTTGTCGCTGAGTGTCGTCACTACTGTCGCCGCGAGTCTACTGCTGGCGCTCACGCTCATGCCGGTCATGATCGTGGGACGACGGCGCAAGCTCGACACGGTACCGCACGCGCCCATACCCGCCCGGAGCGGCCGCCTCGATACGCTCGGCAAGCAGCTCGCGGAATACTACGAGCACGGCATGCGCTGGGCGCTCGCACGTCCGGCGGCCGTGTTCGGCATGGCCGGGGTGCTGCTGCTCATCACCGTGGTGCTGGTCATTCGCCTGCCCAAGGAAATTCTCCCCCGCGTCGACGAAGGGGTGCTTGTCGCGCAGCTGTCGCTGCCGCAGGGCACCGCGCTCGATGCTACCACTACCCAGGTCGCACGCGTCGAACGGGCCGCGCGCACGCTCGGCGCACGCGATGTGTACGCGCGCGTAGGTAAAGCTACTGACGAAGAAATCCTCGCCGGTGCCGA
>CANGXD010000119.1 GCA_947457545.1 Gemmatimonadaceae bacterium
CCATCAACGCGACCCCATTACGCTCACATGTCCGAGCTCACACAGCTACCCACCGCAACGCTGCACGCCATGAAGGCGCGACTCACCAACTGGGTCGTGTACGTCGCGGCCATCGACCTGGTGGCGGTGGGGGTGTTCGTCTATCTGCTGATGAACAGCTCCCCGGCGAAGGCGTTGCCGTTCGCGCCGCTGCTCATGCTCCCTTCCATTGCGCTCGTCCCGCTCATAGTGCGCGCCGGTGCTGTACGCCGCGAGCTCGCGCGTCGCGACGCGAGCAGCTGAGCGCGCGGCTACTGCTGCTTCTTCCACTCCGCATACTGCTCCGGCATACACACGGCGCAGGGGCGGTATCCCGCCGCAATGGCGGTGTCTTCGTCGGCAAAAAAGACGCGCTGCTGTTCGTAGCTGCGGCCGGTGCCAAGTGCGCGACGGGCGGCCTTGCAGTCGAGCCGCCCGTAAATGCGATTCTTGCGATGTCCCCCGATCGTCCCCTTGGTGGGGCTGGAGATCGTGCTGCCGTCGGCGGCAATGAGACGGTAAAGTGGCGAAATGGTCATCTCTGAAAGCTAGTCGTATTTGCCACCGACGGCGCGGTTCCTGCCAATTTGATTGACTTACCGCAGCGATTGCTCGAGATCGGCCGCGATGTACGCCATCACCGCCATCACCGCCACACAGCGCTGCACTTCCTTGGGATCGAGCTTGTCGGGGGTGTCGGCATCGGTGTGGTGGAACCAGAAGTAGCGCGTTCCATCGACCTCGAGCCCCATGCCCGGCACGCCGGTCGCCATGATGGGACCGATATCCGCACCGCCACCACTCGGTCCGATCTTGCCGGCCCCAATGGGCACGAGCAACGAGCCGATCGCCTCGACGGCCTTGCGTGCTTCGGGCGTCCCGGTGAAACCAAAGCCGAGTGGGCTGAAGACGCCGCCGTCGCTCTCGATGGCCAACTGATGCGGCTCCTGCTTGTGCATGTCGCGATACGCGTTGCCGCCGCGCATGCCGTTCTCTTCGTTCGTCCACCCCACCGCGCGGATGGTGCGGCGCGGCGTGAGCCCAAGCTTCTTGAGCAGACGAATGGCTTCCCACGCCACCACGACACCGCCGGCGTCGTCCATTGCGCCCTGGCCCACGTCCCACGAATCGATGTGGCCACCCATGACGACGATCTCGTTGGGCTTCTCACGGCCGCGCAGTTCGCCCATGACGTTGTGGCTCTGCGCGTCAGGCAACGTTTGCGCGTTCATGGTGAGCGTGACACTCACCTTCTGTCCGCGCGCGATCATGCGGCGCATCATCATCGCGTCTTCGGCCGTCACACTCGCGTGCGGAATGCGCGTGACGGTGCTGTCGTAGCTCATGCTTCCGGTGTGCGGCGTGCGCATGCTGTACGGGCCCGCCGCACGCGCGAGGCTGGCCACGGCACCAGCACGTGCCGCCTCGATGGCGCCCAGCCGACGGAACGCGCCGTTGTAGCCGTAGTCGCGCCACTCGGCGTCGTACAACACGATCTTGCCCTTGGCTTCACTTGCGCGCGCCTTGAGCTCTTCGAAGCTCGCCACCACCATCACCTCGGCGGTGATGCCACCCTTGGGCGTGCCAATGCTGCCGCCAAGGCCCAGCATGGGGAGCCGCTGCTTGCGAGGGAGTACCAGGTCGAGTGACTCCTCACCGCGCACCCAATGCGGCACCATGACCGCTTCCTTCTTCACGTTGTCGAGCCCATCACGCTTCATGGCATCGACGGTCCAATCGATGGCCTGCTCGAGCGCGACGCTGCCAGACAACCGATGCCCAAAGCGATCCGTAAGTTCGGCGATGCGATTCCATGCGGCGGCACTGTCTGCCTGCGCGGCCGCAATGATACGGTTGGCAATGTCGCGGTACTTCGCGGGAATCTCGGCGGGCGCCTGTGCTGACAGTGACGTTGCGCTCGCGGCGGTGAGCAGCGCGCTGGAAACGAGTGTGCGGAACGTGTTCATGGCGATCATTTCCGTTGTACGAGTTCGCGACCGGTGCGGATGATGGCGTCGGTCTGTTCGGTGGAGCCGGCCATCAGCAGTCCCAGGTAGCCCTTGGTAATGCGGTCGGCAATGGTCTTGTCGTTGGCGGTCATCATGCTCGGCATGCCTTTCTTCGTACCAGCGTCGCGCACGTTCTTGCACGCGATCTCCGCGCCTGGTGCGTCGCCGCCCATGTCTCGCGTGAGGCTGCCAATGCCGCAAGACAGCAGGCTGTATCCCTCGACTGCCGCAATGGCCTCGGTTTCCTGCACGGCGCCTTTGTCTTCGATCATGAGCATGGCGACCACCGTGCCTTTCGTGTTCTTGGGCGACCACACATTAGCCTTGGCGTCCTTGAAGAAGCTCACGGCAAGCTTGGCTTCGTCGGCGCTGCGCACATGCGGAATGACGACACCATCTGCGCCCAGCGACAACACTTCACTGACACGCGCTTTCGTGAGCTCTGCACCAGCGTCGGCAATGGTTGGGATGCGCACCAACAGCGTAGGATGTCCGGTGCTGGCCTTGAGCCCGGCGACCATGGCCTTCACGGCCTCGATGTCGTAGCCGCCTTCGAGATTGAGAAAGAGGTAGTCGAGGAGCGGGTTGGCACCCAGCGTCTTGGCGCCGTCGGCGGTATAGAGCGGTGGCAGCCGCTTACCGCTGGCGTCGGTGGCGCCCGGTGCGCGCTCGCTGGGCACGAAAATGCCGAACGCCGGCTTGTTGGCCTTCCAGAGCGTGAGCGCAGGAGACGACTGAGCCGCGAGGGAAGCCGGGAGCAGCAAGGCTGCCAGCAACAGAGATGGGCGCATGATGGGGAGCGGAGGGAAGGGCCGGTGGATAACTTCTGCACATGCTGACACTGACTACGCAGAGCACGCGGGCGGCGCTGCTGGCCTTCGCCGCGGCGGCGAGTGTTGCCGTCGCGGCATGCGGGCCAGCGGCGGAGCGCCCGCCGATCACAGATAGTACCGCCAATCGCGCAGCGGCGCCCGCCATTGCGCCGCCGTCGCCCACGCCGCTGCAAAGCCCTGCACAGTTCCGTGTCCGTTTCGAAACGAGCAAGGGGCCGTTCGTGGTGCAGGTGAAGCGCGCCCTCGCGCCGCATTCGGCCGACCGGTTTTTCGAGCTGGTCTCCAACGGCTACTTCGCCGATGTGCGCTTCTTCCGCATGGTGCCGGGGTTCATTGCACAGTTCGGCATTCACGGCAATCCCGATGTCAACGCGGTGTGGGACACCGCCACCTTTGCCGACGACGTGATGCGCACGAGCAATCGCAAGGGAACGCTGGCGTTTGCGGCCAACGGGCCACACTCACGATCGACGCAGCTGTTCATCAGCACGGGTGAGAACGCGCAGAAGCTGGACGGTCAGAAACTCTTCACGCCCTTCGGCACTGTGGTAGAAGGGATGGACGTGGTGGAGAAGCTCAACGCCGAGTATGGCGAAGAGCCCAACGCCAGCCGCGGCGTGCGTCAGGGGAACCGGTACTTCACGCGATGGTTTCCAGCGCTCGACTACATCACGCGCACGCAGATCATCGAGTAGCGCCAGAGTAGCGCCCGAGTAGCGCCGTCAGCCGGTAATGACCGGCGTGTCGCTCTGGCTGCCCCACTCGGTCCAGCTGCCGTCGTAGAGCGCGGTCTGCTTGGCGCCGGCTACATCGAGTGCGAGTAACACGGCGCATGCCGTAATGCCTGTGCCGCAGCTCGCGGTAATGGGCGCGTTGATGTTTACACCGGCATCGATGAAGCGTGCACGCAGATCGTCGGCGCCGAGCATGGTGCCGTCGCTGTGCACCACCGACGCGTAGTGCACATGATGTGCGCCGGGCATGTGGCCGCCACGCACACCGGCGCGCGGCTCGGCTTCGCTGCCGCTGAATCGTCCCAGTGAGCGTGCGTCCACTACCTGGTCACGCCCGCCGCTGACTGTCTCCCGCATCGACTCGAGGTCACGCCACCGTGTGCTGTCGAACGTGGGCGTGAGCGTCGCGGGCGCGTACGACGTGATGCTGGTGGACACGGGGTGCTGCTCCCGCTGCCATGCCACGAGTCCGCCGTCGAGGACCGCGACGTTGTGATGGCCGAGCGTCTTGATCATCCACCAGAGGCGCGGGGCGCTGAAGTGCTGGCCGGAGTTGTCGTACACCACTACGAGGGTGTCGTCGCCAATGCCGAGGGCGCCAAGTCGCTGTGCCAGCACGTCGGGCGCGGCAAGCGTGTGGGGAAATGGCGCGGTCTCGTCGGCGAGTGCGTCGAGGTCCGCGTAGACGGCGCCGGGGATGTGCGCGGTCGCAAACTCCTCACGCGGGTTCCGCCCTGCCGACGGCAGATACCAGCTCGCGTCGAAGACGCGCAGCGACGGCTCGTGCAGGTGCGCGGCAAGCCATGCGGTGCTGACGATCGGCGTGGGGAGGACGGGAGGCATACGTTGGCGCTCGAGACGAAGGGAGTGTGAAGGGCTCTCTCCAATTTCCGCCCATGGCGCTCCGGTCGCCAGCAGTCGCGCGTTATCTTTGACGGCCATGACGCCGATTACCGCCTTCCTGCTGCCGGGGCTCCACGACTCCGGCCCTGACCATTGGCAGAGTGTGTGGGAGCGCACCGACCCCGCCTGCCGACGCCTCGTGCAGGCCGACTGGGCGACGCCCCGCTGCAGCGATTGGGTTGCCGTGCTCGACGCAGCGGTGGTGGCGCACGACGGACCCGTGGTGCTGGTGGCGCACAGCTCGTCGAACATCACGGTGGCCGCATGGGCGCGCAGCGCGACTCCGGCCGCACTGGCCAAGGTCCGCGGCGCACTGCTGGTGGCGCCCAGTGATCCCGACGGCCCTGCCTATCCTGCCGGTCCCAGCGGGTTTTCGCCGGTGCCGCTGCAGCGACTGCCGTTTCGCAGCATCGTCGTAGCGAGCACGAACGACGAGTACTGCACGATCGAAACGGCGCGTGCGTATGCTGCCGCGTGGGGAAGCGAGTTCGTCGAAGTCGGCGCGCGCGGACACATCAATGGCGACAGTGGGCTGGGCGACTGGCCCGAAGGGCGCGCGCTGTTGGCGCAATTGCGGGCGGAGCCCATTGCAGCGCGCGCTGCGCACTCCAAGCGCGTGTTCATGGTGGGTGCCACTGGCACCATTGGCCGCGCGACGGTGCGCGCGCTCGTGCGCCATGGGCACGAGGTGGTGTGCTTCGTGCGCGCCAAGCGTGGCCGTGACGTGGTGATTCCCGGCGCCACCGTGCGCACGGGCGACGTGACCAAAGCCGAGAGCGTCGTGCGCGACGGGTTCTGCGGTGAACGGTTCGATGCCGTGGTCAGCTGCATGGCGTCGCGCACCGGTGGGCCGCAGGATGCGTGGGCCGTCGACCATGATGCGCAGCAGCATGTGCTACAGGCCGCGAAGGCCGCTGGCGTACAGCAGTTCGTGTTGCTGTCGGCCATTTGTGTACAGAAACCGTTGCTGGCGTTTCAACACGCGAAGCTCGCGTTCGAGAAGGCGCTCATGACGTCGGGGCTCACGTACTCCATCGTGCGCCCCACGGCGTTCTTCAAGAGCATTTCGGGGCAAGTGAAGCGGGTGCAACAGGGCAAGCCTTTTCTGCTCTTCGGCGACGGCACGCTCACGGCCTGCAAGCCCATCAGTGACGACGATCTCGCCGAGTTCCTCGCGACTTGCCTTGCAGATGCGACACGCGTGAATCGCGTGCTGCCCATTGGGGGCCCTGGTCCCGCCATGACGTTGCGTGAACAGGGCGAGCTTCTTTTCACACTCGCCGGCAAGCCGCCGCGCTTCACACGCGTTCCGGTGGCGATGTTCGACGTCATCATTGGTGTGCTGCGTACACTCGGCATGGTCATCCCGCCGCTGCTCGACAAGGCGGAGTTCGCGGCGATTGGCCGCTACTACGCGACGGAGTCGATGCTCCTCTGGGATCCGGTGGCGCAACGCTACGATGCCGACGCGACGCCGTCGTTTGGGCGCGATACGCTGGCGGACCATTACGCGCGGTTGTTGCGGGGAGAGATTGCTGATGACCGGGGAGAACACGCGGTCTTCTAGTTTCTCTTGAACGGCGGTTTGGGTTGAACTGCTACTGCGGTTCGGGTTTGGAAGTGCTACTGCGGTTGATGGACTGCCACTGCGGTTCTGGACCGCAACCGCAGTTGAGGATCACTGCAGTTGGGGTTCATATGGAAGCGCCCGCCGGCTTTGCCGGCGGGCGCATTCTTTGGTGGTTGTCTCACTGCAACTGCGGTGGCGGTTATCCAACCACCAGAGAACGGCGCCGAACCGGCGAAGCCGGTCGGCGCCTTCCGCAGAGACCCAAACCGCCGTGTTCCCAAACCGCAGGTGCAGTCCTGAACTGCAGTGGCAGTCCATCAACTGCAGTAGCATTTCCAAACCCGAACCGCCGTTGCAGTTCACCCCCAACCGCAGTCCCAAGTGCTACGTTAGCCGGATGCGCACACATCGATTCGCAGCACTCGCACTCGTGGCGGCCGCCTGCGCCCCCAAAGCGACCACCGCCCCGTTCTGGGCCCCAACGCCGGCGCAGGCGACGCATACGTTACGTCCGTCGCCCACCACCGTCGTGAACGGCGGTTATGACCCCGAGGCGGCGCCGGTGCTGCGTATGGCGTCGGGCGATTTGCTCGATGTGAGTACCGTGTCGACCTGCGGCACGCGGTTGTTGCAGGCGGGGAAGGACTCGGGGACCGTAGAGCCGACCATCCGCGCCATTCAGGCGGCGGTTACGGCAGGAACGCTCAAGCGCGGGCCCGGCGGACATGTGCTCACGGGGCCCGTGTATGTGAATGGCGCGCAGCCCGGTGATGTGCTCGAGGTGCGCTTTCACGCCGTCGACCTCGCCATTCCCTACGCGTGCAACAGCTTCTCCTCGCGCAGTGGCTTCATTCCGGAAGACTTTCCCAACACGACGCGTTCCAAGATCATTCCGCTCGATGCGCAGCGCATGGTCGGGCACTTCGACGATACGCTGGGGATCGAGATTCCCCTGCGTCCGTTCTTCGGGAGTGTCGGCGTGGCACCGCCAGTGGCGCGCGGCCGCATCAACAGTGCGCCCCCTGGTATGCACGCCGGCAATCTGGACAACAAGGAGCTCACGGCGGGCACGGTGCTGTATATCCCGGTGAATGTCGCCGGGGCGCTGCTGCACATTGGCGACGGACACGCCGCGCAAGGTGATGGCGAGGTCGACATCACGGCGCTCGAAACCGCACTGCGCGGCACGCTGCAGCTCATCGTGCGCAAAGACATGAAGCTCACCTGGCCGCGTGGCGAAACGCGCACGCACTGGATTTCGATGGCCGCCGACAGCAACCTCACCGTGGCCGCCAAGATCGCCGTGCGCGAAGCGATCACGTTGCTCGGTGATGTGTACAGACTGCCACGCGAAGACGCGTATCAGCTCGTGAGCACTGCCTGCGATGTGCGCATTACGCAGCTGGTTGATGGCACTATGGGTGTACACGTGATGATCCCCAAGGCGCTGTTTGTCCGTCGCTGAAACAGCGAACTGCGGGAGGGCAACTGCGGTTCGGGTTTGGAACTGCTACTGCGGTTGATGGACTGCTACTGCGGTTCTGGACCGCAACCGCAGTTGAGGTGCACTGCAGTTCGGGTTCATAAGGAAGCGCCCGCCGGCAAAGCCGGCGGGCGCATTCATTGGTGGTTGTCTCACTGCAACTGCAGTGGCAGTCACCCAACCACCAAAAACCGGCGCCGAACCGGCAAAGCCGGTCGGCGCCTTCCGCAGAAACCCGAACCGCCGTGTTCCCAAACCGCAGGGGCAGTCCAGAACCGCAGTAGCAGTCCATCAACCGCAGTAGCATTTCCAAACCCGAACCGCCGTTGCCGTTCCGCAGTACTACAAAGCGGGCGCCCTGAACCGCCCGCTCACTGCTTCATACGACGAAGCCAGCGCGAACAACACGGCATCAGACCCAGGCAACCCCACGAAGCTGAGATTCCCCGCCGGCATCCCGTCGGCAGAGTAGCCCGCGGGCACGGAAATCTCCGGAAGGCCAAGCCAGTTACCGTAGCCCAGCGGTGTGCGCACATCGGGCCACGCGTCGGTCGCGTTGGGCGCCTGAAAGGGCATCGTGGGGTAGATCATCGCATCGATGCTGCGCGTCTTCATGTGCGCCGCGAGCTGTGACACTGCGGTCTCGCGCGAGCGCAGAAAGCTCACCGACGCCGCATCGGTTTCGTACGGCTGCGCCATCAGCGCGTCCATGGCGGGCCACTCGGCGGGAAGCACATCGTAGAACGCACGATACGACGCGAGCCCACGTTGCGCGGCGTCTTTCGGATCGACACCCTGTCGTTGGAAATAGCGACGGAGCGCATTCGCCGTGGCGGCCGGCGAGTTCGCGTTGGGCGCAACGTCGCCGCGTTCGCGCGCGAAGGTGGCGAACTGCTCGCGGTACGTCACGCGGTCTACCGGTGGCGCGTAGCTCTCGACGATGGCGCCGGCACCGGTGCAATCGGCGAGTGCCGCGTCGAGCACGCGCAGACACTCGGGCGTCATCTGTGCGCGTGGCGCGTGCAACTCCACGAAGCCCAGCCGCGCGCCACGCAACGCGCCAATTGAAAGCGCGCCCAACGTCCCGCGACGCCACGTGCCGCGCAGCGACAGCGCGTCGTCGGCATCGTAGCCGGCAATGGCGTCGAGCATGAGCGCGGCATCGGCGACCGAGCGCGCGAGTGGTCCGTGTGTGTCGAGTACGGGCCAGGTAGGAATGACACCGCTGCGCGGCACCAGTCCGAAGGTGGGCTTCACACCAACGACACCGGTGAACTGCGCGGGAATGCGGTTGGAGCCACCATCGTCGGTGCCGAGTGCACAGAACGCCATGCCGCAGGCCACCGCGACTGCGGAGCCCGCGCTCGAACCGCCAGGTGTGCGCAGTCCTGCGCGATCGTGCGGGTTGCGCACCTGTCCGGTGAAGCTCGAGGTGCCGTTGCCGCGATAGGCAAAATCGTCGGCCGCTGTCTTGCCAAGAATGACCGCGCCCGCAGCACGGAGACGCGTGACCTCGACGGCATCACGCGACAGACGCTGCGGAAAGAGACGCGCCCACTCGGCGCTCGATGCCGACGTCGTCGTGCCTGCCATATCGTAAATGCTTTTGGCAAAGAGCGGCACGCCATCGAGCGGGCCACGCAGCTTTCTGCTGCGCAGTCGCGCATCGGAGGCGCGCGCCTCGGCGAGCGCGCTTGCGGAAAGCATGTCGATTGCGTGCAGCGCCGCGCCACTCGTGCGGCAGCGCTCGAGTGCGCGCGTGGTGACTTCGAGCGCCGTGTACTCGCCGCGCAGACGACCGGCCTGATACTGCGCAATGGTGCCGCTAAGCGGGTCGGCCACCAACGACCACGATGGCCACTCCACGAAGGGCAAGGCGAACAGCGCGCTCAACCGCGCGAGCGCGTCGCGGCGGGATAGTGGCGTGATGATGGGCATAGGAGTAGTCAATCGTTGTTCCAGGGACGCGTCTCGAGGCGCAATACGGCACGGATACCGGGACGCGTGTCCTGCATGACCGGTACTTCGAATACCCAGCTCTCCGGCAGTGGGTTCTCGGCGACCGCGGTGTGCTGAACGGCATTGGGGCCGTGCGTGTCCCATCCGTAGCGCAGCGACCAGCCGGTGCCCGGTGCGAAGAACGCTTCGAGGTTCACCTTGTCGCGAAACAGATGGCCGCCGTCGTAGTGATCGCGTTTCCAGAATGGCACGCCATCCACCAGATACTCGGGGACTTGCACCCCGATGTCGAGTGAGAAGCCCAGCGTGGGACGATCGGTGTCGACGCGCGCGGCATTCGACAGAAAGACACTCGCCAGATGCAGCGGCTGTCGCGCGCGCACGTGCTTGTCGTAGTCCACGAGCACCGCCGACCCTTCGTCGCTGGTGCGCCGGTGCAGATCCCAGCGTGCACCACGTACCCGCGCGATGACGTCGACCAGATAGTCGGCGCGAATGGCGTGTCCGCTGTCTTTCTGTTCCTGCACCGCAGGGGGCAGCATGAGCTCCTCCACGTCGAGAAACGCATCGACGCGCACGTTGCCGAAGAGGAAGCGCCGCAGATTCTGGTAGCCGTCTTCCGAGTTGACGATACCGTAGTGCCCCGAATGCGAACGATGTACGAAGGCGCGCGGCGTATCGGCGACGTACGCGTTGGGGATGCGCACGAGCCCGTCGCTCATGGGGCCGACAGCATACTTGGCGAGGCCGTAGTCGTCGTGATTGGTACCCACGAGACTGAAGAATCGCTCCTCGGGAAAGGCGCCGTCGAGCGAATGGACCGGCGTGTCCTTGGCCAGCGAGAGGTACTCGCGCATGCGTGCTTCGTGGAACGTGTCGGATTGATGGAAACCGAACCCCGGCACGTTGCCGATGCCGCGCAGGTCGATGCCGCCGTGCGGTGTGGCATAGGTGAACACCTTGTCGATGCGCCGGTCGTTGCGCGACAGCTGCTGCAGCATACAGCGGCAAATAAGCCCGCCCATGGAGTGCGCCACGAGATACACGCGGAACGCGTCGGTTTGTGCCCCGTACTGCGCACGATCACCGGGCGCGTAGCGGTCGTGCAGGGTGTTCACCAGCTCCAGTAGTCCCTGCGCGTACCCCTCGATCTCGCCGCGCGTCCCACGCCCGAGCTCCTTGGAGGCGTCGTCGTAGTAGCGATAGATGAATACCGAACGCGGTGACAACGCCGATCCATCAGGAATTTCTGCGCCGTCGACAAACGTATCGCGGTAGCCTTCGTCCTTCATGAGTCGCACGAGCGGCGACTCGAAAATGTGTCGTACCACGGAGCGTGGATACCGCTGCCGCAGTTTGGTGGAGCCCACATTGAAGCCCATGTACGGATCGGCGACGGTGTTTTCCACTTCGCCGCCGGTCATGGCATAGCCGCGCACGTAGATGATGGGGAAGTACGGTCGCTCGAGCTGCATGCCGTCGAGGCCTCAACAAAAAGGGTCCACCGCAGAAACGATGGACCCGAATTGCGTCACGACGCGCGCGCTGTCAAGCGCATTGCTAGCGTTTGCCGTACACCGCGCGAAAACGAATCGTGTCGCCACCGGTGGTGGTCTTGGGCAGCGACACTTTCCGGTTACTGTCATCCTGCGAATCGGAAAACTCGAACGTGCCGTTCACGACGAACTTCACTTCCGTGGCGAGGCCGCCCGTGTGCGTGGTGACCGCGACGCTGTACAGTCCGGCGCTGTCGGGGACGGCCGTCATCGGGGTGTCTTCGCGCCACGACAATGGTTTGTTGGCGCCACGGACACCTACGGTCGAAACGTTCGGCACGCCGCTCACGTCGACGACGAAGAGCACGGTGCGGTCGTAGGCTTTCTGCACGCAGCCCACGAGTGACACACAGAGCATGGTGCACGCGATGCGCACGACACTCCGGCGTCCGGTCGCACTGAGTGACCGCGTCATGTGGCCTTCCCCCGCGCGAGCAGTGCATCAATGCTGAAGCGTCCAGCGCCCAGCACCATGGTGAACATCGAGAACCAGACGAAGCCGGTGGCCGGCAGCATGTTCCAGTATCCGGCCTGCCACTGCTGCATGAAGATCGCCGTCAGCATCGTGCACATCACCAGCAACGCGAACGGGCGTGCGAACAGCCCGAGGAGCAGCGCCACGCCGCCCACCCCTTCGGCAAAGGCGCCCAGCCACGCCAGCGTGTCGGGGAACATGGCAAACGGTCCGCCAAACGCCGCCACATCGCCGGGGAACCAGTACGCCACTTCGAAGAAGCCCAAACCATTCTCGGGCGGAGACCACGGCAATCCAAACTTCGGTGCGCCGAAGTAAACCGTGAGCATGAAGCCGCACACCGCGCGCGGTATGAGGAGCAAGAGATCAGCCGCGAGCGGTAGCGGAACGGGGCGGAGCGTACGGAAAAACCAGCGATTCATGGGCCGTTCAGAAAGTTCAGCAGCGCGGGCAGCGCCTGTTGCGGCGCCTCTTCGAACGGGAGATGCCCGAGCCCCGGAAGCGTGACGAGTGTCGCGCCCGGGATCGCCGCGAGATAGTCCTGCGCGTTGCTCACCGGAATCATCTGGTCCTGCGCGCCCCACAGCAGCAACGTTGGTGCGGTGATGCGGCGCAGGCGCGGGATGGGATCGGTGAGCA
>CANGXD010000120.1 GCA_947457545.1 Gemmatimonadaceae bacterium
TCGACGCGGTCATCATGCCGCCGACGAACGGCTGATGTCGTGAGCGCCCGGTAAGGGCATTACAACAACACGAAGGGCCGGATGCGTGCGCGCATCCGGCCCTTCGTCATGCGTGCGTGGTCCCCCTGAGGCTACTTGCCGGCGCGCGCCTTCCAGAGGGCCAACAGCGCCTGCTCACGCTCAGGGGTGAAGCCCGTCTTGATCGCGGCCTGCCTATCGGCCGGGAGGGTCTTCCACCAGGCCAGCGTGTCCCGTGCTGTGTCTTCCATGGGGCGCACGGTGAGGCCGGCCTTGAGCTCCGGCGTAATGTCGAAGCGCGCAAAGCCCGCCGTACGTCCGCGCATGACCTGATACACGGGCAGTTCGCGGCCGTACGGGTTGGCCCCATTGGCGCGCAGGAAGTCGGCATCCACCCACGTGTACGTGGGGTTGCTGCCGACGCCCTTCTGAATGCGCGAGACGAATTCGCGGAACGGCTGGCCACCCTGCGGCCCCACACCGTTGAAGACGCCGAACGTGCGGTTCTCGGTGAGGGTCACGCAGAACTTCATGAGATCACGCACGTCAATGATCTGCACATGGTCGCTGCCGTCGCCCGGCACGAGCACTTCACCGCCGCGTGCGATGCGCACAGGCCAATAGGTAAAGCGGTCGGTGTCGTCTTCGGGACCCACGATGAGCCCCGGTCGCACCACCGTCACTCGGCCCGGCATGATCTCGTGCAGCGCCTTTTCCGCGTAGGCCTTCGCGTGACCGTAGCTGAGCGGCTTCCCCGCTTCGATGGGGGAGTTCTCGAGCGTCAGCACCGGCGCGGCGTTCGTCATGGGCACGCTGCTGAGATCGAAGTACACCGAGCGCGTGGAGATGAACAGGTACTGTTCGACGTTGTCGCGCAAAAGCTCGCCCGAAAGTTTCACCCACTCCGGCGCGCTGGCGAGTGATGCGGACTCGTCGATGACGGCATCCCACTTCCGTCCTTTCAGCGCGCTGAGATCGGAGGCACGGTCGCCCGCGAGCTCCTCGACGTCCTTGCCGAACATCCCCTTGCCGCTCTTCCCGCGGTTGAAGATGGTGACTTGGTGTCCGCGCTTGAGCGCTTCACGCACATTGTGCGGCCCTACGAACCCCGTTCCGCCCAGGATGAGCAGCTTCTTGGGCGCCCGGGCCGGTACGAGATAGCGCGGGTCGACCAGCGAGGCGGCGCCCAGCGCGGTCAGGCCGGTGGCGATGAAATCTCGACGGCTGTACATGAGGAGGCGGGCTAGGGGGCGGATCGCAGCAAGGGAAAGACGCGCGTCAACAGTACCGCCTCAGCCCCCCTTCGGCCAGCAATCCGGGCGGTCCGGAAGGTCCGGGCGGCCCCGGTCCCGATTATCCTTGGGCATGGTGAAATCATGACCCAGTCCGGACGCCCATCGTCGGACCTCGATATGGATGCGGCCGAGCTCGAAGAGTTTGTGGGAGCCCTGCGGCAGGCTACCCAGTTGCTGGAGCGGGTGATCCGTGACCGCACGCTGCTCATGCGGCTCGACGAGCACGACCGCCGCCGTTTTGACGAGGCCGTGGCAACCGTCTTCCAGCCCGACGTTCGCGCCCGCCGCGCCATGGTGAAGGCGACGGCGCGTGAGCGGAAGCTGCAGGCGGCGCAGCGTGACGACAGCGTGCTGCACGAGACCGGCATTCGTGCCTTGCGGCGCAAGCCGGTGTTCACGACGCCGAACGTGTACCTGCTCGGCGATCCGGCCGCAGGGCTGTCGTCGGTGGTGGGCGAGTCGGCCGACGCGGAAGTGCCCGAGCCGATTGCCGAAGCCGTCGTGCCGCAGCACTGCTATATCTGCAAGGAGAAGTTCACCAAGATCCACCACTTCTACGATCAGATGTGCCAGGCCTGCGGTGATTTCAATTATCGCAAGCGCACGGAATTGGTGGACCTGAGCGGCCGCACGGCGCTCCTTACTGGCGGCCGCGTGAAGATCGGTTATCAGGCCGGGCTCAAGCTGCTGCGCTGCGGTGCGCGACTGTTGGTGACGACGCGTTTTCCGCGCGATTCGGCGATGCGCTACGCCGCCGAGCCGGACTTCGAGCAGTGGGGACACCGTCTGCAGGTCTTCGGGCTCGATCTGCGGCACACGCCAAGTGTGGAGGCGTTCTGCCGGCAGCTCCTGCAGACGGAGCCACGGCTTGACTTTATCGTGAACAACGCCTGTCAGACGGTGCGCCGTCCGCCGGCGTTCTACGCGCACATGATGGAAGGGGAGCGCGCGGTGGCGAGTACGCTCTCATCATCAGCGCGGCAACTGCTGACTGGCTACGAGCAGCTCCGCGAGTCCGAACAGGGCACCGCGAGCGCTGTGGCCACGCTGCCGTCTGGCGACGGGGCCGCGTTTGATCGGTCTGGGCTCGAGCGCGTGGGGCTCACACACGCCGCCGCGCTGTCGCAGGTGGCGCTGTTGCCCGAGGATGTCGATGTAGCGCACGAGCTCTTTCCCGCCGGCAAGCTCGATCAGGATTTGCAGCAGATCGATTTGCGCACGCGCAACTCGTGGCGGCTGCTGCTGGACGAAGTGCCGAGCGTGGAGCTGCTCGAGGTGCAGCTGGTGAATGCGATCGCGCCGTTTCTGATCAACGCGCGTCTCAAGCCGCTCATGCTGCGCACGGACAATCGGGACAAGCACATCGTGAACGTGTCAGCGATGGAAGGGCAGTTCTATCGCAACAACAAGACGACACGTCACCCGCACACGAACATGGCGAAGGCCGCGCTCAACATGATGACGCGCACGAGCGCCGCTGACTATCAGCAGGATGGTATTCACATGAACAGTGTGGACACCGGCTGGATCACGGACGAAGACGTGGCGGAGATTGCGGCGCGGAAGGTGGAGAACCATCGCTTCCATCCGCCGCTGGATATCGTGGATGGGGCCGCGCGCATCGTGGACCCGATCATCGCCGGGGTGGCCACCGGCGACCATGTGTGGGGGCAGTTCCTCAAGGACTACGCGCCGACGGACTGGTAGCCACCCGGTCATGGCCGGGGAAATTGTGTCGCCTCCGGCAAACGCGAAGTTCCCTCTCGGAGTATCGTTTGGCCCTTTCTGGTCGTCATATGCCGAAGCATCATCTCACACACCTGGAAGCGCTCATCCGGCGCGTTGGAGGACGGTAATGGCCACTGCTACGGTGCCCGGGCACGTTGCGATCATCATGGACGGCAACGGTCGGTGGGCGAGCAAGCGTGGTCGTCCCCGCTGGATGGGCCATGTGCGTGGGGCGCATACGGCGCGCGAGATCGTGGCGCACTGCGCGCGCGCGGGTGTTCAACAGCTCACGCTGTATGCCTTCTCGAGCGACAACTGGAAGCGGCCGCGCGAAGAGGTGGGCTTTCTGCTCGACCTGTTCACGTCGCACCTCGACCGGCAGCTGGCCACGCTCATCAAGCATGGTATCCGGCTGTCCATCATCGGACGCCGGGACCGCCTCCCGCCCGCCTTGGTGACGGCGATCGCGCACGCTGAAGCGCGCAGTGCGCAGGGTACGCGCATGCATCTGCGCGTGGCGATCGATTATTCGAGCCGCGCGGCCATCACCGCGGCACTCGCGAATGGTGAGACGCCGGCGGCGGAGTCGCTCCTCCCCAATGTCGACATGGTGATCCGTACCGGTGGTGAGCGCCGGCTGTCCGATTTCCTGCTCTGGGAGTGCGCGTACGCCGAGCTCGCATTTCTCGATGTGCATTTCCCCGACCTGTCCACGGCGGACGTCGACGCCGTGTTCGCAGATTTTGCGGCGCGCGAGCGTCGCTTCGGTGCCGTGGGCAAGCAGCCAGCTCCGGCCGCCGACGTGGTGCTCGCCGACGCCTGAGGGCGTCAGCGCTGCCGGACGAGGGGATGGATGTTCACGTCGACGGCGAGCGCGGCGAGCACTGACACAGGCGGTTCGCTCAAGACAAATCCGGCCAGCGCAGCCGGTGCCGTGGTGTGCTCGATCAGGGTGGGCTCCGCAATCTGGTACGGCGTATGTGAGACACGGCCTTTGTACAGCGCCCCGTGCTGGTCCGCGCAGTACAGCACGTATCGCTCGACGAGGAATTCGCTGAGCGTATTCGCGCTCGCTGGCGCATACTGCGACGACGCGTTCGGCACCCTCCACGCAAAGTCCCATGCTGGCGGTGCGTTGCCACGCCGTTGACAGCGATACTGAATGAGCCCGTCGGAACGACGGGCGGTCATGCGCGCGTGACGATACGGCAGGTGGAAGAACGACTGCGCGAGCATCACGCCGATGGGTTGGTTGCAGTCGAGTGAGTAGAACCACACCCCGGGCGCGCCATGGGCATCGCGCACGTAGGTGCGCACGTTGAGCTCGAGAAACCACGACAGCCATGGCAGTGGCGGCAGAAACGCCGGGCGGACGCGCTCCATGCAGAACGGGACGATTCCCATGTAGGCCTTGCCGCCGAAGGTGTCGACGGCAAGTCCCGCCGGGAGCGACGCCTGCACCAGTGCGGCGTCGACCTCCCAGTGCAGGAAGAGCAGGTCATTCCAGCGCTGCTTTCCGAGTATCATGACGGGTGAACTACACGGCGTGCACGAGAGTGCCCATCATCGCCCCTTGGCGCCACTCGCACGCCCCATCACATTCCACAAATGACAGAACGCCGCTTTGACGACGCGGAAGTGTCGGCGATCTTCGCCCGAGCGGCCGACCGTAGTGCCGCCAATCCCGAGCTCGCTGCACGCGAAGACGGGATGACGTTGGCGCAACTGCAGGAGATCGGTCGGGAGGTGGGTATTTCCCCTGCCGCCATTGCCAGTGCTGCGCTGACGGTACGCCAAGGCAATGCGGATACCGAAACGCGCGTGCTGGGGCTCCCCGTGAGCGTGGGGCACACCGTTTCATTGGGGCGTCGCCTTTCGCCCGAGGAATGGGAACGGGTGGTCGTCCTGCTGCGCGAGACGTTCAACGCCCGCGGCAAGACCGCGAGTGAAGGGTCGCTGAGGCAATGGACCAACGGCAATTTGCAGGTGCTGGTGGAGCCCACCACGGAGGGCGATCGCTTGCGGATGCGCACTACGAAAGGCAACGCGAAGGCCTCCCTGCTGCTCAATTCGATTATCGTCGGGACGTCCGTGGTGGCGGGGCTCGTGGCATCGCAGGCCGCCGTGGCGCCACCGCTCGTGGCCTCGTTCACGGCGCTCGGCGCTGTGGGGGCGGCGATGATGGCCTACCGCGCCTGGCAACTCCCCGAATGGGCAAAGGCGCGCCGTGAACAGATGCGCGCCATTGCCGATCGCGTACTCACCAGCGAGTAACGCTCCTCAGTCCTTGACCTCGCAGGCCTCGAGCGGATTGCCGTCGAGATCGGTGAAGCGGAAGTAGACCACGCCGGGGGTTTCGTGCACCGCCTGCACCGGGACGCCTTGCGCCGACAGTGCCGCATGTGCCGCTCTGGCGTTGTTCGTTGCCAGAATGGGGTACGTGGCCGACGCCACGAACTCCGCACCGTCGTCGATCTGCCAGAGCGTAATGGTCGAGCCGCTGCTGAACTCGATCACCGCCAGCCGCTGATCGTCATCTTCGTACACCTGTTCTCCACCGAGATGCGCGGCGTACCACGCGCACGCGGCGGCGATGTCGCGAACACGTACGATGATGGTGTCGATGCCGGAGAAGTGCGACGTCATAGGAACCTGTATGAACGTGAGGACGGCGAGCATGCGCGAACCGGCGTGCTGCCGAATGAATTACGGGGCATGATTGACGATGACCTCGAGGAACGCATCGCCATAGCGTTCGAGCTTGGCCTGACCCACACCGGGGACCTGCAGCAGCGCGCTGTGTGTTTCCGGCTTGCGATCGACCATCTCGAGCAACACGCGATCGCCGAACACGATATACGCCGGGACGCCGGTTTCATCGGCGAGTTCACGACGCAGCGCCCGCAGCGCATCGAACAGTTCGCGGTCTTCGACGCTCAGGTCGTTCACGTCGAGTGGTGCACGCGACGTATTGCGTGCCGTCGTTGCCGATTTCCGCCATCCGGCCATGGCCACGCGCTCGAGATCGGCCGCTTCTTCCAAACGTGCTTCCACCGATTGACCGGTGCAGTGATCGCACGATGTGCCGCACGGGTCGGCTACCTCGTCGAAGTGCTTCACCAGCGCCTGGTGCCGGCAGCCGGGACGCTCGATGAGGTTGAAGAGCGCCACCGTGGAGGCACGCGTGCGGGCACGCAGGGCGTCGTCTTCGATGCGATCGAGAAATCGCTCGTGCAACATGACGTCGGCCCACGAATAGAACATCACGCAGTCGCTTGGCAATCCGTCGCGTCCGGCGCGACCGATTTCCTGGTACCACGATTCGATGTCCTTGGGCATGTCCCGGTGAATGACGAAGCGCACATTCGACTTGTCGATACCCATGCCGAACGCCACCGTGGCAACGACCACATCGATGTCGTCACGCTGGAAGGCATCCTGATTGCGCGCGCGCTCATCGGCAGCGAGCCCCGCGTGATACGGCAACGCGCGGACCCCCTGACTCACGAGGAACTCGGTCGTCTGCTCGACGCCTTTCCGGCTCTGGCAATACACGATGCCGCTCTCGCCAGCGTGGGCCCGAATGAGCGACAGGATCTCGCGCCGCGTGTTGCCACCTTGCCCCTTTTTGCGCACGCCGATGCGGAGGTTGGGGCGGAAGAACGAGCCCTTGAAACCAGCGGGCTTCTTCATCCCCAACTGCCGCAGAATGTCGCGCGCGACTTCGCGGGTGGCCGTGGCGGTCAGCGCGAGCACCGGCACATCGAGCTGCTGCTTGAGCCCCTGCAGGCGCCGGTACGACGGGCGGAAATCGTGTCCCCACTGGCTGATGCAGTGTGCCTCGTCGACGACCAGCAGGGAGATGGGGCACCCCTGGACGAAGTCGCCGAGGTAGCCGTCGAGCGCTTCGGGAGCGAGATAGACGAGCTCGTAGGCGCCGGCGCGGAAGGCGTCGAGTCGGGCGCGCCGTTCGTCGGGATCGAGGGTGGAATTGATGGCCGCCACCTTGTAGCCGAGGCTGGCCACCGCATCCACCTGGTCCTTCATGAGCGAGATGAGCGGCGATATGACCAACACCGTGCCGCCCAGCAGCCGAGCCGGTAGCTGGTAGGTGAGCGACTTGCCGGCGCCCGTGGGCATGAGTGCGATGCAGTCGCGACCCTCCAGCACCGCGGTAATCACCTCGCGCTGTCCCGGGCGGAACTCTTCGTACCCGAAGACCTCGCGCAGAATGTCGTCGGGGGTGCGGCTGGTGGCAGGCGTTGCGGTCACGATGGCTGTTGGCGCGGCGGTAAACGGAGCTCCTGCAGTCTAATCACTGGGACAATGCTCGACGGTGTCCCCAAGTACGCGCGGGGTATCTTGGGAGCGCGTACCGACCGGGATAGCTTTGGCGACATGTCGTCGACCAATCAGCCGTATCTGCTTACCGATCTCACGGTGGTGCTGGGGCCCCCGCAGGCCCACCGGGACGCATTCGTCGATTTCCAGGCGCGCGTGGCCCGCGGGGAGTCGGTGGCGGACCACCCGTGGGAAGCGCACGAGTATTCGGCCCTCGATGCGCTCACCGCTCGCGACGGGACGATCAGCACGCATACGCTGCTCGAGACGATGATTGGCGGCGTGTTGCAGGTGGGGGCCATTACGGCCGATGTGGAGCGGTCGTGGGTGCGACACGAGGACGGACAACTGTACGCGGCGCTGACGGTGTCGTCGGAAGACGTGCGCCCCCGTGCCGGTGGTGTGGCGTTTCACGATCCGTCGCTGGTCACGGCGCTCAATACGGTGAGCGACACCATTGCGCCCCTCGATGGCCGCGCGTGGATGCGCTGGAGCAGTCGCACCGTGGCCGACAACGCCGAGCCGACGATGCTCGCGCGTTGCGCCGCGCTGGTGGGTACCATGGCGGAGTTGGTCATTACCGACTCACCCGCGGGGCTCGAGCAGGACGACAACACCGACGTCGAGCTCGAGGCAGAGTTGCTGGTGGCCATTCGTCATGGCCGGGCGCATGCGAACCTGCCGTTGGCAGAGATCACGCGCGAGTTACGCGCGGTGCGCCATCGCGACCCCATGCGCTACGAGTGGACGCGCATCGTGATGGACGCGTTTTACCTTGGTGCACTCGACGTGCAGCAGCTGCGTGAGCGCGCCGCCGCCGGTGCGACGTCGGGGCTCGCGTACTTGTATCTGGGGAAGGAACGATCGGATCAGCTCAAGGCGAATCCGGTGGTCACCCCACGCTTTCGCGGCGAGATTGCCGCGAAGACGTTCATGACGGCGTACGCGCTCGAGCGGCTCGCGCCGGTAGTTTCCGGCGCGCTCTACGAGGCGATGTCCGCGTAGCGACGCTACGGTGACGTGAGGCGCGTGCCGGCAATCCACACCGAATGCTGACGTCTCACGTTCTCAATGCGTTCGAGTGGCGACGCGTTGAGCACCACGAAGTCCGCCCACTTGCCCGCCTCGAGCGTCCCCAGCTCCTTATCGAGCCGCATGCACCGCGCGGCATCGCGCGTCGCCGAGGCGAGCGCCTGCGCAGGCGTGAGCCCCGCCTTCACCATCATCTCGAGCTCCATCAGCTCGAAGTATCCCTGGAAGCGCCCCATCGGGCCCGTGTCGGTACCCATCGCCATGGTCACGCCCGCCGTATGCAGCGCTTTGAGATTGCGTTCGGCAACGGGTAGCTGCGCCTTGTACCGCTGCGCGCTGCTACTCGTGCGCATCGCCTCCTGACGTGCGGGCTGTGACACGGTGGCCATCCACTCGCGATTGGCGTGCGCCAGAAACTGCGAGTCGGCAAAGAACGCCGGCGTCGACTCGTACACGAAGGTGGAGACTTCGCGCATGAGCGTGGGGGTGTAGCATACCCCGCTGGTGCCGAGCGCCTTGCTGAATGGCGCGTCGACCAGGCTGTCGCGCACGCTGTGCGCAATGAAGTCGGCGCCGGCGGCCAACAGGGCGCGCGCATCGGCCAGATAGTACAGGTGCACCGCGACACGGTGCCCGCGGGCATGTGCTTCGTCGATGACGGCGCGATAGACCTCGGGCGACATCTTCTTGGCAGTGCCGAGGTTGTCGTCGACGCGGATCTTCACGATGTCCACGCCACGCTGCACCACATCAGCCACCTGCTGCCGCGCTTCCGCAGCGGTCGTGGGCGCTAGGACCGGTCCGGCCAAGAAAACACGCGCATGCGACGGTGGTGTGGACTGCTGTGCACGCCGCGCCGCAAAGACCTCGGCTGTTTCATCGCCGAGCGAATAGACCGTGGTGATGCCGTAGGCCGCATAGGTGGCGAGGTTCGCTACCGACGACGCGTGGCCGTGCGTGTTGATCAACCCCGGCATGATGACTTTGCCGGCGAGCGAGATACGCTCGGCGTTGGCGGGAATGCGTACGCGCGAGGCCGCGCCAGTCGCAATCACACGCCCATCGCGAACGAGCAGTGTGGCGTTGCGAACGGGAGCGCTGCCGGTGCCGTCGATGAGCGTTGCGCCCGTGAACGCGCGCGTCACGCTCTGGCTGCGCGCCGCGTGTGGGAGGAGCACGGCGGTCGCCGCGACGAGGGCTACCACGACATGAGTGTGCAAGAGTCGGTTCACGATGAGCGGAGTGCGGGGAGACTGCAGCTACCAGCGAATACGCGTGATCGCGCCGGCGCGAGGCGCGTTCCAGTGTGTGCCCACATAGGGGGCCAGCCGACGCACGAGTTCGCGGGCATCGATGCCGCGCACGACGCGCTCGGGTTTTTCGGAGGAGCGGAAGAAATCATCCCAGTGACCCAGAATGACGTGATCGGGCGCAAGATGCGCCAGCAGTATGTCGGGATAGAGCGGCAGCTGATCGAAGTTGGCGGCCGTGGCAATCACCACCGTCGTGCGTGCGCTCGGCAGGCCGGCAACGATCTCGCCCGCGCGCCGTTGCACGTCCGGGCCGGCTGCGGCATCGTGAAAGAAGAGCCGGAGCCCCGCCGTGCCGTCACGCTGCAGGATGTCTACCGCGTACGCATACACCGCGCCCTTCTTCCAGCCGAATACGGTGCGCGGGAGGGTACGACGTGGCGTGCGCTGGTCACCGGGTGCGACCGTGAGGCCACCGATGTTCGGTGCATGTTCCCACGCAATCGCGCGAACGCGCAACGCGCGGCCGACCTCGTACGAGGTGACGGATTGCCGCGCATCACGTGCCGCGATCGAATCAACCGATACACGTCGTGGCTCCGCGGCGGCAACGGGCGCCAGCAGATTCACCACGGTGCTGCTGCCGAACACGCGCGCGTCGGGCATGTGCGGCAGTAGCGGCGGCACGTCCATGAGATGGTCGTAGTGCCCATGGCCCACGAGCAGAGCGCCCACGCGCGCGAGCCGCGAGGTGTTCGCTGCCGGCATGGCATTCAGTCGCCGCGTGATGCGCGCTGTGTCGGGACGGGTGCCAAGGAGCCAGTCGCCGAATGTCATCCACCAGATGGTGGGATTGGTGAACGACGGGGCTGTCATGACGAGCTGCGTCGTATCGGCCCATGGCACAATCAGAAAGCCGTCGACACCGGTGGCTACGACATCGGCAGAGTCGGTGCACTGGCGCTTGCACGCATCAACGAGGTGCACCTCGCCGGGCGCGGTGGGGCGCAGTACTGCAGGGTCTCCGGTGCGCAGGTACCGGCAGCCCGACAGCGCGACCGACAGGAGTGCGAGCACGAGGCTCAGGACGACTCCTGTCGATCGAAGACTGCTGGTGCTGCGGCAGACGGCTGCTGGGGAATCGCTCACGCCCTACGATAGCACCAGTCGCGCCGCTGCGCGTGCCTGTCCTTACATGAAGATCACGCCGACGTGATCGCCTTCTTTGAGCTGCAACGCACCCGTGCTGAGCTGCGCCGCGCCGAGCGGGCGGGCGAACAACCGGATTGCATCCGGATTCCGCACCAGCGAGGAGGGGATTGCGAGCGTCATCTGCGACTTCGCCTGCACCTCGCCGAGCTTGACGAAGCGTAGGCCTTGCTCGGCATACACCGAGACGGCGCGGTCGCGGCTGTTGTCAACCGTGACGGTGGCCGCGGTCGCGCTTCCGGTCGGGAGCATGGTCACGAGGCTGTCTCCAGCGGGGAGGCCGTCAGCCGGGGGCACGAGCAGGCCCAACCGCTTTCCCGCATCGACGGCGACGCTGTACGACGCAATGGCGCGATCGTCGCTCGCGTTGCGCGCCACGACCGTGAGGTTCCGCTGTCCGGTGAGTGCCCATTCGGGCAGCTCGAGCGTGCTGACCGCACCAGGCGCCACGGTACCAAGCAGCCGGTCAACCCGGCCCGCGTCGATGAAGAGGCGCACCGGCGTGGCGCGGTCGTTCTGGACGAGCAGGGCCTTGCTGGAGTCGGCCGACACGGTGGACGTTGGCAGACGGGTGGGCGATGACTGGGCCAACGCGGAGGTAGCGCTGCCTGTCAGCAGGAAGGTCGAAAAAACGGTGGCGATATATGCACGCATGTTGCTGTACCGGGTCGGGAAATTTGAACGATGGTGAGGGACACGCAGCAGGCGGTCCGTGCACTCAACGCCTGAGACCCGCACTCGGTTAGCCGCGATGGGTCGGCGTGCGCGGGGATGTGACGTCCCCATAGGGGGCGGGGCGAGACGTTTCCACCTGATTGACGGGGGAGCCGGCGGCGAGGTGAAACGGAAGGCGCGCGATGGCGTATTGTTCAGGCATCGGGAGCAGACGATTCCCATCCCTCCTACCACAGGGCAGCACATGCACCTCATTCGACTGCGCGCCGTGTTGGCCGCGACGCTTGTCTCCGCCGCTCTTGCCGCGTGCGCGCCGGCACGAAAGCCGTCAACGGCCCCGTCGCCGGCTTCGGACCCCCGTAACTCGCTGAAGGCGGGGCTGTTTGACGCGGGTGAGTACGCCTCCAACATGCGGGTCCTGGCGAAAGCGCAGTCGCCGAAGGGCTTTCTCGGGGAGACGAACTCCGATCTCGCGTTTACCGGCAACTACGTCATCCA
>CANGXD010000121.1 GCA_947457545.1 Gemmatimonadaceae bacterium
AGCGCTTCCTCGATCGCCGTCTTGAGCTCGCGGTCGATCTTCTTCACTTCGTCCATCGGCGTGTTCTTCACCCACACATCGGGGGGCACGCCGAGGTTCTCGAGATTCACACCGTAGTTGTTGGGCTTGGTGGGGTCGTACGTCACCACTAGTGAACCGGGCGTACGAATGGTGCCGCCGTTGATCAGCGTGTACGAACCCGTGGCAATCACCGCCGCCGCCGTGGGGTTGCCCACGATACGCCCCAACCCCAGCTGACGGAACGCCATCGGCGTGACTTCGCTGTCGGAGCCGGAGCGCGCGTTGATCATCATGACCTTGGGACCCGCAATCGCCTGACGCGGACGACGTCCCCATACGCGCGAGCCCGTGCGCTGATTCCAGAACTGATACGGCTGCCGCTCGAGAATATCGATGAGCTCTTGGTCGATATTGCCGCCGCCGTTGTAGCGGATGTCGACGATGATCCCCTTCTTGTTGGAGAACTGGTCGATCTCGTTGCGGAAGCGCGCCAGCGACGGCTGATCCATGGAGCGGATGTGCACGTACGCGATGTCGCCGTTCGTTTCCTTCTCTACCTGCGCGCGGTTGTTCGCCACCCACTCTTCGTACTTGATGTTCGTGAGTGAGGTTACCGTGGCAATACGCATGGTGCGCGCACCTTCACCACCAGCGCTCTTCGCCACACGCACCGGGATGTACTCGTTCATCGCCGTCGCCAGCAGACGCTCGTAGTTGTCCCCCGACTTGAGCTCCTGCCCGTTGATGGCGAGCACGTAGTCACCCTCGCGCACATCCAGCCACTCCTTGTCGGCCGGGCCACCCTTGTACACGTGCCCCACCTTGTATCGCCCCGCCTCACTCGGCTCGAGTTCGAAACCAAGATAGCGCGTGCTGAACACACTCGGCATGCTGCGCGACGGCGGACCGTTCACGCCGGTGTGCGACGCGTTGAGTTCGCCGATCATTTCATTGGCGAGGTCGTACACGTCTTCGTTGGTCGCCACGTGCTTCAGCAACGGCTTGTAGCGTGACTTGATCGCGTCCCAATCGCGGCCGTGCATCTTCTCGTCGTAGAAGCGGTACTTCATCACGCGCCACGCTTCCTCGAACAGCTGCTCACGCTCGGCGCGCGCGTCCACCATGACGGGGAACGAAAAATTCACTGGCTCCGCACGCTGCGGCGTGGCGAGTACGAGCTTGCTGATCTCGAAGCCCGGGGCTGCCGCTTCACTGCCTTCGCCGCCGCGTGCGGCACGGCGGAAGAACACCGCGCGCCGATCGACCGTGGGTGTGAGCTGTGGATACAACCCGCCCGCAATGCGCCGACGATTGGTACCGTCGACGTTCATCGCGAAGAGCCCAACATTGGGGCTCTCTGGATCGACAGCCGCCGCCTGTGCGTTGCCGCCGCCGAAGCCACCACCACCGCCCACCGTGAAGTACACCGTGCGTCCATCGCGCGACAAAAAGAACTGCCCCACCGCCGTCGTGCCGCGCGTGAGCTGACGTGCGCGGTCGGCAATGCCGGATTCATCGATGCTGACGGCCAGCGGCGCGGCAGGAGCGGCGGTGGTGGAATCACCACGCCCACCGGTCGCACGACGCATGCGCTCACGCACCAGCGGATCGTTGGGATCTTCGGTGAGCTTGGCGAGCGACACCACGAACAGCTGCGCCACGCCGTTGTCACGGTTCGAGGTGAACATCACATGCTTGCCATCCGGCGTCATCACACCGTTGCCGTCGTTGAACGGATTGCGGGTGACATTCACTTCGCGCTTGCTGCGCACGTCGAAGACGAACACTTCCGCGTTCTGATCGTCGTCGCGACGCGAGTACGTGAGCCAGTTGCCGTCGGCGCTGTACTGCCCCACGGTAAATCCGCCCGCGGCATTGTAGGCCAGCTCGCGCGGCGCGCCACCCGCCACATCCACTTCCCACAACCGATTGTTGCCCGTGTACGCCAGCTTCTGACCACCCGGCGCCCACGTGAGGTCGGCCTTGACCGACGGCTGCGTGGTGAGCTTGCGACGCTGCGCACCGGCCATGTCATACACCCACACTTCCTCGTCGCCGCTTTCGTCGCTCACGTACGCCAGGCGACGCCCGTCGGGTGAATACGACTGGTACCGCTCACGCCACGGTGACGACGTGACGGCGGTGCGTTCCCCCACACCCGCCTCCGTGGGCACCACGACGATCTCGCCATGAAAGTCGACGGCCACATAATCACCCGACGGCGACGGTGCAAAACCGTCAGCGCGGTTGCTGGTGGAAACCGTGGAGATGTCGTTCTCCTTCGCGTCGGCGGCAACGCTGATTGCCAGCTTGCGCGGCTGTCCGCCCGGCACGTCGATCGTCCACAAATCGAATTCGTTTTCGTACACGATGCGACGCCCATCGGGAGAGATGGCAGGGAACTGCACGCCATCGTCCTTGTGCTTCGTCACCTGCTGCGGCGCGCCACCGGCGGGCGCGATGCGCCACAGGTTGAAGATCCCGTCGCGCTCCGAGGCAAAGTAGATCATGCCATCGGCGCCCCACATGGGGTGCACATCGTGCGTGAACGTCTTGAACTGCTTGAGCTCCGTATCGGTGAGCTCCGTGATCTGCCCGGTCTTGAGATCCTGCACCGCGATGTCGGCGTTGCTGTTGCCGCGATATCCTTTGCGCCAATAGCTCGGCACCGTGCGGTTGAACGCCACCATGGTCGCGTCCTGCTTCATCATGCCGCTGCGACCGAAATCCATGGACATGGCGCGCGGCGCTGAACCGTCGATGGGCAACCGGTACAGCGGCGATCCAAAGGGGTGTTCACCGCGATTGCTCGTGAACACGATCTCGCGTCCATCGGGGGTGAAATACAACGCCTGATCGTCGCCGCTGAACCACGTGAGCTGCTTCGGCTCACCGCCGCTCACCGGGACCATGTAGATGTCGTTGTTCCCCATGCGATTGCTCGTGAACGCAATCCACTTCCCGTCGGGCGAAAAACGCGGCATGAAATCACGCGCCACATGCGCAGTGAGCCGGTGCGGGTTGCCGCCGTCCTTGTCGGCGACCCAGATGTCGTCCTGCCAGGTAAAGGCAATCGTGCCGTCGTTGGACACGTGCGCATAGCGCGCGAACTTGATGGGCTCACGAGGCGCCGACTGCGCCACTGCCGGTGATGCCGTGGCACCAAGCGCCGCGGCCAGAGTCGATGCCAGAAGGGCCGCACTCAGGCGGCCCCACACGGTTGCTGCAGACATAACGCGGCTCCGAAAAAGAGGACCGCGGTATTGTGCGCCCGTTAGTTACATCCGGCCAGAGCACTTTCCCACAACACGCGCCAGGCACCCGCCGATTGGGACAGAACGGCCGCACCGAGCGCGATGCCATCGTCGCGGCCAAAGAGCAGCCGCACGTCGCGCGCACCGGCAGCGCGGAACGCCAACAGCGGCTCCGCCACCACGAGCTCCTCTTCGTGCCCCGACGCGCGCTCGTGCCACCCCACCTTCCACTCCTTGCTGTCGCTGCCCGGCGCGTCGACGACGATCACGAGACGCTCCTCCTTGGGATCGTCCTCCTGATTCACCCGGCGGGCCAGCGTGGCCACCACAAAGCCGCCGGTCTCCTCGTTGTCGGTGTTGCGCCCACGCCAGGCGCGGAGCACCACGAAGGGAAGCGCGCGGAAGGTCGCGCTCGTGTCATCGGGCAACCGCGACGCGAGCCGTGTCAGATCGGCCGCCAGTCGCGCCGAATCGCGCGGCGCGAGCCCCTCGATGGAGTCGAGCGGGATCGCCGTCACCCGCCCCGCCGCGAAGGCCGCCGTCCACGGCAGCAATGTCACGCCGGCATCGACACCCAAACGGGCCACCGGCCACGCGCTGCACCCGGGTTCCGGAGACGCGCCCGCCTCAACCGAAATGCGCGCCACCCCCACCTTGCCGCCGCGGGCAAAGAGATCGAGCCGGCCGTCGCCCAACAGCGCCCCTACACCGGTCGTATCGCTCACCGTCGTATCGGTGGCCTCAGGAAGCAGCAACGAACCCGCCACCATCCCGCCGTCCACCGTGGGTAGCACCACGAAAGGACCCGCCGCGATGTCCCACCCGCTGCTGCTCACCGTCGTCGCAATACTGTCTGCCCCCGAACGGTTCGCATTGCCACCTGCAGAATCACCAGGCTCGGGCGACTTGTTGCGGTCGCACGCCAAAACCAACAGCACCGGAGCCCATCGCGCGGCCCGGGAAATACGTCGCCAGAGTGTCTGCATGCCAAGAAGTATGTCACGAGACGTACTGGACAGCGACCACGCCGCCCCAGAGGATTGTCTGACGTGTCGACCTCCTCCTTCTCCATCGTTCATGCCTGACGCCACCGCGGTCACCGCGCCCAAAGGATTTCTCAACGCACTCGGACTGCATCGCCCCGAGCTGCGCGCATGGGCCATGTACGACTGGGCCGTGTCGGCCATGCAGACCGTCATCATGACGGCCGTCTTCCCCATCTACTTCATCTCGGTCGCGGGCGCCAACGGTACGCCCGAGGCCGCCACACAGTCGCTCGCCAACGCCAACACGGTGGCCGCGGTCGTCATCGCCATTCTCGGGCCCATCCTTGGCGCCGTCGCCGACTACCAGGCCGCGAAGAAGAAGTTCCTCGCGGTCTTCATGATGATCGGCGTCTTCGCCACAATGGCCATGTACTTCATTCAGCATGGCGATCTCTTTCTCGCCGCCACGCTGTTCGTGCTCTCCATGGCCGGCGCCACCGGCAGCATGACCTTCTACGAATCGCTGCTGCCGCATATCGCGAGCGACAAGGAAGTCGATCGCGTATCCACCGCGGCCTATGCCTTCGGCTACATCGGCGGTGGTCTCCTGCTGGCACTCAACCTCGCCTGGATCAGTAACCCCGCGCTCATCGGACTCCCCGTCGGAGACGACCTGCCGCGCGAGCAGGCCACGCTGCCGGCACGACTCGCGTTCGTGAGTGTGGGTGTCTGGTGGCTCTTGTTCAGCATTCCACTCTTCCGCGGCGTACGCGAACCGGCGCGCACCATCGAGGCGGACGAAACAGCGCGCGGCAATCCGTTCGTCGCCGCCTTCAGCCGACTCGGCGAAACGCTCCGCGAGCTGCGGCAGTACAAGCAGGCGTTTCTCGTGATGCTGGCGTTCACGATCTATAACGATGGAATCGGTACCATCATCAAGATGGCGACGGCGTTCGGCACGGAAATCGGCATCGCGCGCGCCGATCTCATCACCGCCATTCTCATCGTGCAGTTCGTCGGCATCCCGTTCGCCTTCGCGTTCGGCGCGCTCGCCGGCAAACTCGGCACCAAGTTGTCCATCCTGCTCGGACTCGCCGTCTACACCGGTATCTGCATCTTCGCGTACGGGATCAACAGCTCGCGCGAGTTCTACATTCTTGCCATACTCGTGGGCATGGTGCAGGGTGGCACACAAGCACTCAGCCGCTCGCTCTTCGCGAGCATGGTGCCCAAGCACAAGAGCGGCGAGTTCTTCGGCTTCTAAAGCGTGTTCGAGAAGTTCGGCGGCATCCTCGGGCCGCTCGTCTTCAGTATCGCCATTGGAGAAACGGGGAGCAGCCGCGGCGCCATTCTGTGGGTCATTGGCTTCTTCGTCGTCGGCGGCGCGCTGCTGACGCGTGTGAACATTCCCGAAGGCGAACGCATGGCGCGCGAGGCCGATGCCCGTACGCACAGCGCGTGATGTATGCGCTGCTGTTGCCAGTCGTTCGCACCGCGCTCGGCTGGTACTACCGTAGCATCACCACCACCGGGCTCGAACGCATCCCGCGTGACGGCCCAGTGTTTTTGGCGGTCAATCATCCCAATGCGCTGGTCGACGCGCTCGTAATCGGTGCGATCGCGCCGCGGCGTGTAGGGTTCACCGCAAAAGCCACGATTTTTGCCAACCCGCTGGCCGCGCGATTTTTCACCGCCATGGGCGTCGTTCCGCTGCGGCGCGCGGCCGACGAAGCGAGGCAGGGGAGCGACGCGGCGCACGACCCCACACGCAATTCGGCGTCGTTCGATGCGGTAGCCGAGGCGCTCGCGAGACAGTCGGCGATCGTGATTTTTCCCGAAGGGAAGAGTCATGACGATCCGCACATGGCGCCGCTGCGCACCGGATTGGCACGGATGACGATGCACGCCGCGCAGCAGTACGGCGTGCGCAACATTCGCATTGTGCCCATCGGGTTGCTTTTCGAGCAGAAAGAGCAGCCGCGATCACGGGTGCTGGTGCAGGTCGGTGAGCCCATTCACGTCGACGCACTGCTCGCCGATCAGGTGCAGGTGGCGACGCTCACCAGCATCGTGACCGAGCGGTTGCGTGCGGTCACACTCAACTTCGCCTCGGCGGAAGACGCCGAGCGTCTGCATACGGTGGGGAGCACGCTCGCGGCGCTGCTGGAGCCCTCGGGCGCGCTGGGCGACGACCACACGTCGCTGGGGAGCACGTTGGCAATCGTGCGGCGACTCGATCGCGGGTTGCAGCAGGTCCGCGAGCGACACGACCCGGTACTCGAGCAGCGCGCGATCGACTTCGAAGCGCGGGTACGTGCGTTCAGAACAGAGCTCGAGACCCGAGCACTCGACGTTCATGATGTCTCGATCAGCGCGAACTTCACGCCCGGCGTGCGCTTCGCGGTACGCGAGCTGTTGCTTGCCGCCGTCCTCGCGCCGGTGGGGGCGTGGGGGCGCCTCACGCATACCGTGCCCATTCAGCTCGCGCGTCGACTCGCGCTGCACAACGTCACCGCGCGCGACGAGCCGGCCATGAAGACGCTGGTCGCCGGGTTGGTGCTCGTGCTCGCCACATACGCCATTCAAGGCGCGGCGGTGTGGTGGCTGGCGGGTCCGTGGTGGGCCCTGCTGTTTCTGCTCACCCTCGTCCCTTCGGCGGGAAGCGATTTGCGCTACGGCGATCGCATGCGTCGGGCGCGGGCCCGAATGCGCGCGTACTTCACATTCCGGCGCGACCCATCCCTGCAGCGCGCCCTACTCGCCGACGCTGATGTCATCCGTCGGGATGCGGGCGCACTCGAACGGGCGCTACTCGGATAACGACCCGTTCGTCCCGTCGCCTTCGGGCGCGTGGAGCAGCCGAGGATCGAGCGGCGGATACACCGGTCCCCCAAGATCCCAGTGCCAGGCCTCGCGTCGCTGTCCCGTGCGCGGGTCTTTGAGCGGCTTGTACTGCAGGCGCGATTCGCGCAGTCCGACGGCGTTGCCGAAGTCGACGAGCCGAGCCCGGTCGGTGCTCACCAGGTGCACCAGCGGCTCTCCCTTCCAGATGTGCCGGTGCAGCCAGAGTCCGCCGTCCATCGCGTGCGTCATTCCGGCTTTGCGAGAGACGAACTCGCGACATCCCTGTACAAACGTCAGCTCCCGCAGACGCATGCCGCGCCGGCGGGAGTCAGGGTCGTTCGCGATGGGAGGGAAATCGCTCAAGACGTTACTGACAGTTGATGACCCCTTCAACGACGGCCGGCGCCACGGGTGCCGCATCGCCATAGTACACCGCGCAAGTTAGCGGGAACGCCGACGGGTGCGTGGCGGTGGCCGACCACCCACGACCGTCCGCTTCGGTGATGTTGATGGTCACCCCGTCGGTGCCATCGAAGCTCACCAGGTTCATCGCCGGCGCGTAGCGCTCGTTGAAGTAGAAGTAATCTTCCTGGACGCTGGTCAGATTCTTCAGGTCGCTCTTGATGCTGGAGGCATAGGCCTTCCCCTTGGTCGTCTGGAACTTGGGGATGGCGATCGCCGCCAGAATGCCAATGATGACGACCACAATGAGCAATTCGATCAGCGTGAAGCCCTTACGGATGGATCGCATAATGATGAGCCTCGGGTCGGGACCGGCGGAGGGGCCGTACTGATTACGGGAGCGGTTCTGCGTCGGGCAGATTCCCGCAGACGTTCTCAGGTATAGCAATCACGGTGCCGCGGAGCCGCGCTGGGACAAGTCGTTGTCCTTCAATGGCTTGGCTCAATCATTCCAGAATGTGGAGCGGCGGGGGGTCTCGCACACCCCCGTTCTTTCTGCACACTGCAAGAGCGGGGGGTTCGTGATTGCAGACAAGCGCTTACGGGATCAGGACTTGGCGGCCACCCAATCGCCGCCCATCCCCATCTCCACCAGCAGCGGCACATTGAGGATGGCCGCGCCCTCCATCTCCCGCTTCACCAGCGCCGACAGGGCCGGCTCCTCCTCGGGTGGTAATTCGAAGACCAATTCGTCGTGCACTTGTAACAACATCCGCGACGCGAGCCGCTCGGTGGCGAGGGCTTCGTGTACCCGGATCATCGCGATCTTGATCAGGTCGGCCGCCGAGCCCTGGATGGGGGCGTTGGCCGCCACCCGTTCGCCGAAGGCGCGGATGTTGAAGTTCCGCTCCTTGAGCTCGGGGATGTAGCGACGACGTTTGAAGATCGTTTCGACGTACCCCTTCTGCTTCGCTTCCACGACGCAGCCGTCGAGGAATGCCTTCACGCCCGCGAACCGTTCGAAGTACGTGTCGATGAAGGCCTTCGCCTCGGCGTGGGTAATGCGCAGCTGCCGTGACAGCGCGTGTGCCCCCTGTCCATAAATCGTGGCGAAGTTGATGGTCTTGGCGCGCGCGCGCATGTCGCTGGTCACATCGGCGAGTGGCACACCGAAGATGATCGCGGCCGTCTGCTTGTGAATGTCGCCACCCGCCTTGAACGCCGTGACGAACGCGGGGTCGGCACTCAGGTGCGCGAGCAGTCGCAGTTCAATTTGCGAGTAGTCGGCACTGAGCAGGCGCCAGCCCTCACGCGGGACGAAGCCGCGACGGATTTCGCGCCCCAGTTCACGTCGGCTGGGAATGTTCTGCAGGTTGGGATCGGAGCTCGACAACCGTCCCGTCGCCGCCACCGTCTGGTTGTACGACGTGTGCAACCGGTGATCGCGCGGATGCACGAGCTTGGGGAGCGAATCGATGTACGTGCCTTCGAGCTTGAAGATCTCGCGATACTCCATGAGCAGCGTGGGCAGCGTGTGTCCTTCTTCCGCGAGCTCCTGCAGCACGCTGGCGTCGGTGCTCGGGCCGGTGGCGGTCTTCTTCTTCACCGGCAGCTTCAGATCTTCGAACAGTACCGTGCGCAGCTGCGGGTTGGAGTTGATGTTGAACTCCTTGCCCGCCTCAGCGTAAATGGCCTGCTCGACGCGCTCGCGTTCGGCCTTGAAGCGCGTCTTGAGACTTTCGAACCATGGCAGATTGATGGCGATGCCGTCGTACTCCATATCGGCGAGCACCGATACGAGCGGCACCTCCACCGTCTGCAGCAGCGACAGCATTTCGTGGCTCGCCAGCAGTGGCTCGAGCAGGAGGCGCAGCCGCATCGTGACATCGACATCCTCGCACGAATAATCGCGCGCGGCATCGACCGGAACGACATCGAAGCCCAGCTGACTCTTGCCTTTGCCGCACAGCTGTTCGTAGGCCGTCATGGTGTGGCCCAGGAACTCCAGCGCGAGCAGATCGAGTCCGTGCGAACGACGTCCCGGATCGAGCACATAGCTCGCGAGCATCGTGTCGAACTCGAGCCCGGCCATGCGCACACCGGCACCGCGCAGCACCAGCACATCGTACTTGGCATTCTGCGCGATCTTCTTCACGCCGGCGTCTTCGAGCATGGCCCGCAGCGGGGCACATGCGTCGCTGCCGAAGGGCGGCAGATTCACCGGCTCCGGCGCGCCGGCGTTGATGCGCTGGCCCGCAATACCGGCGTCACCCGAGAGCAGCGCAAGATTGCCGCCGCCATCATCACGACGATGCCGGAAGGGGAGGTAGTAGGCCTCGCCCGGCATCACGGCAATCGAAAGCCCAACCAGCTGCGCGCGCATCGCATCGATCGCGTACGGCGCGTCGGCATCGGTGATGGTTTCGGTGTCGATGGCGATGTACGGCACTTCGCGCACGCGCGTCAACAGCGTGTGCAGCGCATCGATGCTGTCCACGGTCACATAGCGCGCATCGGCCAGTACCGCGACGCCACTTTCGCCACGCACCACCGCCGGCGCTTCCGGACGACCGGGCGCTGCGGGGGCACGCACCACGTCCGTCACGCCATCCTGTTCGGCAGCTGGACGCGATACGCCAGCTGGCGCACTCGCGGTGGCGGCGCCGCCGACATCCTTGAGCAAGCTCGAAAACTCGAGATCGAGATAGAGCGCGCGCAACGCGTCGGCGTTGGGCGCATTCACCCGCAACTTCGTCACGTCGAGCTCGACGGGCACGTCCTGATGAATCGTGACGAGCTGCTTGGAAAGACGCGCTTCGGCTTCGTACTGCAGCAGCGCTTCGCGCGGACGCTTCTTGGTGATCTCGTTGACGTGCGCGATGATGTCCTCGAGCGCGCCGTATTGCGTGATGAGTTCGATGGCGCCCTTCTCGCCAATACCCTTCACGCCCGGCACGTTGTCGGAGCTGTCACCGACGAGTGCGAGGTAATCGATGACGCGCTCTGGCGGCACACCCAACCGGTCGCTGGCGTTCTCGACGCCCACCCAGTTTTCCTCGACACTCGCCGGGCCGCCGCGCCCGGGGTTGAGCAGCCACACGCCAGGGCGCACCAGCTGCTGAAAATCCTTGTCGCCCGACACGATCACGACGTTGTAGCCGGCGTCGACGCCTTTGCGCGCCATGGTGCCGATCACGTCGTCAGCTTCGAAGCCTTCTGCGGTGAGCACCGGAATGTCGTACGCCGCGAGCAACTGCAGCACGCGCTCGAGCCCCTGATCGAAATCGGCCTGCAGATCGTCGGTCAGCCGTTCGCGCGTCGCCTTGTAATCGGGATAGAGCTCGTCGCGGAACGTCGCCCCGCTGTCGTGCACCCACGCCAGCAGTTCCGGCTTGTGCGTGTTGAGCAGGCGCTTGAGAAAATTGGCGACACCCCACGCAATGGAGCTGTTCTCTCCACGACTCGTGGTGAGCGGGCGCTGCATGAGCGCGAAGAACGCGCGATAGATGAGCGCGTAGCCGTCGACCAGGAAGAGCCGTGGTGACGGGGGGAGGGTGACGTCAGCCATGACGCGCACCCTCCCGCTTCATGGGTGCTTCAGCGCGAGCCGAGCTTGCGGCGAATGGCGACGTCGAGATCGCCGCGGCTCTGTGCGATGAGGCGCCAGCGGCCGAAGCCGGTCTGGTCCACGAAGATGAGCTGCACGCGCAGCTCGCGATATTCCCAGATCTGCTGGCGGACGCGCTCATTTGGATTGAGCAACCCGGTATCGATAATGTTGTCCGGATCGCCCAGCGCGACGAACGCGGTGCCGCGATCCGACTGCCACCCAGCTCCGGCGTCGTCACGGAAACGGATGTTGGCACTGCGGATGCGCGCAAAGTAATCACGAAGCCCCTCGTGTTCAGCGGTTCCCGGGACCGGATCGGTCTCCTTGAGGAACGCATTCCACGCCGCCGCCCGTCCCTGCAGGTCGGCGTCGCGCAGCCCCTTGAGGCGATCGGCGGTGGTGAAGAGGCGCAAATACGTGAGCATCTCGTCGAACGTCCCAATGGGCACATCTTCGCCGAGGGAGACGAGCACACGCGTGCGGGCGGTGTCGGAGCGGCCGGGCGCCGTGACGAGCACCGTGTTGATCCCCACTGCCAACCGGTTCACCGGGATCCCTACCGTCCCGCTGCGGCCACCGACGCGCTGCGGCAGCGCCGCCAGGGTGTCCACGCCCACGATGTCGCCGTCACCAATGACCCGGATCTGCACCGACGACGGCGCGTTGCTCCCGACCGCATCGATGTACATCGCCAGCTCGGGGTCCACGCCGTACACCACGCTTGCCCGCGGACGGGCAAGCAGCCGCGGCAGCGAGTCGACGCTCTGACGCGGAATGGCCTCGTACACGGGGACCGGCGACGTGAGTCCCTCGGGGGCGAGACGCGGCACTTCGAGGGAGACTTCGTCGGTCGTGCTCCGGATGCTCGACTCGTCGTTGATGCTCACCGTCGGGGTGTAG
>CANGXD010000122.1 GCA_947457545.1 Gemmatimonadaceae bacterium
CCCGTCCGGGCGCGCCTCACGCGCATTCTGGAAGGCGCAGAGTTTCCGGCACTCTCCAAGCAGATCATCGACACGCTCTCCGCGCTCGATGATGACGCGAACTCGCTGCAACGACTCGCCAACGTCGTGCTCCGTGAATACAGCCTCACGTTGAGTGTGGTCAAAACGGCGAACAGCGTGCACTACCGCCGCGGCGCGCGTCCCATTCAGAGCGCCACGCACGCGATGATGATGCTGGGGGCACGCACGGTGCGCCAGCTCGCTGGCAGTCTGCTGTTGTTCGAGAATTACGCGCGAAAAAGTCCCGAGCTCAAAGAGCTCATGCTCCTCTCGCTGCTCACGGCCAACCACGCGCGCGCCGCGGCCACGCGGTTGCAGCTGCAGGATCCCGAAGAAGCGCACTTGTGCGGCATGTTCCGCAACCTCGGCGAAGTGCTCATCGCCGGACACTTTCCCGAAGACTATCAACGCATTCGCGCGCTCATGCGCGACGACGGTCGCAGTGAAACCTCAGCCGTGAAGATGGTGCTTGGCTTCCCGTACGTCGACCTCGGCGCGGAAGTGGCGCGTCATTGGGGGATGCCGGACGCGGTCGTGCAGGGGATGCGCGCGCGCGCGGCGGCGTCGGCGTCGCAGGTCGCGGCCGTCACGGCGTTCAGCCACGAACTCACGCAGGCGCTCTACAAGCTCGACGCGTCGGACACCGATATTGCGGCGGCCGTCGATGAGGTACTGGCTCAGCATGGCGCCAAAGTGAAGCTCACGCGCGAACAGATTGGGGGCGTCGTCACCGATGCGCTCGAAGAAACGCGTGAGCTCTTCATCAACCCCGGCATCTCTACCGATCGCCTGCGCTTCCGTCAGTTGGCGACGGCCGCGCGTGCCGCGCTGGGCGATAGCGTCACGGCGCAGGAAGGCGACGGCGGACAGGAGCCACATGCCGCGACCGAGTTGACGCTGCGCGCACGACTGCGCCTCGAGCTCGAGGACATCGTCGATCCGGCATCGGGTGTCTCGATTGGCGCGGTACTGTTGCAAGCACTCGAAGCGATCGTGCGCGGTGGTCCGTTCGATCGGGTCGTGGCCTGCTTTCTCACTGCCGACCGGTTGTCGCTCGTGGCGCGCACCGGACTCGGCGACGGCGTGGAGCAGCTCATTCCGCAGTTCGAGTTTCCCGTCTCGGTGCGCGGGGGCCCCATTGTCGCGCTCACGCAGCAGCGTCAGGCGGTCTATCTCCCCTCGGATCGCAGCTTCAGTACGCTCGAAATGCGCTGGGCGCAGCAGATGGGCATTCCGCAGTTCGGCGTCTTTCCGCTCATCGTGCTGGGCAAGGTGGTGGGATGCATCTACGCCGACCGACTCGCTGGCCCAGTACCAGATCGCGCCACCGTGCGCTTTGCGAAGTCGATTGCGGAGCTGATCGTCGACGCGATCGGCCGTCGCCGGAACGCCTGACGGCGCGCCGAGACAGCGGCGGGCTATCGCTTGCGGAAATAGCGCGCGGCGAGAATACCGCCGATGAACCCACCGAGGTGTGCCTGCCAGCTGATGCCCACCTGACCCGGTGCGATGCCAAGCACGAGACCGCCCCACACGCCGGCGGTGACGAGGCTGAGCACGATGCTCCCAAAGCTCCGTGAGTAGACGCCGGCCAGCAGCAGAAAGCCCAGATACCCGAACACGACGCCGCTGGCGCCAATATGGACCGAGCCCGGCGCGCCGAAGCTCCACGCCATGAGACCGGCGCCGAGCATCGAGAAGAGCGTGACGGGCACGAAGTGGCGACTGTCGCGCAGCATCACCATCCATCCCAGTGCCGCAAAAGGAATGGTGTTGGCAATGAGGTGATTGAGATTGCCGTGCAGAAACGGGGCGAAGAGAATGCCGCGCAGTCCCGTGACGGAACGCGGCACGATGCCGAACTGCGTGAGGGCGCCACCCAGCACCGTATTCACCGCAAACGTCGTCCAGAAGGCGCCCAACGCGGTGCCCAGGGTGGTCACCTGGGTGCGGAGCGATCTGGTAAGCTGCTTGGTGGTTTTGGCGACCGTCGTTCTGGGCATCACGGAATAGTGTGTTGAGTACGCGATTCGCGGAACGGGTTGGCGTCACCGTATCTTGGCATCATGCCTACGTCTTCCGAGTCGCCATCGTTTCATACGGCCACCGCCGACGCCACGTATGCCCGCATTGGTTGGCGGCTGCTCCCGCTGCTCTTCCTCTGCTACATCGTGGCGTATCTCGACCGTGTGAACGTCGGGTTTGCGAAACTGCAGATGGTGACCGAACTGCAATGGTCCGACGCAATGTATGGGTTCGGCGCCGGCATCTTCTTCATTGGCTATTTCCTGTTCGAAGTACCGAGCAATCTGCTGCTCGAACGCGCGGGCGCACGCCGCTGGATTGCGCGCATCATGATCACGTGGGCGCTCGTGTCCGGGGCGTTTGCCTTCGTCGACGTACTGCCGTGGGGACCGCTGCCCGCGCTCTTCGGACTGCCGCGCACGGAGTTCAGCTTCTACGCGCTGCGTCTACTGCTCGGCATGGCCGAGGCCGGATTCTTTCCCGGCATCGTGCTCTATCTCACGTATTGGTTTCCCTCGGCACGGCGGGCGCGCGCGTTCGCGAAGTTCATGACGGCGGTGGCCGTTGCCAATGTGCTCGGGGCGCCGATCTCCGGATGGATCATGGATCACTTTCATGGCGCCGGCGAGTGGAGTGGGTGGCGATGGCTCTTCGTGCTCGAGAGCATTCCATCACTCATCATGGGCATTGTGGTGCTGCTGTTGCTCCCCAACGGCCCCGCCGATGCCAAGTGGCTGCGTGATGAGGATCGGGCGCAGGTATTGCGCGATCTCGAGGCCGAGCGGATTGGTTCAAATGCCAGCGGCGGTGGCGCGCCATCGTCTGCACGTACGGCGCTGTTGAGTGGCAAAGTGTGGGCGCTGGCCTTCGTATACTTCACCATGGCGGTCGCGCTGTACGGCGTGAACTTCTGGATGCCGACCATCATTCAGGAGCTTGGCCTCTCCAAGAGCGACTACCTGCAAATCGGCATGCTCACCATGATCCCGTGGGGCGTCGCCGGACTCTCCATGCTTCTCTGGGGTGCACACTCCGACCGCACCGGTGAACGGCGATGGCACGTCACGGTATCGCTGATCGCGACCGCGGTTGGATTGTCGCTGCTGTCCATCACGGGCACCGCCGTCATCCCGTCGCTCTGTGCCCTGTCGCTCGTGGCTGCCGGTGTGTTGTCGAGCATGAGTACGTTCTGGGCCATCCCCACGGAGTATCTGCGCGGCACCGCCGCCGCGGCCGGCATTGCGTGGATCAACAGCATCGGCAATCTGGGCGGCCACTTCGGCCCTGATCTCATCGGTCGCGTGCGTACAGCGACCGGCAGTTCGGCGGCGGCCTTCTTGACGCTCGCGGCCCTTGGCATTGCCGGCGCGGTGGTGGTGGCGCTCGTGGCACCACCACCGTCGCGCACGACGTCAGATCACGTTCTTCTCAAGTAGCGGTCGTCCTTCTTCAATGCGACTCACGCGCAACGGTGACAGGTCGAGCGTGAGGTATTCGCCCGTGGCGATGTACTCGGCCAGCCCTCGCCCCACGGCGGGGGCTTGTTGCAGGCCGTGGCCGGAAAATCCGCACGCCGTATAGGCGTTGGTGTACGCGCCCAGCGGGCCCACGAGTCCGTTGTGATCGAAGCTGTTCATCTCGTAGTAGCCGGCCCAGCTCGACGTCACGCGCAACGCGTCGAACGCGGGTACGCGCGCGGCGAGCGCCGGCCAGATGACTTCATCAAACAGTCCACGGTCCACCTGATCGAGCGGAACATCGTCGGCGTCGACGCCGCGCGGTGGTGCGCCGCACAGAAACTGGCCGCGCTGTACCTCAGGACGGAACCACACGCCTGTCGGATCGATGACGAGCGGCGCATCACGCATGTCGATATCGGCCTCGATGGCAAAGACATCGCGCTTGCGTGCGTGCACCGGAAGCGAGAGACCAAGCTTGTCGGCGACGCGTGCCGACCACGCGCCCGCCGCAATAACCACCGCGTCGCCGGCAAATAACTTGCCGCTCGCCGTATGCACCGCCGTCACGCGCGGCGGACCGTCGTCCTTCTCGACGGTGAAGTCGACTGCCTCCTCTTCGTGATAGCGGACACCAGCGGCGACACCGGCCATGCGGAACGCCTGCATGGCGGCGTAGCCATCGAACCATCCCTCGCCGCTGGTGGCGGTGGAGAGGCCGAGTGAGCCAAGCGTGAGGCCATCGGTACTGATCCAGGGGAAGCGCTCGGTCAACTGCGCGGCGTTGAGCAGCGCCGTCTCGACGGCATGACTCTTCTGCAGGGCATGCTGCTCGCGCAGCGTTTGTGCGCCGGCGTCGGTGGCGGCGAGATAGAGATAGCCCGGTTCGCTCAGGCCGATGTTGGGGCGCTCGTCGCCGACGGCGAGCTCGGTGCCGATGGCGCGGTAGAAGGCGAGGCTGTCCTGCGAAATGCGGATGTTGATCGCGGTCGAGAACTGCTGCCGGATGGCACACGCGGAGAGGGCGCTCGACGCCTGCGCGTAGGAGGCATCGCGCTCGAGGACGGTGACCTGGACGCCGTGTTCACGGGCCAGGAACCATGCCGTGGCGGCGCCCATGACGCCGCCGCCAACGATGATGACGTGCATGGGACGCTGCCATTCGCGCGTCGCCCAGGGATTCTGATTGTGCATGTGATTCCGTCCTGCGGGGTGGCCAAGAGCGTGGTAGAATCAAAGGTGCTTCCTCAACTCTCTGCTGAACAGGTGCACGCGGCATTGCCGTGGGATGCCCTGGCGTCGGCGCTGGCCGATGCCTTTGTGACACCCCCCAGTGCCCCGGTGCGCACCGCGCATGCGCTGTCGCCCGCCGACACCCTGTTGCTCATGCCGGCGTGGAATACGCAGGCCATTGGCATCAAGCTGGTCACCGTCATTCCCTCCGCGGGTGACCACGGGGGCCACACGGTCGACGCGTCGTATCTATTGCTGGACCGGCTGACGGGTGCGCCACGGGCGATGCTCGATGGCGAGGCGCTCACGGTGCGACGCACGGCGGCGACCTCGGCGCTCGCGGCCCGCGCGATGGCGGTGGCCGCGCCGACATCGTTGCTCGTGGTGGGAACGGGACGATTGGCCCCGTGGATGGCGCGGGCGTACTGCGCGCTGCTGCCATCGGTGACGGAGGTACGCATCTGGGGACGCGATGTCCTGAAGGCGGGCGCCGTCGCGCACCAGCTGAATAGCGAAGGGATTCCGGCCGTACCCGTGGACGCCGCCGCGCTCGAGGGCGCGGTAGCGCAGAGTGCCCTGGTGTCGTGCGTGACTACGTCGACGACGCCCGTGGTGCTGGGAGCATGGCTGCAGCCCGGCACGCATGTGGACCTCGTGGGCGGCTTCACGCCCGCCATGCGCGAAGTAGACAACACGGCGATACAGCGGGCGCGTGTTGTCGTCGACCACATGGACAGTGCACTGCAGGAAGCCGGCGATCTCGTGCAGCCCCTCGAAGCCGGTGTGGTGTCGCGCGCGCATATCATTGGTGATCTGGGTGCGTTGTTGCGCGGTGCAATCACCGCACGACGTCACGACGCCGAGATCACGTTGTTCAAATCGGTCGGCCACGCGCTGGAGGATCTTGCCGGCGCGACCCTCGCCTATCGCACTCACGTTCATCCCGGAACTCGCTGATGCACCGGTTCGCACGCACCACGCTCCTGTTGTCGCTGTTGTTGTGTCCTGCTGCCGAGGTATCCGCGCAGGACTCACTCGACCTGCTCATCACTGGTGGCCGCGTGTACGATGGGCGCGGTGGTCCGGCGCGAGAGGCGGCTGTAGGGATTCGCGGTGATCGCATTGCGTTCGTGGGAGCGGTGCCCGCTGGGGCAACTGCCAAGCAGCGCATCGATGCCCGCGGCAAAGTGGTGACGCCGGGGTTCATCGACCCGCACACGCATGCGTACGAAGGACTGCCGCGGTTGAGCGTCGAGCGTCGCCGGAATCTCTCGTCGATCATGCAAGGCATTACCACAGTCGTGCTCGGTGCCGACGGGCGAGGGCCGTACGACGTGAAGTCGGTATTGGACGCGTCGCAGGCGGCAGGATTGGGCACGAATACGTACGCACTCGTAGGCTTCGGTACCGTGCGCGTGAAGGTGATGGGCAGCTCCTCGGCACCGGCAACGGCCGAGCAGATCGCGCAGATGCGAGCGCTGATCACGCAGGCGATGCAGGAAGGGGCGTACGGTGTCGGCTCCGGGCTGTTCTATGTGCCGCAGACGTATGCGACCACCGATGAGGTGCTGTCGGTGGTGTCGGCCGCGAAACCCTATGGCGGCGTGTACGACACGCACCAGCGTGATGAAAGCAGCTATTCCATCGGGCTCTTTGCGTCGACGCGTGAAGCCATTCGTATCGGGTGCGAATCGGGGCTCACGAGCAACATCGGCCACATCAAGGCGCTCGGCGTGGACATGTGGGGCAAGGCCGACAGCGTGCTGAACATCATGCGCGAGGCGCGTGCGCGCGGCTGCAAAGTGGTTGGCGATCAGTATCCGTGGACGGCGAGTGGGACGGGGCTGAGTGCCTCGCTCATGCCGAGGTGGGCGGAAGCCGGTGGCCGCGACTCGCTGCGCGCGCGCGCGGCCGATCCCGCGCAGCGTGCGCGCATGCTGGCCGACATGCGCGAGAATCTTCGCCGTCGCGGTGGCGACTCGACGTTGCTGCTCATCGATGGCAACGCCAATGCGGCGCCCTACATTGGCAAGACGCTCAAGCAGGTAGCCGATGCGGCGGGGACGCCGGCCGTGGAGACGGCGCTCGATCTCGTGCTCCGCGGCATCGATATGGGCGTGGCGAGCTTCAACATGATCGAGGCCGACATCGAGAAGTTCATGCGCGACGAATTCATCATGACGAGCAGCGATGGATCGGACGGGCATCCGCGCCTGTATGCGACATACCCGCGCAAGATCCGGCGGTACGTGCTGGACAAGCCCGTGATCTCGATGGAGCGGATGGTGGCGTCGGCGAGCGGACAGGTCGCGGCGACGTACGGACTGACGGATCGTGGCGAACTGCGCGCGGGCGCCTTTGCCGATGTACTGGTGTTCGATCCCAACGCCATTCGCGAAGAGGCGACCTATACGGAGCCGCGCAAGCTGGCGAGCGGCATGGCGTGGGTGATCGTGAACGGTGTGCCGGCCGTGCAGGACGGGAAGGCGACGAACGCGTTGGCGGGGCGGGTGTTGCGCAAGCGTTGACGCCGGTCGGGAGGGAGATGTAGGCCTCAACGCAAGGGTGAGCGCGAGCGTAGGGAGTAGGACTACGCATCTCATTCATTCCGACTGGAGGCATGATGGTTTCACGAACTGCCGCGGCACTGACGTTCGCGGCACTGCTGCTTGGATTTTCTGCTCCCGCGCCGGCCTTGGCGCAGGGTGGAACGGCCGGTCGCGTAAGCGGCGTGGTGGCCGATTCCGCAACCGGGCAGCCATTGCAGGCGGTGCAGCTCTTTCTTGCCAGAGGCACCACGCGCCTCGAGGCCCGCACCAGTGCGGACGGCCGCTACTTGTTCCCCACCGTGCCCGCGGGGACATATGGGCTGGAAGCCATTCGTCTGGGGTACCGGCGCGTTCTCCGGGCTGCCGTCACGGTCGCGGCCGGCCAGACGCTGACGTACGACTTCAAGATGACCGCGGCGGCGCTCAACCTGCAGGCGATCGTGACTACCGGTGTGGTGGATCCGGCCAGCGGGACTCGTGTGCCGTTCTCCGTAGGACGCGTGTCGGCGGAAGACGCGCCGGTGCCGGCCACGAACGCCCTCGAAACCATTCAGGGCAAGATTGCCGGCGTGAGTGTCGTCCCGACCGGTCAGGCTGGCAGCGGCACCAACATTCAGCTGCGCACTCCCACGTCCATCAGCAAGGGCAACGCGCCGCTGGTCGTCGTGGATGGCGTGATTCAGACGCAGTCCTTCGATGCCGCCAGCGCCGATCTCCAGTCGATGGATATCGAGAGTGTGGAGGTGGTGAAAGGCGCCGCGGCCGCGTCACTCTACGGATCTCGCGCTTCGGCGGGTGTCATCCAGATCCGGACGCGACGTGGCACGAACATCGCCGAAGGCACCACCAAGTTCACCGTGCGTTCCGAGTACGGATCCAACTCGTTGGCGCGCACCGTGGACTGGGCCGAGAACCACTTCTTCCTCGCCAATGAAACTGGAGCGTACACCAATGCGAGCGGACAGGTGGTGCCGCGTGAACAGCGCGTGCCTCGTCCGGCGTTCGAACGCTTCCAGGACCGGCCCTATGCGCCTGGAACCTATTTCAACCAGGTCGACGAATTTTTCGATCCGGGCAACTTTGCCCGGAACTCGCTGAACATTGCGCAGAACGGCGGAAAGACCAATTGGTTCTTTTCGTACGTCAATTCGCGCGAAGATGGCGTGGTGCTGAACAGCGGCCGCTACGACCAGAACGACTTCCGGCTCAACCTGGATCATCGTCCGCGCAGTGACCTCCAGTTCGGCGTAAGTACCTACTACAGCCGTTCGAAGCGCCAGAATCTGTATGGCGACACGTTCTTCGATCTCATCAACCAGGCGCCCGACGTGAATCTGCGTCTGCCTGATCCGGACGGCACGCCATACATCTTCCAGCCGGACTTCGAGGGGCGTGAGGAGAACCCGCTGTATGTGCTCTCCACCGAGCGCAACAACCGGAATCGCGCCCGTCTGCAGGGAAGCCTCGAGAGTCGCTACACACCGCGCTCCTGGCTCACGGTTGACGCCAACCTCAGCTACGATCGCTCGGACCGGAACAACGACTTCTTTCTGGATCAGGGCGTCAAGACCGAAGGCTTTGGCCTCGGCGGTCCCGGTGAGCTTTCGCGATTCAATGGCATCACCAACGCACTCAATGCGTCAGCCTCGGTGAACCTGCTCAAGCGCGTGCGTGACTTCACGCTGCGCAGCACGGTGCGCGGCCTCATGGAAAGCGAGACCAACAACACCGTCAACGCCAGCGGACAGATTTTCGCCACGCCGGGCGTCAACAGCCTCAACAACGCGACCGTGCGCTTCGTGTCGTCGCTCACCGAGACGATCAAGACCAACTCCTTCTTCGTGAGCGGTGCCGCCGACTATCAGGGCAAGCTCATTGTCGATGGTCTCGCCCGTCGCGACGGCAGCTCGCTGTTTGGCCCGGAAGAGCAGGAGAACTGGTTCTATCGCATCAGTGGCGCGTATCGCCTGTCGGAGGAAGGCTGGTTCCCGCTCAAGAAACTGTTCAGCGAGTTCAAGGTGCGCGCGTCGCAAGGGACTGCGGGCGGCCGTCCGGACTTCAACGACCAGTACGAAACCTTCAACTTCGTGGAAGGTGGCGGTCTGGTGAAGCAGAACCTGGGCAATCGCTTCCTCAAGCCCGAGTTCTCCAAGGAGACGGAAATCGGTATTGATGCCATCATCAAGGACCGCTATTCCATCCAGCTGTCACGCGCCCGTCAGGTGACGACGGATCAGCTCATTCTCATTCCGTTGGCGGGCTACTTCGGTTACGCGAATCAGTGGCAGAACGCCGGAACCGTGACGGGCAACTCGTGGGAAGGAACGCTTGAGGCACAGCTGGTGCGCAAGCCGAACTTCACCTGGCGGGCGGGACTCGTGGCCGATCGCAATCGCAACAAGATCACCGAGTTCAACCGCTCCTGCTTCACGACGAACACCGTCGCTTTCCGGTGTGCCGGCGAAACGCTCGGGAACATGTACGGCTTCAGCTTCATGAAGAGCCCGTCGCAGTTGCCCAGTTCGATTGGGACTCGCGCCAACGAATTCCAGGTCAACGACGACGGATTGCTGGTGTGGGTTGGCCCCGGCAATCAGTTCACCGAAGGGGAGACCAAGCGTCTGTGGGGGACCAGTGCCACCATCGGCAATGGTGTCTATCGCTGGGGACAGCCCATCAATGCGGTGGATTCGGTCGGAAACGCCTCCGTGGTCAGCATTGGCGATGGCAATCCGGACTTCCGCTTCGGCATCTCCAACACGATCGGCTGGCGCAGTGTGCAGCTGTTCATGCTGTGGGATGCGCAGGTGGGCGGTGATGTCTACAACCAGACGCGCCAGCGGATGTATCAGTATGGTCGTCACACGGATGTCGATCAGGCCGGCAAACCGCAGGAGCTCAAGAAGACCACCGACTACTACGTGGCGTTGTATGCCGCGAACAGTCCCACGGATTGGTTCGTGGAGGACGCGAGCTTCGTCAAGCTGCGCGAACTCTCGTTGAAGTATCGCCTGCCGCGCGCGTTCAATGCCGCGTTGGCGCGTCTCGGTGCCAACCAGGCATCGCTCTCCCTCATCGGCCGCAATCTGCTCACGTTCACCAACTACAAGGGGTACGACCCCGAGGTGGGCACGGTCCTCAATCGACTCGACAGCTTCGACTATCCGCGCTATCGCACGGTGACGGGCAGTGTCGAGATCATCTTCTGACCGGTGAGCCATACGCACATGACCATGCACATAAAGAAGTATCTCCTGCCGGTGGGACTGGCTGTCGTGGCCGCTTCCTGTCAGGATCTCGATGTGGTGAATCCCAATCGACCGGACGCCGCCCGCGCGACCGCGCAGCCACTTACCACGGAAACGTTCGTCGCGTCCTCGTTCCGCACGTGGTGGCCAGTCGCCGGGCACGACGACTATCCCTCGTGGGCATTCAGCACGATGGCCCGCGAGATCACCTCGGGCTTTGCCGACTTCGGTCAGCTCGAGCTGTCGTCCGAGCCGCGTCAGGGCTGGAACAACAGTCCGGTCAACGTCCGGCGACTGGTCAACGAACAGCCCTGGTATCAGCTGTATCGCACGATTTCGTCGGTCAACGACGTGGTGTCGGCGATCAATCGTGGCCTGGTGATCGAGACCCCGGCCCGCACGGCGCGCGCCAAGGCGATGGGCAAGCTGATGCAGGGATTGTCGTACGGGCATATCGCGTTCTACTTCGACAAAGGCCCGATCATTGACGAGACGACGCAGCTCGACACGCTGAAAACTCCCCAGTTTGCGGAGTACAGGGAACTCGGGGCGTACGCCATTCGTCAGCTGGATTCGGCCATCGCCATTGCGGGCACCACACCGACGATGACGTTTCCGGCGGACAGTTGGCTGTTTCAGAGCATGAACCGCGATCAGTTCGTGCGATTCGCGAATTCCTACGCGGCGCGCATTCTGGTGTACAACGCGCGATCGCGCGCCGAGCGGGCGGCCGTGAACTGGGCGGAGGTCATACGCCGTATCGACGCCGGGATCACGCAGGATTATGCCCCCACGGCGCAACCGGACATCCTGTGGGATGACTGGAAGCGGTTGCTCGCCCGCTTGCGTACCGCGGGCCGCCCCTCGGACTTCGGGCGTCCCAGTTATTGGCTCATCGGCCCCGCCGATTCCACCAACGGGTGGCGCACGTGGGTGGCGACGGCCAATGACAGCCGGCAGCCGTTCCAGTTGCGCACCAGGGACCGCCGCATCCAGGGGGCCGGTGGCCCGGCCACCCCGGGTCGGTATGTGGGCTACAACCTGAACAACATCTTCGCGGCCGATCGCGGTACCTACCGCTGGTCGCACTATTTCTACCTGCGCAACGGGGTCGATCTCACCTGGCAAACCGGGCAGCAGCTGGCAATGTCGGTCGCCGAGATGGATCTGCTCAAGGCCGAAGCGCTCATTCGGCTTGGACGCGCCGCCGAAGCCGTGCCCCTCATCAACAAAGCGCGCGTGGCGAATGGGCAGTTGCCCCCGCTCACTCTCGAGGGCCCGGCCAATGAACCCGGGTGCGTCCCGCGCAAGGAAAACGGCGACTGCGGGAGCCTCTGGGATGCGCTGCGCTACGAGAAGGGCATCGAGGGACTCGGCACGAACGGCGTGATTGCGTTCCTGGACGCGCGTGCCTGGCAGACGTTGCCCGAGGG
>CANGXD010000123.1 GCA_947457545.1 Gemmatimonadaceae bacterium
CGGCGCCGTCGCCCACGGCTTCGCTGCCCGCCGACCGGCCGCGTCCGCGCCCGGTCGTACCCGGTGCGCCGCGTCCGCGTCAGGGCGGGTCGCCGAACTTCGGGTCCGCACGACCGATCGCGTCCGCTGCTCCCGGCGGCGGATTGTCGCAGGGACAGCGTCGTGATGATCGTCGCCCCTCGGGCCCCGGCCAGCAGGGCGGCGGCCAGCAGGGTGGCGGTCAACAGGGTGGTGCGCAGCAGGGCAATCCGCCGCAGGGCGGACAGCAAGGCATGTCACAGGCTGGTGGCCAGAGCCAGCAGCGCCGTGGCAAGAAGGGCAAGCGCGGAGCGGTCGATCAGGAAGCCGTGTCGGCGAATATCACCAAGACGATGACCGCCATGCGCGGCGCGCCTACGCGCGGCCGCCCCGGTCGTCGCTTTGGCGCCGAAATGCGCGCCGAGGCTGAAGAGCAGCGCCAGATCGCGGCCGAGAAGGAACGCAAGACGGTGCGCGTCAACGAGTTCATCACGGTCTCCGAACTCGCGCAGATTCTCAGCATCTCGGCCACACAGATCGTCGGCTTTGCCTTCAAGTCGCTCGGATTGATGGTCACCATCAACCAGCGCCTCGATTTCGACCAGATCGAACTCATTGCCGGCGAATTCGGCTTCCAGGCCGTCAAGGAAAGCGATTACGCTGCCGACGTCACCGACATGGGCGACGTCGATCTTCCCGAAGATCTGCGTCCCCGCTCGCCCGTCGTCACCATCATGGGTCACGTCGACCATGGTAAGACGTCGCTGCTCGACTACATCCGCAAGGCGAACGTGGTGGCCGGCGAAGCTGGTGGCATCACGCAGCACATCGGTGCGTATCACGTCGAAGTCGCAGGCAAGCGTCTCATCACGTTCCTCGACACTCCGGGTCACGAGGCGTTTACCGCCATGCGTGCTCGTGGTGCCCAGGTCACCGACATCGTCGTCATCGTCATCGCGGCCGACGACCAGGTCATGCCGCAAACGGTCGAAGCGATCTCGCACGCCAAGTCTGCCGGCGTGCCGATCATCATCGCGATCAACAAGGTCGACCTGCCCACGGCCAACATCGAAAAGGTCAAGCAGGATCTCCTCCAGCACGAAGTCGTGCTCGAAGACTTCGGCGGTACCGTGCTCCACTCGCTGATTTCGGCGAAGAAGGGCACCGGTGTTGCCGAGCTCCTCGATCAGATCCTGCTGCAGGCCGATATCCTCGAGCTCAAGGCCAATCCCAACCGTCGTGCCGTCGGCTCGGTGGTCGAAGCTCAGCTCGACCAGGGTAAGGGCCCCGTGGCGACCGTCCTCGTGCAGAACGGGACGCTCAAGGTCGGTGACGACTACATCTGCGGCATCTACTCCGGACGCGTGCGCGCCATGCTCGACGAGCGTGGCAAGCAGGTCAAGGAAGCCGGCCCAGCCATTCCCGTACAGATCCTCGGCCTGACGGGCGTGCCCATGGCCGGTGATCAACTCCTCGTGGTCGACGATGCGACCGCCGCGCGTGAAATCGCGCAGCGTCGTGAACGTCTCGATCGTGAAGCCAAGAGCCGTCGCACCACGCGTGGTGTGGTGTCGCTCGAAGACTTCATGTCGCAGGCGGCCGCTGGCCAGAAGCGTCAGCTGCGCCTCGTCATCAAGGCCGACCAGGGCGGTCCGGCGGAAGCACTCGCCGACGCGCTGCAGCAGCTCTCGAACAACGAAGTGCAGGTCGAGATCATCCACCGCGCGGTGGGTGCCATCGCCGAAAGCGACATCCTGCTCGCCAAGGCCGCCGGCGCGATCATCATCGGCTTCCATGTTCGTCCCGACAACAACGCGCGTCAGGCTGCCGAGCGCGAAGGCGTCGACATCAAGCTCTATCGCATCATCTACGAGGCCGTGGCCGATGTGAAGGCCGCCCTCGAAGGCATGCTGCGCCCCGAAGAACGCGAAGTGGTGTTCGGCGAAGCCGAGGTCCGCGAGACGTTCAAGGTCGCCCGCATCGGCACCATCGCCGGTACGATCGTCCGCTCGGGCATCATCAATCGCAAGGGGCACATCCGCGTCATCCGCGACGGCGTCGAGATCTACCACGGCGCCATCTCTTCGCTGCGTCGCTTCAAGGACGACGTCAACGAAGTCAAGGAAGGCTACGAATGCGGTATCGGCATCGAGAACTTCAACGATCTCAAGATCGGCGACGTGTTCGAGTGCTACCGCACCGAAGAAGTGGCGCGTACGCTCGATCAGGCCTCCAAGGCCTGAGGAGAAACTATGGGCGAAGCGCGACGGCCTGACCGCGTCGCCGAAGCCATTCGTGAAGAGGTCGCGACCTTCCTTGCAGAAGGCGCGAAGGACCCACGAATCCGCGCGTTCGTCACCGTAACCGCGGTTGACGTCACGCGTGACCTTCGGCACGCAACGGTCTTTGTCAGCCTCATGGGCGACGAAGCCGACAAGAAGAAAACCGTAGAGGGGTTGGCCAGCGTGGCCACTCATCTCCGGTCCAAGCTGGGCAAGTCGCTCAGGTTGCGGTCGGCACCGGAAATTCATTTCCGGGCCGACGAAAGCGTGGCGCGTGCCTCGCGTATCGAGAGTCTGCTCGCGCAGATTCGCGACGAGCGGGAGCAGCAGGAGCCCACGCCGACGGAAGACACGCCGGACGCATCCGGCGCGTCCGAAGACTGAACGGGCACACCAACGTGCAGGACACGCACGGTACGGCACCCGCTCTCACCGCGGGGCTGCTGTACGTGGACAAACCGGCCGGCATGTCGTCGCACGACGTGGTCAGTGTCGTGCGGCGCGCCGCCCGCAGTAAGCGGGTGGGACACGCCGGCACACTCGACCCGTTCGCGACCGGCTTGCTGGTTCTCGCCGTGGGGCCGTGTACGCGGCTGCTGCCGTACATCGTCGGCGAACCCAAGGTCTACGAAGCGGAAATTCGCTTCGGAAACGAAACCGACACCGACGACGCCACGGGCGCGCCCACACGGGCCGCCGAGCCACCGCCTGTCGAGCTCCTCGCGCAACCCGACCACCCTCGACGGTTGGCCGCTGAGGCGCTGCTGACGGGCCGCGTGGCGCAGGTGCCACCGAGCTATTCCGCCAAGCATGTGGACGGGCAGCGCGCCTATGACCTCGCACGCAAAGGCCGCGACGTGCAGCTCGCGCCTGTCGAGATCCGCGTCGACCACTGGGAGTGGCTCGCCGGGGACGGACACTCTCTGCATACCCGCATCACCTGCGGCGGCGGTACCTACATCCGCGCGCTCGCTCGCGATCTCGGACGGGCGCTGGGGTCCGCGGCGCATTGCGCCACGCTCCGGCGAATCGCCAGTGGCCCCGCGCATATCGCGCAGGCTGTGCCGCTCAGCCTGTTGACGCCGGGCAGTATCGTCGAGGGGCAGGTTCTGCTGCAGTCGCCGCTTCCGTCACTCGGCGCCATCGCGCACGAGGCACTGGATGACGACCAACTCGTCGACTTGCGACACGGCCGGGCAGTGCGCGCCACGCAGGACGGAACACGCGCCGCGTTGCTGCGTGACGACATCGTGGTGGCAATTGCCGAGCGCGCGCCATCGGGACGCTGGCAGCCACGGGTGGTGCTCGTCGGGGATGCGGCATGATGGTCATGGACAACGCCATCGGGCTCCCGCTGCAGGATGGGGCTGTGGTCACGGTGGGCACGTTCGATGGGGTGCACCGCGGACACCACGATGTCCTCACGACACTCGTCCGACATGCGCGGGCGCGCGGCGTACCGAGTGTGGTCATCACCTTCGATCCGCACCCCCTCGAAGTCGTCAATCCTGCGATCGCGCCGCAGCTGATCACGCTCCGCGACGAGAAGCTGGCGCTGTTTGCCGAGGCGGGGGTCTCCTACGTCGCGGTGCTGCCGTTTACGCCAACGCTGGCGGCGTTCGAAGCGGAACGGTTCGTCGACGAGGTGCTACTCGGACGTTTCGCCATGCGGGAACTGCTGGTCGGCCACGACCACGGGTTTGGCCGGGGGAGAATGGGAGATATCGACGTGCTCCGGACGCTCGGGCACTCGCGGGACTTCCAGGTCGTCGTACTGCCGCCGGTGCATACCGCAGACGGCAGCGCCATCAGCTCCACCGCCATTCGTCAGGCGGTGGCCGCCGGGGATCTGGATCGGGCCGCGTTGGGGCTTGGCCGCCCGTACAGCGTTTCCGGGCGTGTGGTGCGGGGAGACCAGCGGGGGCGCACCATCGGGTATCCCACGCTCAACCTTGCGCCGATATCGGCGCGCAAGCTACTCCCTCCCGACGGCGTGTATGCGGTTCGGGTCCAACTGCCCGAGGGCGCCTTCCGCGGGATGCTCAACCTCGGACCGCGGCCGACGGTGGGGGATCATGAGCGCCGAATCGAGACGCATATCTTCGATGCGAGCGCCGACTGGTACGGTGCCCGCGTCCGCCTGGACTTCGTGGCGCGCCTGCGCGGGACTCGCCCGTTCGCCGGGCTCGACGCCCTGAAATCACAGTTGGCCGAAGATGAGCGTCAGGCTCGGGCGCTACTGGCTACCGCAGAGCCGACTGCGTCTCTAAGTTAAGGGGCTTGGCGCACTTCGCGCCGTTTCTCGCGCCTTCCCCGGGCGCGCTGGCATTCCCTTTGGCCACCGGCATCGATGGCGAACTTGAAGTACCGCGTCCTGCTTATCGTAGGACTCTTCGCGGCCTCAGCATGGGCCCTCTTTCCGCGCACCGTTGTCGAACGGGTGAAGCGCGATGGCGTGTTCGTGTATGACACCGTGCGTCGCGTGCCGCTCAAGCGCGGCCTCGACTTGCAGGGCGGCATGCACCTGACACTCGAAGTCGACGAGTCGAAGCAGGCGGTAGCCAACAAGTCCGAAGCACTCGATCGTGCTTTGAAAGTTGTGCGTCAGCGTATTGACGAATTCGGCGTGTCCGAGCCTGTCGTGCAGAAGGTCGGCGATGATCGCATCATCGTCGAACTGCCCGGCATCGACGACGCCGACCGTGCACAGTCGGTCGTGCAGAAGTCCGCGTTCCTCGAGTTCCAGATCACCGACGAAAGCAGCGCACTCGAAAAGGTCACGCCGCGCTTCGACGAAATCGCCCGCGCGGCAGGCATTGCCGTGGGCAACGAGAAGGCCGCTGGCGTCGCCGGCGCCGATTCGGCCAAGCCGACGACCGTGACGTCGCTGCTCACGCAGAAGTCCGACAGCGCGAAGGACACGACGGCTGCGGCCGGCGCGACCGGAAGCGACACTGCCGCGAAGGCGCCGGCCCCAGTCGCTGGTGGCCTGTTCGCGACCAACGTGCAGCCGGGGCAGATTCCGGGGCAGTACATCATCCCGGAAGCGGCATACCCCGCCATTGAGCGCGCACTGCAGTTGCCCGCCATCCAGGCCGCCATGCCCCCCGGCAAGGTCATGCGTTGGGGCGTCGACTCGCTCGGCTCCGGCACGCAGCGCTTCCGGGCACTCTATGTGCTCGATGCGCGCCCGATCATCACTGGCGAAGTCCTCACCGATGCGCGTCCGAGCACCGATCCGGTCGAAGGCAACGTCGTGCAGTTCACCCTCAATAACGAGGGCGCCCGTCGCTTCAAGGTGGAAACGGGCAAGCACGTGAAGGACAACATGGCCATCGTGCTCGACCAGCGCGTGATCACGGCCCCGACGCTGCAGAGCGCCATCGGCCGCAATGGTCAGATCACGCTCGGCGGTGGCACGCTGCAGTCGGCCCAGGACTTGGCGCTCGTGTTGCGCGCTGGCGCGCTCCCCGTGCCGCTCAAGGTCGCCGAAGTGCGGCAGATCGGCGCCAGCCTCGGCAACGACTCCATCAACAAGGGCATTCTTGCCCTCGGCGTGGCGTTCGCGCTGGTGCTCGTCATTCTCGTTGGCTACTACAAGTTCTCCGGCGCGCTCGCGGTCGGTGCGCTCGTGCTGTACCTCGTGTACACGCTCGCCATGCTCGCCGGCTTCAATGCCGTGCTCACGCTCCCCGGCCTCGCCGGCTTCGTGCTCTCCGTGGGTATCGCTGTCGATGCCAACGTGCTGATCTTCGAGCGTATCCGCGAAGAAATCGATCAGGGCAAGTCCACGCGCCTCGCCATCGACGAGGGCTTCCGGCACGCGCTCAGCGCGATTGTCGATACGTCGGTGGCCACGATTCTCTCCGGTATGGTGCTGTACCAGTACGGCACGGGCCCGGTGCGCGGCTTCGCCGTGACGCTGGTCGCCGGTCTCGTCGCCTCGCTGTTCACGGCCATCTTCGTGAGCAAGACCTTCTTCATGATCTGGCTCGACCGCGCTCGCGGTACCCAGTCGCTGAGTATCTGAGGCCGCTATGCTGCGTATCTTTCACAACACCTCGTACGGCTTCATCAAGCATTGGAAGCTGGCCGCCATCCTCACCGCCGCCTTCATCGGCGCTGGTCTGGTCACCTTCGCCATCACCGGCGGCGTGAACTACAGCATCGAGTTCACGGGCGGTACGCTCATGCAGGTGCAGTTCAAGCAGGCGCCGGATGTCGCCGTCGTGCGTAGCTCGCTCGACAAGGCGGGCATCACCGGCACCGAAATCCAGCAGTACGGTGGTCCGCTGGAATACACCATCCGCGCGCGCGACGAGAAGCAGGTCGAGGCGCAGGCGGCCGGTGCCGAAGGAATTTCCAAGCAGATTCAGGCCGCACTCGATCAGCAGTTCGGCGCAGGCAACGTGAACATCGTGCGCACCGAAGCGGTGGGCCCGAAGGTCGGCAGTGAACTGCGCTCAGGCGCTGTTACGGCCATGCTCATCGCCTCGCTCTTCACGCTCGTCTACCTCGCGATTCGCTTCGACTGGCGTTTCGGCACGGCAGCCGTGCTGGCGACGGCGCACGATATTCTCGTGACGTTCGCCTTCATCAAGCTGTTCCACATCGAGGTCTCGCTCACCGTGGTCGCGGCCATTCTGACATTGCTCGGGTATTCGGCCAACGACACGATCATCATTTTCGATCGCGTGCGCGAAAACCTGCGTAAGCCGCACAAGGGGCTCACGCTCTCGACGCTGCTTGACAAGTCGATCAACGAAACGCTCCCGCGTTCGATCATGACCCACGCGACGACGCTCGCGGCGACGCTGGCGTTGCTCGGTCTGGCCGGTGAAGTCATCCGTCCGTTCGCGCTGGTCATGGCCTTTGGCGTGTTCATCGCCACGTTCTCGTCCATCTATGTCGCCGGCCCGATCCTTCTCTGGATCGAGTCCAAGTATCCGCGTACCGACGATGGTGCGACCGCGATGGCGGCCCGTGCCGGCAATGCGGCGGCCGCCACCACCAAGGGTGGGCGCGGCGCGGAGCGCCTCGCGGCTCGCTGACTGACGCCGTGAGCGCAGGAGCAGCGCCGGTGGACGTGATGTCGTACGCCGACAGCCACGTCCACTTGGCGAGCGAGGCGTTCACGGACGATGTGGACGCCACGATCGATCGGGCCCGCGCTGAAGGAGCGCGGGCCCTCGTCTGTATTGGTGAGTCACCGGCGGCAGCCCTCCGGGCGCGCGGCATCGCTGCCAAGCATCCCGACCTCGTGTACCACACGTGCGGTGTGCACCCGCACGATGCCGCAGAGTGGGACGGCGCCTGTGATGCCGAAGCGGTGCGTGAAGCGGTCGCGCTTGGCGCCGTCGCCGTGGGCGAATGCGGGCTCGATTATCACTACGACCACGCGCCGCGCGCCGTGCAGCGGCGAACGCTGCAGGCGCAGCTGGATCTGGCAGCCGAGCTCGATCGGCCCATCGTGCTGCACACGCGCGAAGCCGAGGAGGACACGCACGATATGCTGCAGAGTGCCGCGTCCGCCGGTATCCGCGGCGTACTGCACTGCTTCACCGGTTCGGTGGCGTTGGCGGAGGCCGGACTCGCCGCAGGGTGGTATGTCTCGTTCAGCGGAATCATCACCTTCCGTAACTGGACCGACCTCGACCTCCTGAAGCGCGTTCCCGACGATCGCTTGCTGGTCGAATCGGACGCGCCGTTCTTGGCGCCGGTCCCGAACCGCGGCAAGCGAAACGAATCGTCGTGGGTGCCACACACGATCCGTCGCCTGGCGGACGTGCGCGGCACATCGCCCAATCAGTTGGCCGCGCTCACATTGCAAAACACACGCACCTTCTTTTCGTTGCCTGACGCCTGAAGGCGCTCACGCTGCCCTCACTCCCGCACGTCGACCGAGCGAACCATGAGCATCGAAACACTGCACACCGATCACGCACCCAAAGCCATCGGGCCGTACGCGCAGGCCGTCAAAGCCAACGGTTTTCTGTTCACGGCCGGCCAGATTCCACTCCATCCGGTTTCGATGGAAATCGTCGAGGGTGATGTCGCGGCGCAGACCGAGCAGGTCCTCGCCAACCTGCAAGCCGTACTCACGGAAGCGGGTGTCACCTGGAACGACGTGGTGAAGACGACCTGTTTCTTGCGCACAATGGACGACTTCGCCGCCTTCAACGGCGTGTATTCGCGGGTGCTTGGCGAGGCGCGGCCGGCGCGCTCGACGGTGGCCGTCGCTGGGCTGCCCCGCAACGTGAGCGTCGAAGTCGAACTCGTCGCGGCTCTTCCCGCACGTTGAGGAGTATCATCGGCATGACCGCTCGTGCGTGGATTTTCACCATCGGAACGTTGCTTGGCCTCGCGGTCGCCTCGGGCGATGTCGTGGCGCAATCCACCGACTCCACGCGCGCGCGCGTCCCCGCCGATACGACTCGTGCCGCGGTATCGAAGGCCGCCGCGCGAAATCAGGCGGCCGTGTTCGGCCGCTATACGCCGCCCATCACGCCACGGCGCGCATTCCTCTACTCGGCCCTGCTGCCAGGGCTCGGGCAATCTCGACTCGACCGTGGGTCGTCTGGCGCGCTCTTCGCAGCCGTCGAGCTGGCCGCCCTCGTAATGGTGCGGAGAAGTAGCGCGGATCTAAGGGAAGCACGGCGATATCGTGCCGACACATTGCCGCGCAACTTCACGGTCACTGGCGACACGCTCTTCCGGTCCGGCATTCTGCTCGGTCGATACGATCAGGATCTGATTCGTACCCGCCGACTGCACGTCGAGGACTGGCTCGCCGTTATCGCGTTCACCCATCTGTTTGCCGGCGCCGATGCGTTTGTCGCCGCGCAGCTGTGGAATGTTCCGCTCAAACTCTCGGCCGTCCCGTCACGCGGCGGCGCACTGTTCGTGGCGAGTCTCGCGTTCTGACAGGCGCATTCCGCAATGGGAGCGAATGAATCGGTGGCCGCCATCGGCGTGTTCGATTCCGGTCTCGGGGGACTGACGGTTGCGCGGGCCGTCATGCAGCGGTTGCCCGCCGAGTCGCTCATTTATGTCGGCGACTCCGCTCGGGTGCCCTACGGACCGAAAAGCCCCGATACCGTACGCCGCTACGCGCTGCAAATCGGACAGTGGCTCCTCGACCAGCAGGTGAAGTGCATTGTCGTCGCCTGCAATACAGCCACGGCGCACGCATTGCCGTTGCTGCAGGCGGAGCTACCCGTGCCGGTTATTGGAGTCATCCAGCCGGGCGCGCGAGCGGCCGTGCGCGCCACCACCAACGGACCGATCGGCGTCATTGGCACGGCGGGTACCGTCGCATCGGGCGCATACACGCAGGCTATTCACGACGTCGCGAACCGGCCGCTCGACGTGCACGCGGTGGCGTGTCCGCTCTTTGTCCCCTTGGTCGAAGAGGGTTGGACGGAACACCCTGCGACACGGCTTATCGCGCACCAGTATCTCGAGCCACTCCGACAGCTGCAGGTCGACGCCGTGGTCCTCGGGTGTACGCACTATCCGCTGCTGCGCAACGTCATAGCGGCGGAAATGGGGGGCGGCGTCACCCTCATCGATAGCGCCGCCGAGACCGCCGTGGAAGTCGCCACGGTGCTGACCGCGACCAACCAACTTGCCGCACCCGAGACCGTTCCGTCGCACCGCTTCGTTGCCTCCGATGCGCCGAAGCACTTCCTCGAACTAGGGAGTCGCTTTCTGGGGCGGTCGCTCGGTAATGTCGAGCACCACGTGTTCACCTGACGGGTGCCACTCCCGGCGCGTGACCTGCTCATCGTCAATCACGAGATACTGGCGGTCGAGATACCACGCGCCAGCGTTGCCGTAGACACCGTGGCCCGCCCGCAGCAACGTGGGCACGTGGGAATGCCCATGTAGGACGAGTTGCGGCCCGTCGACGTCGCTCAGCGCCGCTGTTGCCACCGCCAGGAGTCCCGCACCCCCATCGCGAGCACGCCCCTTGCGGCTCGTCTTCGAGCTGCGCATCGCGATACGCGTCGCCAGCGTGGGATGCAGTGCGCCGAACGCCCGAATTGCCCACGGATGCCGGAGCACGGTTCGCAATCGCCGATACGGTGCATCCTCGACTTCGCGGAGCCCGTCTCCGTGCGCCAGCAGCGCGTCCCAGGCACCAATACGACCGCGCCAAGGGTCGAGGGTGTAAACGGCCCCGGTTTCCTTCTGGAGGGCATCTCCGCCCCAGCAATCGTGATTGCCGCCGATCCACAGCACGGGGATGCCGGCGTCGTGCAAGTCGGCGAGTGCCGACAGAACGCGAAATCCCGTTCGTGGCATGGCCGACTCCCAGGCAAACCAGAAATCGAACAGGTCGCCCATGATGACAACCGACCGCGCCCGCGACGGCACGTCGCGGAGGAGACGGAGCAGGGCCTGTTCGGATTCAGGACTGGCAACGCCAAGATGCACGTCGCCAATGATATGGCAGGGAGTTGGAAGCACACTGGCAGTCTAACGCGCCACACGCGGCACGACAAACGGTGCGCGGTGGGTGCGCCGTGAGGCGCCTGGGGGCAAATTCCCCGCATGGCTTTTGAAACCGTATCCGAATTGCGCGTACGCTACGCCGAGACCGACCAGATGGGGGTCGTGTACCACGCGAACTATCTGGTGTGGTGTGAGATCGGCCGCACCGACTTCATCCGTCGCGCCGGGAAATCGTATGCCGACTTGGAGCGTGAGGGCGTGCTGCTCGCCGTATCCGATGCCGCTTTGCGCTTCCACGCGTCAGCGCGCTACGACGATCCCATTCGCGTGTGCACCACACTCACGCACGTCGGCTCGCGCGGGATGACCTTCAGCTATCGGATCCAGCGCGCGGATACCCAAGTGGTGCTCGTCTCGGCGACCACATCGTTGGTGTGCATCAATCGCGAGGGACGGCTCGCGACACTGCCGCGCGAGGTGCGCTCCTGGCTCGAACGTGCCATGCTCGGCGGCGCAAACGATGTCGATGGTGCGACAGTGTCACCCTCAAACGGCTCCATAACCTGATGCCACAGCGCGTCCGACTTTTCTCGACTCTCGTAACGGTGTTTCTCCTGAGCGCATGTGCACGGAGTGGGGGCGGCGGCGGAAGCACTGCGCCAATGCCTTCGGCCCGTCCCGTCAGTGCCGACGCGCAATTGCTGGAGATGGTCGATCAACGACGTCCCGACACTCTTCTCGTCGACAAGCTCCTCAGCGATCCCGATCCCGTGAGGCGCGCACGCACCGCGCTGGCAATTGGACAAGCGCGGGTGCAACTGCGCTATCCGCAATTGCGCCAGTTGCTGCTCGATGGCGATACCGCCATCGCGGCCAATGCCGCCTTTGCACTGGGTATTGCCCGTGACGTGCAGGCGGTCGGCGCGCTCGGACGCGCCGTATCGGGGGCGCCTGACGCCGTCGCCCGCGAAGCTGCGTGGGCCCTCGGCGAGATGGGGGAAATGGGTCGCGGCGCCATTCTGCAAGGGTTGGGTGAGGGACTCTCGTCACCGGTCACGCAGAGCCCCGTGGCATCGCGCGCGCCTGCGGTACGGGCCGCGCTCGTGCTCGCGACGGTGAAACTCCGGAACGCGCCAATCGGCGTGGTGACACCGTGGCTTGGCGACGCCTCGCCGGATGTGGTTCGCGCGGCAGCGTATGTGATCGCGCGGTTGCGCGCGCCTGCTGGTGTGCGAGCCATTTTGGC
>CANGXD010000124.1 GCA_947457545.1 Gemmatimonadaceae bacterium
TGCCGTGGTCTACGCGGTACTGGCCTCACTGTTCGTCTCGCTCACGATCATCCCGTGGCTGGCCAGTCGGCTCATGCCGCGCGAGGAACATGCCGACGGCAATGCCGTGCTGCGCTGGCTCGACGGCGGCATTCACCGCACGTACGCGCCGTTGCTCAAGCGGGCCATGGCGTATCCGCGCGCGACGCTCGTGGCGTCGTTCGCGCTGGTGGTGGGCGCGTTTGCGCTGGTGCCGGTGGTGGGCTTCTCCCTCTTCCCCAAGGCCGGGACGCCACAGTATCACGTTGACATCACCACGCCCGAAGGCACGTCGCTGCAGGAGACCGATCGTGCCGTGCAGTACGCCGAAGCGATTATCGGTGGGCATCCCGAGACCCGTGGCATCTTTGCCAATGTGGGCAAGGACAATCCCGACGTGTACTACAACGTCTTTCAGCGTGCCGAGGCACCCAATCGCGCGCAGTTGTTCGTGCTGCTCAAGTCGTACGACAACGAGGACACGCCCATCGTTCTCGATTCGCTGCGTGAGAAGCTGGCGTTGTACCCGGGCGCGCGTATCGAGCTCAAGGAGTTCGAGAACGGTCCGCCCATCGATGCGCCGATTGCGATGCGTGTGGAAGGGCCCAACCTCGACACGTTGCAGCAGATTGCGTCCAAGTTCGAGCAGGTGCTCAAGAGCACCGACGGCACGCAGTATGTGAACAATCCGGTGCGCTTGCGTCGTTCCGACTTGCGCCTCGTGGTGGACAAGCAGAAAGCGGGGCTTCTGGGTGTGCCGAGTGCGGAAGTGGAGCGGACGCTGCGCCTGGGAATTGCCGGGTTGCAGGCCGGTGCCATCCGCGCCGACAACGGCGACGAGTATCCGCTCACGGTGCGCATTGCGCACAATGGCCGGCCGGCACCCGAAGCGCTCGATCGCATCTTCGTGAGCAGCGTGACGGGGGCGATGGTGCCCCTGTCGCAGATTGCGAGTCTGCGATTCACCGGTTCACCCACCACCATCGACCACAACGACCGCACTCGCGCCGTTACGGTGACCGGCTACGTGCGTTCGGGCTACAACACCGACGCCGTCACCAAGCAGGTCATCGAACGACTGGAAGAGATCGCCCTGCCCGTGGGCTATACGCTGGTACCGGCGGGTGAGATCGAGAGTCGGCAGGAGAGCTTTGGCGGGATTGGTGGCGCTGTCGTCGTGGCGGTGTTCGCGATTCTTGCCATTCTGGTGCTCGAGTTCCGCGACTTCCGCACCACGCTGGTGGTGGCGAGCGTGATTCCCCTTGGTGTCGTGGGCGGGATTCTGGCGCTGCTCTTCAGCGGTTACACCTTCAGCTTCACGGCCATGATCGGCTTCGTGGCGCTGGTGGGGATCGAAATCAAAACGAGCATTCTGCTCGTCGACTTCACCGATCAGCTACGTCGTGAAGGCGTCGCACTGGACGAAGCGATTCAACGCGCCGGTGAAGTGCGCTTCCTCCCCATTGTGCTCACGACCATGACCGCTATTGGCGGTCTGCTGCCGCTGGCGTTTCAGGGGTCGGGTTTGTATTCGCCGCTGGCGTGGGTGATCATCGGCGGCCTGGTGAGCAGCACGCTCATTGCGCGGCTCGTGACGCCAGTGATGTACAAGTTGCTGGCGCCGGCGCTCGAGACGGACGACGAGCCAGTGCGGGTACCGTCAGGCGGGATTGTCGTGGGGCAGGGCGGCGAGCTTCTCGCCTAGTTCGGCAAAGCCACGCGCTGTGGCGAGTTGGGCCGGAGTGGTGCCGTCTTCCATGGTCGCGTGGGGGTCGGCACCACGCGCCACCAGCAGATCGCAGAGGGCGGTGTCACCGCGCGAGGCCGCGACGTGCAGGGGCGTAATGTTGCTGGCGCCGCGCGATTCCACATCGGCGCCGGCGAAGATGATGCGGCGCACGATCGCCGGCTTGCTCGCGCCAGCGATGGCGGCGTGCAGCGGGGTGTTGCGTGCCGCGTTGGTGGAGTGCGCATCGAGCGGCGCCCCATGGTCGATGAGCAGCGCCACAGCATCTTCGCGGCCGAAAAACGCACCGAGATGCAGCGGCGTCCAACCATCACTGCTCCGCCGAACCCGAGCGTCATCGTCGGTTTCGATGGCCTCACGGAGCGCCGCGATATCGCCAATGGCCGCCGCTTCGCAGGCGTCGGGCTTGCGGCCACGCAGAAGCAGCGGCGCCAAATCCGACGCGCCCGCATAGCAGGCGTACAGCGCCAGCGACTCGCCGCCGGGCCCACGCATGGTGGCACGCGCGGGGTCTTCGTCGAGCTGCCGGACAATGGTGAGCTGATCTCGGCCGCGGATGGCTGCGATCAGGGAATCAGGGGCGGTAGGAACCATACGCTATCCTGCAGGCCGACGCGGGGCCCGTCAACGGGTACGGGCCCGGACTTCGCGTCCAAACCGTGACGGAGCGGACCATCCCCTGACGCATTCCCGCGTTATGATGGTGGCCATGGCGACTCTCCTCGATGCACTCCGGCCGGTCCGTTCACTACGGGTGGCGATCACGGTGCCCCTCCTGCTCACCGGCGCGCTGGCGACCGGATGCAGGGGCACCCCGGCGCTCTCACTCATGCCCACCACGCGGCCCATCGTGATCGCGCATCGCGGGGCGAGCGCACACCGGCCCGAGCATACGCTGGCGGCCTACACGCTGGCCGTGCAGATGGGCGCCGACTTCATCGAGCCCGACCTGGTGAGCACCAAGGACGGCGTACTCGTGGCGCGGCATGAGAACGAAATTGGCGGCACGACCGACGTCGCCGACAAATTTCCCTCGCGGCGCACGCGCAAGGTGGTCGACGGCGACACCATCCAAGGTTGGTTCACCGAAGACTTCACCCTGGCCGAGCTCCGTACACTGCGCGCCCGCGAGCGCTTGCCGTTCCGTTCGCATGCCTTTGACGGACAATACGGCATTCCCACCTTCGACGAAGTGCTCGCGCTCGCCGATTCGCTGGGCCGCGCCCGCGGACAGGTCGTGGGTGTATACCCCGAGACCAAGCACCCCACGTATCATCGCGCCATTGGCCTTCCCCTGGAGCCGGCGCTGTTGGCGTCGCTCACGGCGCGCGGGCTGAACCGGGCGAACGCCCCGGTCTTCATTCAGAGCTTCGAGTTGGCGAACCTGAAGGTGCTGCGTGGGCAGACCTCCGTGCGGCTCATCTATCTCCTCGACCGCGGGGCCCTCACGCCGGAGCGGTTACGGGAGATCGCCACGTTCGCCAACGGCATTGGTGTGAACACGCGCATGCTGGTGGGGGCGGACTCGTCAGCCGTCCCGACGACGGTCGTACGGGATGCACACGCGGCGGGGCTCTTGGTTCACGTGTGGACGTTGCGTCCCGAACCGGCGTTTCTTCCCAAGCGGTACCGAGGTGATGCGCTCGCCGAGGTGCGCGAAATGATCGCGCTCGGCGTCGATGGCATTTTCGGGGATGATCCGTTCCTTGTCGCCGAGGGAACGGGGCGAATCCGTCGCTAAGGCGCGGTGCCGTGTCATAGTTTACGGCATGCCCATCAACCGCGACGACAAAGACCTTCCACTCCGCGACGATATCCGTCTCCTCGGCCGTCTGCTTGGCGACGCGGTTCGGGAGCAGGAGGGGGAGGCGACGTTCGAGCTCGTCGAGCAGACGCGCAAGGCCGCCATTCGCTTTGCGCGCGAGGGACGGGCCGAGGACCGGGCGCGGCTGCACGATCTGCTCGATCAGTTGCCCCCCGCCACGATGCTCAGCGTGGTGCGCGCGTTCGCGTACTTCCTGCAGCTGTCGAATATCGCTGAGGATACGCACCGCGCGCGGCGCCGTCGAGCGCACGAAGCCATAGGCTCGCCGGCGCGCGAAGGGACGTTGGCCTTTGCCATCGACGCGGTGCGCAAGGTTATTGGTGACGACGCCGCGGCGCGCGAGCGGTTGCAGCAGTTCTTTGCCGAGGCGCTGGTCGTACCCGTGCTCACCGCACACCCCACCGAAGTGCAGCGTCAGAGCACGCAGGTGGCCATGCAGGAAATCGCGGAGTTGCTCGAGCAGCGCGAACGCATGGTGCTGACCGCCGACGAGCGCGCCGAGAACGATCTGGCGTTGCAGCGTCAGGTGTTGACGCTGTGGTATACGCGCCTCGTTCGCGGCGAGCGGCTGCGCGTGCTCGACGAGGTGAAGAACGGGATTGGCTATTACCGCAGCACCTTCTTTACCGAGGTGCCGCGGTTGTACGCGCACACCGCCTCCCTGTGGGCCCAACGGTTTCCCGATGCACCGTTTACGCCGGGGACGTTTCTGCAGGTGGGAAGCTGGATTGGTGGTGACCGCGACGGGAATCCGTTCGTGACCGCCGACATTCTTCGCGATACGCTCCGCCTGCAATCGGCCGCAGCGTTCGATTTCTATCTGGCCGAAGTGCACGAAGTCGGTGGTACGCTCAGCGTATCACGGGCCTTGCATCCTGTGACGCCGGCGCTCGACGCGCTCGCGGCGGCCTCGCCGGATCAATCGGTACAACGGCGCGACGAGCCGTATCGTCGTGCGCTCAGTGGCATCTATGCGAGACTCGTGGCCACGATGCGCACGCTCGATTTGCCGCTCCCCACGCGAGCCGCTTTGGGCGACGCCGCGCCCTACGGAAACGCCGCCGAGTTACGGGCCGAGTTGCATGTGGTGCACGAGTCACTCGTGCACACCGGATTGACGTTGCTCGCCAGCGGGCGGCTGCGTGCGCTCATGACTGCCGTGGACGTTTTCGGATTTCACCTGGCACCGCTCGATCTGCGGCAGAATGCCGATGTGCATGAGAAGGTGGTGGCCGAGCTCCTCGCGCAGGCGGGCGTCACCGACCAATACATGGCGCTCGACGAAGCAGCGCGGGTGGCGTTGCTGGCGTCGGAACTCGGCGGCACGCGGCCCCTGTACTCGCCGCACCTGACGTACAGCGCCGAGGTTCAGGGTGAACTGGCCATCGTGTTCGCGGCGCGCGTCATGCGCGAGCGCTTCGGAAGCGCGGCGCTGCCACACTACATCATCTCAAAGTGCGATGGTGTGTCGGACTTGCTCGAGGTGGCGCTGCTGCTCAAGGAGGCGGGGCTCGCCACCGGCGGCGGCGCGCCCGGTGTGGCACTCGATATCATCCCGCTCTTCGAAACCATCAGCGACCTGCAGCGCGCCGGTGACATCATGCGTGCGGCGTTCGACCTACCCGCGTATCGCGCGCTTGTCGCCGCGCGCGGTAACGTGCAGGAGGTCATGCTCGGCTACTCCGACAGCAACAAGGACGGTGGCTTCCTCACGAGCGGCTGGGAGTTGTATCAGGCCGAACTCGCGCTCATGGGGGTGTTTGCGCGCGCGTCGGTCAAGTTGCGCTTCTTTCATGGGCGCGGTGGTAGTGTGGGCCGCGGCGGCGGCCCCAGCTACGAGGCCATTCTGGCGCAGCCCTCGGGCGCGGTGAGCGGACAGATCCGGCTTACCGAACAGGGCGAAGTGATCGCGTCCAAGTACGCCACACCGGATGTCGGTCGCCGCAATCTGGAGTTGCTGGTGGCGGCGACGCTCGAAGCGACGCTCACCGATCACGAGAATCAGGCCGACAAGGCGGTGACCTTTCATCCGGTCATGGAGCGTTTGTCTACGCTGGCGTTTCAGGCGTATCGCGCGCTGGTGTACGACACGCCGGGCTTTACGCAGTACTTCCGCGAGAGTACGCCCCTCGCCGAGATCGCGACGCTCAACATCGGGAGCCGTCCGGCATCGCGAAAGCCATCGGACCGCATTGAAGACTTGCGGGCCATCCCATGGGTGTTCGCCTGGGCGCAGTGTCGCTGCATGCTGCCGGGGTGGTATGGCTTCGGCAGCGCGGTGTCGCAGTGGCTGGAAGAACATCCCGACGGATTGCCGGTGCTGCAGCGCATGGCCACGGCGTGGCCCTTCTTCCGCACGCTGCTGTCGAACGTGGACATGGTGCTGGCCAAGAGCGACTTGCGCGTCGCGTCGCGCTACGCCGAACTCGTCACTGATGCAACATTGCGTGAGACGATCTTCGGCCGCATCAGCGCCGAGTGGCAGCGCACGCGTGACGCGTTACGGCGCATTACGGGGCAAGAGGAGCTGTTGGCCGATAATCCGTTGCTGGCGCGGTCCATCGAAACGCGCTTTCCGTATATGGACCCGCTCAATCATTTGCAGATTGCGCTGTTGAGCCGGTACCGTGAACACGGCGCTGCGGAAGGCACGACGGACGAATTCCTGCGCCGCGGCATTCACATCACCATCAATGGGATTGCGGCGGGGCTACGGAATAGCGGGTGAAACGTTTGTGATGCGAGGCGTCAGTCTCGTTCTGTCTCACGTCGCCACTGTTCCAGCGCTGCCACGCGATTTTCGAGTGTAGCGGTGTGAGTCGCCGGTGTCGCTTTCGATGTGTGGATTGGCGCTGCCGGCGCCGTCACCGGTCGCGTCGGCGGCAGCGTTTGTGGGGTCGTCGCGCGCGCTACGCCGAGGCCGAGGAGCGAAAGCATGGCGCGGCCGATTGCTGAGGCCCACACGAGTCGGAACAGATGCTCGCCGATGTTGGCGCGCAGCGGGGAACGCAACAGGTTCACCACCGAAAGGCCGGCGATGATGAACGCGGCGTAGATGATGACCATGCCCGGGCGCGAGATCGTGAAGAACCCTTCCTCCATCTCGATTCGCATGGAGTTCATCACCCACCGGAACAGCACAAACGCGACGACCAGCATGACGACCCACACCAGCTCACGCCGCCGGCGATGCTTTACGAATTTGGTATCGGCACGGAGCTGCGCACGTTCTGCCGCCTGCTCATCGAGCAGCGCGCGAAATCCCGACTGGATCTCGGCGACACCGAAGCCGCGTCGTATCAGGGTGCGACCTTGATGAACCGTCTGCGCAATGCGTCCCCATACGATTGCGCTGAACATTACCAGGGGCAGGAGCACGTCGAGATCGCTACGGTCACCGACGGCAAGTACCGCGTACAACAGGACCAGCACGATCACGCTGAAAGCCAATACCATGCCCGCTTGCGCGACGTCCTGCGCGAAGAGGCGAATGGGCAATGGAATCTCCACGCCGCGCAGCGCGGAGACGTCCAGCGCTTCCACCAGCTGCTCGGCCGCCGCGAAGCGTTCGTCGGGAGACTTGGCGAGACAGCGGTGCACGACATCTGACAGCAGTGCGGGTACATCGGCCCGAAGCGTCTGAATGGGTGGCACCACTTCGGTCAGCTGCTTCACCAGCACCTTCTGTATGGAGTCGCCACCCATTGCACTCTGCCCGCTCAGCGCGAACCAGGCGACGAGGCCCAGCGAATACAGATCACTGCGACCGTCGATCGTATCGCCCGCCGCCTGCTCCGGACTCATGAACTCCGGCGTCCCTACGACCTCGCCCACACGGGTGAGTCCGGCGCTAGTGCCATTGGTAGGCGCCGGAGCGCTCACCGACCGCGAGATGCCGAAATCCATGAGCAGTGCGCGCCCCGTGGCGCGCTCGATCATGATGTTGTCGGGCTTGATATCGCGATGCACCACACCGCGACCGTGTGCATAGGCCAGCGCGTACGCCACGTCCTGCAGCATACGCACCGTGTCGCGTACCGAGAGTGGACCTGAGCGCGCAACCTGCTGCGCGAGGCTTTCCCCTTCCACGTAGCCCATGGAGTACGCGAGCACGCTGCCGTGATCTTCCACGCTGAACACCGGCACGATGTTCGGGTGCGAGAAGCTTGCGGCCGTACGCGTTTCGCGCAGGAAGCGCTCGCGCAGATCGTGCTGCAACGCAAACTCGGCCGGCAGCACCTTGAGTGCCACCGGCCGATCGAGTTGTCTGTCGCGGGCCAGATACACGGCCCCCATGCCACCTTGGCCAAGTAACCGCTCGACGGCGAAACGCTCACCGAGTGCACGACGCAGTTCGGTGAGCGCGTCCGTCATGGCTACTCCATCGCGAATTCGCGAGCGAAGGCGACGTTGAACGCAAACGTCTTGGCCTTGCTGCGGGTCTCCATGGCATCGGCGATGCGCTCCAGGCGCGCCGTGATTCCCATGATCTTTTCCTGCGCCTTCTTGCCCATCTCGTTGAGCCCTTCGACCTTGTCGAGCGCCCAGAACTTGATGAGATCGTCGACGATCTTGATGTAATCGCGCGGGCCGTAGATGCCGGCACGACGGATCACGTCGCCCATCTCGCGGAAGTGCGGCATGCTCACGCCCGGCATATCGATGCTTGGCATGACGAGCGAGGCCGACACCATGGCGTTGTTGGGGTCGCGCACGAGCACGCGCTGGAAGATTTCGCGGTAGAACACGTAGTGCCGCGCTTCCTCCTTGGCCACGTTGGCGAGCACTTCGCCAATGAGCGGCTCGTATTCGCCTGCGAGCTTGCCGGTATTGGCGTGGCTCACCTGCGTCGCGCGCTCCTGCAGCGAGGTGTACACGAACACGCGATACGGATCCTTGTCCCACTGGGGCTCGAAGCCGGCCTTGAGGTACTCGAACTGCATGCGCTCGAGCACCGGATTGTCGAGGATCTTGCTGTCGTGCGCGTAGTCATGCAGCACGGCGCCGTGACGGTCTTCCTCGGCGGTCCACAGGTTGTTCCACTTGGCCCAGAAGGTGTCGCCGCCGAGGTAGGTGGCGAGCAGGCGGTGGAAGTGCGGCAGCCCTTCTTCGGTGAGCGTGTTGAGCGCGAGCGCCACGCGGGCCGGCATGCTGATCCCGCGCGCACGTTCGCGCAGCATCTTCACATGTTCGTCCGGGTCCGTGTCGGGCGCGGGGGCGAGCAGTTCGGAGGGGAACCAAAGGATGCGCTTGGACTCGTGCGTCGCCATGAGCTGCTCGACGTCGCTCTCGAGGTCGGCAAGCACTTCGACCTTGGCCAGTGTTTCTTTATCGGGTATGAACATGCAATCCTGATGGGGGGCGGGTATCACCGGTAAACTACCGGAACGACACCTCAGGGACCAATCAGCTTGGCGCCGCCGTTTGTCCTGCGATCGCAGGAGGGCGCACCCATCGCTGACATTTCATCAACGCAGCAACGCCATCAACCGTTCGCCAACCGCCCCATGTCTGACACGCTTCGTCCCGAACCGTCGGCAAATTTCTCGCGTCGTGAGGCGCTCAAGGTCGGAATCGGTGCCGGTCTGGCGGCCCTCGTCACGCCGGCGGTGGCTGAAGCCCTGACCCACGGCGTGCTGCCCCCGGTGTTCGCGCGCGACGACGCGGCACAGGGCGCACTCATTACCCGGGCGATTCCGTCGAGCGGCGAAAAGCTTCCGGTCGTCGGGATTGGCACGGCGCGCCGCTACGACGTGTCGACGGTCGAGGAAAAGGCCCCCCTGCGCGAGACATTGCGGGAATTTCCCAAGCTGGGCGGAAAGGTGATCGACACCGCGCCTGGGTACGGGCAAGCCGAGGTGGTGACGGGAGAGCTCGTGAGTGAGCTGGGTATTCGCGATCGGCTCTTTCTGGCCACCAAGGTGTCCACACGCGGGACCGATGCCGCCGCGGGCGTCGCGCAGATGGAGGAGTCGTTCCGCCGTCTCAAGACCACGCGCATCGATCTCATGCAGGTGTGGAACCTTCAGGGCACGCCGACGCTGTTGCCGGTGCTGCGCGAGATGAAGGCCGCCGGCCGCATTCGCTACGTGGGGGTGACGACGAGCAGCGATCAGCAGTACCCGATACTCGAGCAGCTCATGCAGTCGGAGACGCTGGACTTCATCCAGATCGACTACGCGGCGGACAATCGCAACGCCGCCGAGCGGGTGCTGCCGATGGCGCGCGAGAAGGGCATTGGGGTGCTGGTGAATTTGCCGTTCGGGCGCACGCGGGTCTTTCAGAACGTGCTCCAGACGCCGGTGCCCGAGTGGGCCAAGGAATTCGACGCGTCGAGCTGGGCGCAGATCTTCCTCAAGTACATCGTGGCCAACCCGGCGGTGACCTGCGTCATTCCGGGTACGGCGCAGGTGAAATACGTGAACGACAACACGGCGGGGATGCGCGGGGCGCTCCCGACGGCTGAGCATCTCAAGCGTATCGAAGCGCTGGTGCAGCGTTCGATGTAAGCGGAGATATGCCAACCGTCGCTTGATGCTGATCCTATAGTGCTTTGTTGATGTTTCGAATGATTCCGCCGGCGCACACCTAGCCCATGCGTCGGCGTGTGGTGACAGGCAGGTCGTCGCCGACCGGTCCTGTCCCGCGCGTTTCCCGAAGTCTCTTCTGATCGTCCCTTGCGGTGAGTCGTCGTGGCGGATGTCGCGCTACCTCATCATCTCCCCCTTTGGGTTCGTTCAGAGAAGACAGATGGGCAGCAAACCTCGTCGGCAGAAACGGGCAGCGACGCCGCGCCCGACCCCAACGTCTGTGGAGCACGCCACGATCGACGCCAATGAGGCGTTGGCCACGGTGGCGGACCCGCGCAGCTCGGAAGGCTTTGCCATGGCCTTTGCCGACGCATTTCTGTACGTGCCTGAGGATCCGGATCCGGCGGCCGAGCCCATTGCCGCGCCGGCTGAGGTGGACGCCGAGCCCGCTGGCGCCCCCATGTCCGAGGCGGTCGCCCCCGTTGAACCGCCGCCGGCTCGAGCTCGGCGTTCCCGGGCGAAGAAAGCCGAGGTGGCCGAGGAGCCCGCTGCACCCAAGAAGCCGAAGGCGAGCGGCACGAAGCGCGGGGATCGTCGCAAGACGGTGACCGAGGCGACGGACGCGCCTGCCAAGAGCACGCCCCGCCGCCGCAAGACGGACAAAGTGGTCGCTGAGGCGCCGTCTGCTACGGCCGACGAGTGGGTGGATCAGGTACTCGAGCCCACGCCACCGGCCGCGCCGGCCGACACCTGGGTGGATCTGGTGTTGGAGCCCACCCCGCCGGCTCCCAAGGCCGACGAGTGGGTGGACCAGGTGCTCGAGCCGGTCAAGATCCCCATTCCGCGCCCGCGCCCCGCCGCCAGACCGGCCGCCAAGAGCGCCCCCGCGACGGCCAAAAAGTCGACGGCGGCGCGACCGGCGCCAAGTGCCAAGCCGAGCGGCAAGCCGACGACGGGAGCACCAGCCGGCGGTGGATCACGGTGGTGGATCGTCGCGCCAGCGATCGCCATGCTCATGGCCGTCGTGTACATGAACCGCCCCGCCAAGGGCCATGATCCACTCCCTGCCGAGATCGTCGGGCCGTGGAAGACGGACTTCTGGCGCTTCAAGCAGCAGACGTTGGAGTTCCTCCCCGACACGGTGGTGCTCACGCTCACCGACCCGGTCGAGGGGCGCTATCCCATTACGAAGGTCGAGACCAACGATGCGGGTCGTGAGACGGCGATCTCGGTGACGTATCGTCAGGACGATGGCACGGAGAAGACGCTGGAGGTGCTGGCCGACAAAGATCCCACCACGGCACTGCGCTTCCGCGCGCATGAAGGCGTGATCTGGACGCGGCCCGAACCCTGACGACGCGCTAAGTTTGGAGGATGGTTCCTCCAACAGCGGCATCAAAGAAGCCCAAGTACGACAGCAAGCGCGCCTGGGGCGAAGCCCGCGCGCTCATTCTCCAGCACCGCAAGTCCGTGAGTATCGGCTTGGTGTTGATGCTGATCAGCCGAGCCGCGAGCTTCGTGCTGCCGTACTCCACCAAGTATGTGCTCGATGAAGTGCTGCCGCAGAAGGATCTGCGCATGCTGGGGCTCGTCGCGCTGGCGGGACTTGGTGCCACCATCGTGCAGACGCTCACTGGCTACGCGCTCTCGCAAGTCGTGAGCGTTGCGGCGCAGCAGGCCATCGCGCAGCTGCGTGAGGAAGTGCAGGGACATCTCATTCGCCTGCCGGTGCGCTACTTCGACAGCACCAAGAGCGGCGTGCTCGTCTCGCGCGTGATGAGCGACCCCGAAGGCATTCGCAATCTCATCGGCACGGGGCTCATTCAGCTTACGGGCGGCATTCTGAGCGCGATCGCGGCCA